>PLNU01000128.1:13017-13439 GCA_003142835.1 Syntrophaceae bacterium
TGGCGTGGCGCACATACGCCTCCGGCGCCTCCTCCTTGCCGCCTCGTTATCCTTTGAAAGAGAAACGATATGAGCTGCCATAATGAGTTAATTTGTCCTAAACATTAATTGACTTTACAAATACAGTCAAATTAAGTCTCGTCACTTTTAACGTATAACATCTACAAGTCAATGGGTATGGTGAGTAAAATATTTTGATGATTTTCGTTTGAAATGATTGCTCTAACGCTCCGGTTCATCGGCGTCAGGAAGATCCGGTGCAATCGCTGGTTATCTCTTACGGAGCCACTCGATTACCACTGCTGCTGAATCGGCTGGCACCGACAGATGATCGGATGGGATAATCGTGAAATAATTCCCCTTATTCTCAGGAGCCCGATCGAATGCGTAACTACGGTCTTTCGTTTCCGGTATGGTGTCCC
>PLNU01000034.1 GCA_003142835.1 Syntrophaceae bacterium
ATATCATCTTTGATTTAGAAACGGTATTATTTCGGGCTTACGAGGAAGCCCCCTGCGGCTAAATGTTCGCGGCTTTTTTCCTGAGCACGTAACAGACCCATTCTTTTTCCGTGATCACTTTATAGGTAGTAAGGGGATCGGCAGAAAATTGTTCCTCGATATTTTTGACGTCTTGTTCAATTATGCCCGAGATAATCATGTATCCTTCCGGCAAAAGCAGTTGCGTCAGATGTACACGGAGCTTTAAGAGTAATTTGGCGGTAAGGTTGGCGATGATTAAATTGCGCGGTTCATTAATTGTGGTGGCATCTTTATTGAAAATGCGCAAGAAGTTCCCCACATTATTAATAGCCGCGTTTTCACCGGCAATTTCGACAGCCTTTTTATCAATATCCACACAGATGACATCCTGCGCGCCCATTTTGGCAGCGGTGATGCCGAGGATACCGGTACCGCAACCGACGTCCAGAACTTTCCATGCTTTGATCGAACGGTCTTTCATTATGATATCTTCAATTGCTTCCATGCACATTCTGGTGGATGCGTGCTGACCGGTGCCGAAGGCCATGCCCGGATCAATTTCAATGACAATATCGCGGCTGGAGGGCGCGTATCTTTCCCATGTAGGTTTAACGATGATATTGTTGCAGACACGAATGGGTTTGAAAAATTTTTTCCATTGTTCGCCCCAATCCGGATCGCTGATGATTTCTGTTTTAAGTGATGGTTTTTGCAGGTCGGGAAATATTTCCTGAAGGCTATCCAGATATTTTTGAATGGAGATGATTTTCTTTTCACTGCGCACATCTTGCGGGAAATAGGCTTTAATGATCTCTTCAATTAAAGGCTCCGGAAAATCGCCGACCGTGTGTTCCGGCGTTGCTGATTCCTGAAACACACCCTGAGCCCCTGTTTCGGTGAGAAAATTGCCCAGCGCGTCCATGAGTTCAGCGGGAGCCGATATTTCNNCTGTGTCGCAATCCGCATTTGTCATTGCGAGCCGACTCTCAGGCACAGCCTGCCCTCGACCTGATCGGGGGTGGCAATCTAAATATATTCTGATACTTATGAGATTGCTTCGCTCATTATATTCCCCCGCATGCTTTGCTCGGGGCTTCGGCTCACCGCAAAGACATTGCGACACAGTCTCGTTTGCCGCAATGTTAATCAGTGTGTAAATTGATATAGCTTGTTTTGGGTAATATTTCAAGCAGGCTCAATTACCTCAAAAATAGACATTGCTTTTCATAATGTTTTAATTTCAGCATTTTGGGGATTTTTAGTGAGAGAGACAAGGATGTTCAATCATTAGCTGCCTGTGAATTGCCTTATCCGATAGGCATATGAGCCTGAAGAAACGTTTGTGCAAACAAAAATTAGTTTCGGAACACACTAATTCCTTGGTCTTTAATTTAATTCTCCTATTTTTCAGTGATGTCTTTTTGTTTATTCCCGCAACAGCTCGTAGGTGCGTCTCCTCATTTCAAGGCACACCATGTATTTTTCAACCCCGGTTACAAGCTTCAAAATGGTTATCCGGCCATGTTCGATAAGTTTTCTCCCTCGTTATACGAGGATGAATGAACCCGTTGAAAAACAATTCATAAACCCTGAAATCTGAACGGGGTAGCCCCCTCAAACAGACCCGCTGTGTTGCCGGAATAGACTCGGTTGTTACTTAGATCGAGCTTTTTCACTTTGGCAGTTTCTGAGAAATCAATGTTTTTAAAATTAACCCAAAACACGTTTGGTGTGAGAGCAGACTCGAAGAAATACACTTTATTCTTGTGATCGGCTACTGTCCGCCAGCGTGTGGAGGAAATATTCGGGTGATCGGGCGTGGCGATCCCGAACGGCACTGAAACATTCCGGATAACACTGAAAACGCTGGCTACGGCGATGCGGGTGTCGTCCACTTTTGGTATGGCGTTAATGTAAAACGATGCCCGTGCGAAACGGTCTGCGGCACGATTGGTGCCCGGCAACATCACCGTGCCGCCAATCTCTTTCCAGTACTCATTCATTGCCAATTGCTTCTCGAAAATAGGGGAATTTGTCATGACCTGGTAAGATCTATTGTGGGAAATCACCAATCTTCCCCCGATGTATTCGAAGATCGCGCTATCGCCTGAAGCATCAGAAACAGAGAGGTGCAATGTAGCCAAGCTCTCACCACCAGGCATTTTGTCTGTAACAACAGTGAAAGTTTCATTTTTTAAATCATTCACAGTTTCTTGAACAGTTGCGAAATTATCAAGTACATATTGCGCCCATGCAGCGATAGTAAGCCCCGGTTTTTTCTGATCCCACTTGGGATACTCTGACTCAGCCAGCCAAAGAATATTGGCCGACAAACCCATTTCGTTCATGCCATCAGTTGTGGAATTATCATAGGCTGAAGCAATGACACTACCGTACTTTGATTTCCACTTCAGCGACTTCGCTCCAACTGCTCCGTTTCGTTGCATGCCCCTTGGAAAAATCCATAGATTGGTTTTCATATCTTCTTTCCAATCCATGGAGCGAGCGGTTAGAACCGTTTCGTTGAGTCCCTGATAAACGACTCTTGTGCAGGCTTCAACTATTGGGTTTGTAAGGGCCAGCAGACCTATGACTACCAGTGCCGGCATGACAGAAAATCTATAGTTTTTCATGTGCTCCTCCATTTGTTCCAAACTTCAAATTAGTGTTCAAACATCTTTCGCCGTTCTATAATAATGACTTCCGAACTATTCATCGTCCATGCACGTGGACTCAAGCACGAGTTCGTGCTTACAGATCGTGCACCTGTTGCCTGATTTTCCCCACAATATCTTCCGTGTTTTGTCAGAGATCGACATTGTTATTCTTTATCCGGCTAACGAAAAAATCAGCCGGAGCGTAGCGATCGGCTGTATTGACCTTGTTATGAGGTCTTTTCAATCTATGCCTGCCACGGTGCTTCGCCGTTCTACCAAAATAACATCTCGCCAAGTTCCGGCAAGATCACCATAGGTCATCTTGCCTATCTTCTCACGTCTTCCGATCTCCTTGAAGCCATGCGTTCTCACAAGGCGGAGGCTTGACGTATTCTCAGGGAAGATGCCCCCCTGCAGTGTCCATAGCCCGGCCTTTTCGGTTGAGATTATGAGTGCCGCAAGCAGGGTTGATCCTATGCCTTTTCCTCTTTGCCCGGCCGCCACGTAAAGACTGAGTTCCGCCACACCCGGAGTACACGCAGCGAGTGGAAACGGGGCTTAGTGCGGCCCATGCCAAAACAGTATCGTGTTCTTTGACCACTAACCGGTGCTCCCGTATGTGAACAGAATCCCATTTCTTCCAATCGGGAGCATCCGCTTCAAAGGTAGAGTTTCCTGTACCGATGCCCTCGAGATAAATCGAACGGACTTGCTGCCAGTCTTCGGGCTTCATATAGTCGGTGACGTATTCCATTTTTTCTCTTTGCTCATAACGCATAAATCAGCCGGAGCGTAGCGATCGGCTGGATTGACTTGTTCGGCAAAATCATTTTACGCCAGAAATAAACCTTATAGTCCCAGAAATCTTTTCTTCCAATGCCGCACACCCTTTAGGAGTATATGAGTACATGATGCATCGATGATGCTTAAGATCAAAGGGGACGTCATCTATGTCCTGAGTCACTATCAAAACTGGCTTTCCTACCGTGTGTGCCATTCCAATTTCATACATTACGTTTGGGTTTCTATTCGTTACGTCTGCTATTATGATTTCAGAAGAATTGATTCCTTCCCATATATCTTCAATAATAGGCTGTGTACCAAAAATCTCGTCCGCACGCTCAACGGTAAAACCCGAACTCTCGATGGCTGGTTTTACATGGTCGGAATAGATGGTGTTGAATGGTTCTACAAATGGGCACAGATAAAAGCAGTACTTCTGTCTTTTCTTAAACCGAAGTCTGTTAAACCGAGGAGCAAGACCAAGTTCTGATAGATCAATGTCCTTATTCGTTGATTTTTCGAACATTTTGGAAACTCCGGGCAAGTATTTAGATATGCTGGAGTTTTCGGTCTTGGCTTCATCAGTAATTATCTCAACGCAAAGATCGACGCATGCTTCGCAAATATAAACATTTGGACCGGCAATAAGCTTATAGACCTCTTTCTGAAGTTTTCCACAAAATGAACAAATAAGGTTTTCTTGTGATTTTTTCCCCACAATTCACTCCTTCATAAATTCTTCATGCCGAACGCCTGAATTAAGCCGCGCCGCGAAGCGGCGTCGGCT
>PLNU01000184.1 GCA_003142835.1 Syntrophaceae bacterium
TTCATTCTGAGGAAGGTCCGGGTCTGGGAAATTTAGGTGGTGGTTATGCAAAGGTCTCAGTGCATGACTTCCGCTTTGATAAAGCCTTGTTCAAAATCGTTGTGAATGGCACCGGCGGCTTTGGGGGCTTTGGTCTCCACTGGGATTACCTAGGCTTTGACTTCGTCTTCGCCCAAGGAAGTCTAGAGTCAGGCCGTTGAAATATAAGTTTTTCTGTGTCAAGTAATTTGAAGGCCGTAGCCGGTGTAGTGCAGGCATAGGGAGGACTGGAGGCAGTGCAGCTGCGCGTGGCGGAAAAACTGGTCGAGCAATTCGGCAATCTGGCCAAACAAGGGAACACGCTGATTCTGCTGGCCAACTTCGGGGACATCCCTTCGCTTCTCGCCACAGCCATGAGTGTGGTCAAACAAACAAAATAAACTTTGATCAGCGGGTGGGAAAATCCCCGCCCGCTTTCTTTTGTTCTCTTCCATAGAATCTTCTGTCCAGAGCCCACATATCCAATAAAAGGTATTTATTTTTCCCGTCAATTGTGATTAGATAGCGCGTCTGCTTGACGATGAACATTTCACGCGGCGGGGTGGTGCATGGGCTTGGAAAAAAAGTCAAAAAAAGAATTGATCGATCTGGTTAATCATTTACAGGCACAGTTGTCGAACAACGGCCGGACGCAGTCCAAGGGAGCGTCTGGAGAAGATTTATACAAAATTCTGGCGCACAGTTCGCAGGTGGGATTTTACATTATGCAGAACAGGAAGTTTCAGTTTATCAATTCTCACTTCCGGGAGTACGCGGGCTATACCGAAGAAGAGATGCTCAACATGAACCCTACCTCTCTTGTCCTGCCGGAAGACCGGCGCAAGATGGCCAAAAACGCGATCATGATGCTCAAAGAACAGCGCTTTTCGCCTTATGAATTTCGAATTGTTACCAAAGACGACCGGATCAAATGGATCTTGGAGACGGTCATGTCGATCACCTACAAGGGGAAGCGCGCCATTCTGGGTAATTCCATGGATGTTACGGAGCGCAAAGAGGCGGGCAGAAGGCTCGAAGAGCTGGAAGCCTTGGAGTCTTCTATTCTAGATGCCATTCCTCAGGCCGTTGTCGGATTACATGAGCGCCGGATAAATTTTGCCAATAATGCCGTCAAGTCCATATTTGGCTGGCACCGCGAAGAACTAATCGGTAAGAGCATTCGAGTGATCTATCGCAATGAAGAAGAAGCGGATACAATCGCTGGACTCTTCTATTCCTCTCTCGAAAACCAACGGACTTATACGACAGAATTTCCCTGTAGAAAAAAAGATGGCCGGGAAATTCTTTGCCGGATGAAGGCCTCCCGGATCGGGGAGAAACTTAGGGAGCGGCGCATCGTTGTTACATATGAGGATATTACTCAGCAGAAAAAAGCGCAGGAGGAACTGGAGCGGTCACGTCAGGAACTTAGAAATCTCTCAGTCCATCTCCAGTCTGTTCGTGAAAAAGAAAGCACACGGATTGCCCGCAAGATTCACGATGAACTGGGGCAGTCTCTCACGGCGCTCCAGATGGATTTGTCCTGGCTGGAAGGCAGACTGCCGAAACAGAATGAACAGATTCAGGATAAAGCACGGCGGATGTCGCGTCTTGTCGATTCCACTATCGAAAGTGTTCACAAAATTTCTACGGAATTGCGTCCCAGCTTACTCGATGACCTCGGGCTTCCGGCGGCTATCGAATGGCAGGCTGATGATTTTCAGAAACGGTCTGGAATCCGGTGTGAGGCTTTTCTTGATTGCTCGGACAGTTCTATCGACAAAGATCTGGCGACGACCATCTTCCGCATTTTTCAAGAAACCCTTACAAATATTGTACACCATTCCAAGGCAACAAAATGCCGTGTCAGCCTGACAGAAAAAGGAAAGGAATTATGCCTTGAGGTTGCCGATAACGGGATCGGTATTACGCGGCGGCAAATTGACGATCCCCAATCATTCGGCATGATCGGTATGCGCGAACGGGCTCATCTCTGGGGAGGAACCGTTCATGTAAGAGGCGGCAAACCTCAGGGGACGATCGTAAACGTCAAGATTCCCCTCAATAAAGGAGACAGCATTAAATGATACGAATACTGGTTGCCGACGACCATGCCGTAGTCCGTCAGGGAGTCAAACAGATCCTGACTGAGGTGAAAGATATGGTCGTCAAGGACGAAGCTGAGAACGGATCGGCTACTCTGGAAAAAGTTTTGCAGAATGACTATGATGTTGTTCTGCTGGACATTTCGATGCCCGGGCGTGGCGGTCTGGAAATTCTGGAAGATATTAAAAGTCAGCGTCCCAGGCTTCCCGTGTTGATTTTAAGTATGCACCCCGAAGAGCAGTATGCCATTCGCGCACTACGTGCAGGCGCGTCGGGGTATCTCACCAAAGCCAGTGCGCCGCAGGAATTAATCGGCGCCATCCGAAAAGTATCCGGCGGCGACAAATATGTAACGTCATCCCTGGCGGAAAAGCTCGCCGCTGAAATGGAAATCGATACGGAAAAGCTGCCTCACGAAAGACTCTCCAACCGCGAGCACCAGGTTATGCTGATGTTGGCGCAAGGAAAGTCCGTTTCCGATATTGCTGAAGAATTGTTTCTTAGCGTTAAAACCATCAGTACCTATCGAACACGAATTATGGGGAAGATGGGAATGAAGAAAAACGCTGAACTGACCCTTTACGCCGTACACAATAATCTTATCAATTAGAAAATATTTGATGCCATCAGAAGTTTGGAGCCCGTTTGTGTCAGACAAAACCTGTCAGAATATCCGGTATTGTTCTGACACACAAAAGAGCGCTTAACCGATATTCCCTTTTTACTGTCTGTGTTAATGAAATATTCTGTTCGATGTCCTTATCATTTTGATGCGGCAAAAGGAAGGGCGCGGATAAAATAAGTGAAGGAGGACAGTATTTGCATGAAACCTGGAATCTCACCTACGCCCTCAACGGGCGCAAAATCCCATCATGCTGAGCAATCTTCCCCGCAAGAATATCTGCTGGGAGAGGAGTTGAAGGATATCCTGCATCAGGCCGTCAGGGAAAACCGGAGTTACCTGATGGAACACGAAAGCAAGGAAATCCTGGAGGGCATCGGCATTGCGACCACAGGCTATCTGGTTGCCCGCTCCGAAGATGAAGCTCTTGCCATGAGCGAGAAAATCGGATTTCCTGTCGTGTTAAAAATCGTTTCGCCGGATGTCGTTCATAAAACAGACGCGGGCGGCGTCAAACTGAATCTGACGTGCGCCGAAGACGTGCGTAAAGCGTACCATGAAATTATCGAGACATTTAAATACCAGCATATTGAAGGCGTAACTATTCAAAAAATGGCCAGGCCGGGTATCGAAGCCATCATCGGCGTGACACGCGATCCGAGTTTCGGCCCGATTATAATGTTCGGACTGGGCGGTGTATTTGTAGAAGTTTTGCGCGACGTCTCCTTCCGGATTCTGCCGATTACCGAAAAGGACGCTTCTGAAATGATTGCGGAAATCCGGGGCGCCGCTATTTTGGATGGATATCGGG
>PLNU01000178.1 GCA_003142835.1 Syntrophaceae bacterium
CAGTTACCAAAAACGCGAAAGGCGGTTTGGTCTAACCAGCGAACAATTGAAAGAAAAATTGCGTAAGTGATTAATAGTCTAATTATTTGAAATAAAGTAAAAGGACAAACTTATAATGATAAATTCCTATGTGAAAAGATGGTTAACCGGAATATTATTAGCGGCAGTAATGCTTGTGGTAATTATATTCGCATCCGCTGAGATTTTAGCTGCGATAATTACTATATTTATTATTGGTGGAGTTTGGGAATACAACAGAATAGTTTTTGGTAAAGGATTCTTAAAAGAAAAAATTGAAATCAACATTTTTGCCATTGTCATACCTGCGGTTGTATTATTCGGTACCAGTCAACTTTTAGTTTCGGTGCTGACCTTTTGTATTTTATGTGTTTTCATTTTGTTTCTCTGGTCGGTTAAAGAATCAACATTTGACGTATTGTTGGTTGCTAAAGTAATTTTTGGCATAATGTATATACCGTTATTGACCTCTCACTTTATTTTGTTGCGCTTGTTAGAGAATGGAGTTTACTGGATATTGCTTGTCTTGATCATTGCGATAGTGGGAGATATTGCGGGATTGTATATTGGAAAATATTTCGGCAAAAATAAACTGAGCATGTTAGTGAGTCCCGGTAAAACAATAGAGGGGACAATAGGTCTTGTTTTCGGAAGTGTATCAGGCTGTTTGATCTTTAGTTATTTTTTCTTCCCTGAGGTATCCCGTGTGCATATTTTGATTATTTCTTTTGTGGGCAGTATAATTGGACAGCTGGGAGATCTTTGCGAATCAGCAATCAAGAGAAATTATGGCCTTAAGGATGCGAGTTCACTCCTGCCGGGGCATGGCGGTCTGCTTGATCGTATGGATAGCCTTATTTTCATAGCCCCTTTCGTTTATTATTATCGAATATTCGTGATTGGATAAATGAAGAAAATAACAATTTTAGGATCGACCGGGTCGATTGGACTTAGCGCACTGGATGTTATTAAAAAAAATCCCGGACGTTTTCAAGTTGTGGCGCTTGCCGCCGGGCAAAATGTAAATCTACTGAAAAAGCAAATTGAAATATTCAAACCCAAACTAGTCTATGTTAGTACAAAAGAAAATGCTCTTAAATTACGCCAAGACTTAACCCTGAATTATAAAATCAAAATACTTTACGATAGGGAAGGTTTGAATGAAATAGCTTCGTTTCCATCGGCGGATATTATCGTTTCCGCTATATCGGGCGCTGCTGGTTTAATGCCAACGCTTGCGGCAATTGATGCTGGTAAAGACGTTGCTTTAGCCAACAAGGAAACGATGGTTATGGCCGGAGAAATTGTGAACAGGAGAGCAAAACAGAAAAAGGTAAAAATTATTCCTGTGGATAGTGAACACAGCGCAATATTTCAATGCTTACAAGGAGAAAAGATTGAAAATTTAAAAAGGATAATACTGACAGCTTCCGGAGGTCCGTTTTTAAATTTTACTGTAAATGAATTAAAACAAGTTAAACTAAACCAGGCACTGAAGCATCCCAGATGGAAAATGGGAAAGAAGATAACGATTGATTCTGCAACCCTGATGAATAAAGGATTGGAAGTAATAGAAGCAAAATGGTTATTTAATCTGGATTTCGGGAAAATAGATGTTTTAATTCATCCGCAAAGCATCGTGCATTCTATGATTGAATTAATTGACGGCTCTGTCTTAGCGCAAATGGGCATTCCCGATATGAGAATACCTATTTCTTACGCTTTAACTTATCCGGAAAGGATCATTAACGATATTTCATCACTAAATCTTCTGGAAACAGAGAAGTTGGAATTTTGCCAGCCGGATATGAAAAAATTTCCTTGTCTTCGACTTGCCTATGAGGCAGGAATTTGCGGCGGTACAACTCCCGCAGTTTTAAATGCAGCCAATGAAATTGCCGTGGCTGCTTTTTTAGAGCAAAAAATTAAATTTGTTGATTTACCAAAAATAATTAATAAGGTTCTTACTGCTCATGTTTGCGGGGAAGATCCTTCTTTAGAGAGTATTCTTAACGCTGATTCCTGGGCAAGGATAAAAACAACAGAGATACTAGAAAGGATAACATCTTGATTACTTTAATTTCATTCGTAATTTTACTAGCTATATTAATATTTGTTCATGAATTTGGTCATTTTATCGCTGCAAGAATTGCCGGAGTGGGCGTAACTAAATTTTCTCTCGGCTTTGGACCAAAAATCATAGGTAAAAAAATTGGTGAAACAGAGTATGTGGTTTCCTGGATACCTTTAGGAGGATTTGTCAAACTATTAGGTGAATCAGCTGATGAAGAATTAACACCGGAGGATGAAAAAAGATCTTTTTTGAAACAACCGACTTGGAAACGAATCCTGATCATTCTTGCCGGCCCTGGCTGTAACTTTCTTTTGGCGCTGTTAATATTTATAATAGTTTTCATGTATGGTGTGCCAAAGCTTACTGCTGATGTAGGAGAGATGCAAAAAGAATTTCCCGCATCGGAAGCGGGCATGATCAGCGGCGATAAAATAATTTCCATCGATGGTAAAAATATTGTCTATTGGGAAGAGATAAAGCCATTAGTAGCAGACGCCAGTGGAAAGGAAGTAAAAGTAGCTGTAGAAAGAGATTCGGTAAAAAAAATATTTTTAATCAAACCAAAATTATCCAAAGCAAAAAACATGTTTAGTGAGGAAGTTCCTACTTATCTGATCGGAATATCTCCGTCCGGAAAGTTCGTTATCGATAGAAAAAATCCATGGGAAGCATCTATAACAGCCATACAAAAGACATGGGAAATAAGCAAATTGACTGTTGTCGCCGTTGTAAAAATGTTTGAAGGTGTTATTTCGCCTCGAACCTTAGGTGGCCCAATTTTTATTGCTCAAGTAGCGGGTGAACAGGTGAGAGAAGGCATTATTCCCTTTATCTTCTTTATGGCAATACTTTCCATTAATTTAGGAGTAATCAATCTTTTTCCCATACCTGTTCTTGATGGCGGTCACATTTTCTTTTATTTAATAGAAATGGTCACAAGAAGAGAAATTAGCGTTAAAGTGAAAGAAATATCTCAACAAATCGGCTTTGTCTTGTTGTTGATGCTCATGCTTTTTGTCATCATGATAGATATTGAGCGGCTGAATATAAAACCGATTAACGATGTTTTGAAATTTTTTAAGTAATTTATGCTGACACTGGCTTTTGATACATCTTCTCGAACTGCCGCAGTTGCTGTATTGCATGATGATACTATCATCTATGACTCTATCATCAATACGGGGCTAAATCACTCCGAATTACTTCTGCCGGAGATTGACTATGCCTTAAGGCAGGTTCGCATAAAAATATCAGATATAAATTTGTTTGCCTGTACGCTTGGTCCCGGTTCCTTTACAGGATTGCGAATAGGGGTAAGTACGCTCAAGGGACTGATGCTGGCAACTGGCACGCCCGCTTGTGGGGTTTCTTCTCTGGCTGCTGTTGTTTTGAATCTTGGAATTACATCAAAATTAATTTGTTCTATGATTGA
>PLNU01000068.1 GCA_003142835.1 Syntrophaceae bacterium
GGTTTTGTCAATTATATTGATGGCCAACGAAAAAATCACCGGCGCGAAAAACGAGCGTCCGGTGCATTTAATGGTTATAAGGGTTTTAATTATTTTCAATCATACTTTATGAAACCTCACCATTTAGGTACTTGTTCAATCTATGCAATGTGAACTAATTAAATTGCTTTATTATTCTTATAATCATTGATTGCATTGTCCACGACACGACGGACATCGGCAATACATCAAGTTCCGTTAGGATTCTTTATATCGCATTGACATGTTCCTTGTTTTCTTGCCTCGATAATCCTGTCTAATAATGGAGACTGACCATTGTTTTGAAATACTTCATTTCTTATATCCAATTCTGTGTATTCAAAACAATAACAAATCATAATGCTCTACCTTTCTTATAACAATTAATATACGTAATACATAATTCTGCTGTTTTTCAAACAGCGCTATTGATTTAATGTTTAATTATTTACGCCAATTATTCATAAAAATCAAACAATTATTAGTTGAACTCATACCAATTCGCTTTCTTTGGCTAACTTTGTTGGTCGCGTCGTCGGCTTCCTCAACGTATGTACAATACGCATCGTCGCCTCCTCCTTGCCGCCGCGTTATCCTTTGAAAGCTAATTGGTATCATAAGTAGCAAGTGTTTATTATCAGAAAAAGCGTAATACGTATAATCAGTGGCCGCTTCTTACTTTTTTTTGAGATGCACATGAATACTACTTGATAAGATTCTTTCCTTATGGTAATATATCTACCAACAGTAAAATTATTTCATTACAGAGACGGTGAACGCGTCGCATTAAAAGGGGATATCCGATATTGATTCCAAAGAACAAACACAAGATAGTATGCCAACAGAGAAGAACCCGCGAGAAGAATCAAAGAATTCAGAGTATTCTGGAGGCGGCCCAGAGGGTTTTCTTCTCGAAAGGCTACCTGAAATCGACTATGGACGAAATTGCGATGGAGGCCGAGGTAACCAAACCCACCGTCTATTTATACTTCAAGGCCAAGGATGACCTTTTCTTCACACTGATGCTGCCCTTGATGGATGATATCCAGAAACAGCTGGAGAAAGCCGAAGAGAGTCTTGCGACAGGGAAGATCAAAGATGGCGGCGCCTTGATTAAGGCGCTATTCAGGGCCTTTTATCACGGCTATAAAACGTCGCCCGAAACCTTCGGCATCATCCAATTATTCCAACAACAGAGACTCATGGGTGAGCTGAAACCGGACGTTCGCGCCGCTTTGAACGACAAGGGTCGCATCAATTTCGATTTAGGCCGCAGGCTTCTGACCAGAGGTATCGAGCTGGGGCTAATCAAGAAGGTGAATGTCTATGAAATAGCTGACGTGATTTGGGCTTTGATCGTTGGCGTGATCCAGTTGGAGGATATCAAGTCAGATGATCAGAAAGGTCATCGACTGAAAGAAAATACTCTTCGCTTGGCGGAACAATTGATCGCTGAAGCGTTAACTATTAATAATGGAAAATCCAAGAGGAGAAAAAGCATTTGATAAGGCATCGCGACCCTGAAATCGGAAGGATGTGTGGAATCGGCCAAGTGGCGTCCCTTCACACTGAGAAGATTTATCAATAGTCAAGACAGTGCCCGTTTTGGCAGTGTTAGTCAAGTCAAGTATAAGCCATGACATGCTATCGCCTCGATGTTTTCTTTAATTTTCGAGTCAATTAGAAAAGTCAAATACTTTACGATAAAAAAATGGGGAGATGAAAGGTGGAACTGATGGAAGCGATTGAGTTAATTAATCTAGCTCGAAAGGATGGACGACAATCCCTGACAGAGGCTGAATCCAAGAGGTTATTGAGCCTTTATGGCATTCCCGTCGTCAAGGAAACGATTGTCACTGAAGAGGAAGAGGCCGTTATACAATCAGGCGCAACGGGGTTTCCCGTGGTCTTGAAAGGCCTGGGGGCGAAGCTCATACACAAGACAGAGCGGGGTCTGGTCAAAATAAACTTGCGATCGGCAGAGGAAGTCCGTCGTGCCTATCGCGAGATCAAGGAATCGGCAGGAGAAGATTGGGAGGGATGCCTCATACAACCGTTGATAGAAGGCAAACGGGAGTTTGTTGCCGGTTTATTCCGGGACGCCCAGTTTGGTCCCTGTGTGATGTTCGGTCTGGGAGGTATTTTTACGGAAGCGATTGGTGATATCACCTTCCGCATTGCCCCGTTGAGCGAGATTCAGGCACACGCAATGATGCATGAGATCAATGCCCGTAAGCTGCTTGGTGATTTCCGCGGCGAGACGGCGGCAAACAAGGATCAATTGCTTCGGGTGCTGATGGGGTTGTCCCGGTTGGGGATGGAACATCGGTCGATCAAGGAAGTTGATATCAATCCTCTTATTGTCACACCCGACGGCCGGGTGAAAGCCGTCGATGCCCTTGTTGTTCTTGATGATCAATACACCGCGCGTATTGATCATGATGCAAGTGACGATGAAATAAAGACGAAAACGATGGAAATCCGTGCGGCGCTTGATGTGATGACGCACGCCAAATCCATCGCCGTTGTTGGTGCAGCCCGTGCACGCCGTGGCGGTTTTCCCGGCATGTTCGGATGTCTCCGGAACTTTGGCTATCCGGGAAAATTATATCCGATTAATCCTAAAGTTGAGGAAATTAGTGGGATAAAGACATACCCCAGCCTCATTTCTTTGCCCGAACGGGTTGATCTGGTCATCATTTCCGTACCGGCTCCGTTTGTACCTGATGCCCTGAGGGATTGCGTCGCCTCGGGCAACAAAAATATTCACATCTTCAGCTCCGGTTTCAAGGAATCAGGGGAAGAGGAAGGTATCCAGCTGCAGAAGGAGATAGAAAAAATTGCCCGTGAAGGGGGCCTGCGAGTCGTTGGCCCCAATTGCATGGGGTTTTATGTCCCGGCATCGCGGATGCTGACATGGACGGCAGCCTCAAAGGAAAGCGGCCCCATTTCCCTTATCAGTCAGAGCGGGGGTAATGCCCAGGAAATTACAAATTATACATCAAACCGTTACGGCATTTACTTCAGCAAGTCGATCAGTTATGGAAATGCCCTGACGCTGGACAGTACGGACTTCTTGGATTATTTGGCCCATGATGATGAAACACGCATCATCAACATGTATCTGGAGGGCGTAAAGGACGGACGGCATCTGCTCGACCTGGTTACCGAAACAAACCGTCACAAGCCCGTGATTATTTATAAGGGCGGCCTGACAGAATCGGGAGCAAGAGCCGTATGNNCTTGGGTTCGGCGGTGGGATCGGCGTCGCCGTAGCAGACAGCTGCGCCAGGGCGGGTTTGGAGCTTCCGGAACTGTCTTCCGAAACGATAAAAAAACTGCGGCAATTCATACCACCTGCGGGTACGATGATCCGCAATCCGATTGACGCCGTTATCGCTTTTATAGATTTGAATCTGTTCGGAAAAGTTTTAAATATACTCACGACAAGTGGTGAGATCGATAATTTTATCATCTCGGTGCCCCTCGATTGGTTGTTCGGAAAGGAAAAAGGCGGCACTCATATTGAAAAAATTGCCAGCTATCTGGCCCAGGAAGGACGAAAACACACGCAAGGCAAACCCCTGGTTGTTGTCTGGCGGCAATATGAGCCTGCTCCGNNAAATCAGAAAATGGGTTGCCGTCATGGAGAAGATTCTCCTGCCGGCGGGTATTCCCGTCTATGATGGTCTTCCCCGGGCGGTAGTTGCCCTTTCAAAACTGGCGGAATATAGTGCTTTTCAGAAGGAACAAGAACAAAATATCTAATTCCAATTCTAAATCAATGTTCTATTTTAAAAACCTCTGCGGGGCTGTTAATAACCCCGAAGGGGTTTTACGTTTATAGCTGATTACGGCGACACATGTGCGACCCCGACGGGGTCGTATATTTTATTTTTGTATGTATTTCTATAAAGCTATTATCCCTTCGGGATAAGATAATTTTTCATGCAAGCATCGGAATAATTTCCTCTCCCCCTCCCGAGACTGTGTCGCAATTAGAAANNTGAATTTATTGAAACCAAGATTTCTCGCTTCGCTTCGAAATGACACAAAAATGAATTGCGACACAGTCTCTCGAGGGAGGGAAAATTATTTCAGTTGAGCGTAAATTTCATTATGCAAGGGTGTGGGGATGGCCAGCTCTTTTCCCGATTCGATAATGTATTTGGTAAAAATATCCATTTCGGTATCCTTGCCACGTTCGCGATCCACCTGCATTGAAGTCTTGGTATCATAGGCAAAGCGGCCGATACTCTCCAGAGTTTTATCGACAACATCTTCCGGCAATTCAATTTTACGGGCATCGGCAATTGATTTTACTTCTCTGATCATTTCACGCAGCTTATTTTTTAACTTTGCATCTTCAATGATCCCACCGAAAGTTTTTCCTGTTGCCGCAGTGAGGCTTCCCAGCGGGCAAATGAGAAGATATTTTGTCCACAGGGCCTGGGATATTTTATCCGTTAACCTGGCATCAACTTTTGCCTGAACCAGAATATCCAGAATATATTGGTATTGATTTGCGGATTTGTCATCGGTACCAAAAGTAAGTTTGCATGTTCCTTCTGTCTGGCGCACAACGCCGGGCTTTTCGATAAATGAGGAAATATAGACGCAACCTCGCACGATATCGGCATCCGGCAGGACTGCCCGCAGTCTCTGGGCGATGTTGACGCCATTTAAAAGCGGTATCACAACAGTATTTTTGTTGATGTTAGCTTTTAAGGCCAGAGCGGAACTCTCCAAATGATAACTTTTTACGCAAAAGAAAACGAGATCAAAAATGCCAGACTTAGCCGGATTGTCCGTGGCAAGATAAGGCCGGGCCTTATAATCACCTTCTTTGGTGAATAATTTTAGACCGTTTTTTTTGATGGCGGATAAATGCTCGCCGCGGACGATAAAGATAATTTCATGCTGTCCGGAATTTTCATATTCTCTGGCCAGCTTTCCGCCAAAATATCCCCCTACTCCGCCGATACCGACTATTGCTATTCTCATTCTTAATCCTTTATCGTTATATAATTCCTTTATCGTCTTTATCTTTCCTCTCTTGAGGGGAGGAAATTAAAAGTAGAGTGATACTTCTTCATCAAATCCACCCGGCATTCCAAGCATTCGCCGGAATGATAAATACTGGTGTCATTACCCGGCTTGACCGGGTAATCCAGTTCTTGTTTTTCCCCTCTTTTCTAAAGAGGGGTGAGGGGAGATTTTATTAAAATCAGAGCTCTTGAAAATCCCTCTTTCTCTCCCTTTAAAAAAGGGAGACCGTACTCTGAACTTCTTTTCCCCATGCGACCCGGCGTGCGAGACTGTGTCGCAGAGGTCATTCCGGCAGCGAAGCCTGGCGCATGCCTGGGCAGGCCGGAATAGTTTATTTTTTCAGTGCTACTATCTTCCCTGCCCCATGAATTATCCCGTTCTTGCCAGCTCCAGCTTGCCCTGCCATTTGGCAAGCAGTGCTTCTTTTAAAATTGCGTGTTCCGGTTTTTCCAAAAGTGGATCACGAGCGGCTAACCCAAAGGCATCTTCTCTGGCATCATTTAAAATCCGGGCATCACGGATGATACTGGCAATGCGGAAATCAGGCAGACCTGATTGTCTTGTCCCCAGAAAATCACCCGGGCCGCGAATAGCCAGATCTTCCTCGGCCAGAACAAAGCCGTCTGTGGTCTTCTCCATGACTTTCAATCTCTTGCGGGCGTCCGCCGAGCGTTTATAATCCGCAAGCAGGATGCAACAAGACGGAATGTCCCGGCGACCCACACGGCCGCGCAACTGATGCAATTGCGAAAGGCCGAAACGTTCNNGTGGTGGAGACAAGAATATTAATTTTGTTTACGAGAAAATCCTGCATCACAGCGTCTTTCTCTTTTTCCTTCATTCTTCCGTGGATAAGACCAACCCGATAGTCAGGGAAAATATCTTTTTGCAGATGTTGGGCCATGTTGGTGGCATCTTTCAAATCCAGATTTTCCGATTGTTCCACCAGAGGATAAACGATAAAAGCCTGATGGCCTTTGGCCAGCTCCGCGCTGATTAATTGATAAACATTGTTCCTTTTTGTTTCGCCCATCAAAACTGTGCGCACGGGTTTTCTCCCCGGAGGCATTTCATCGATTACGGAGATATCCAGATCACCATAAACGGTCATCGCCAGTGTCCGCGGAATCGGCGTTGCCGTCATGACCAGAACATCGGCGTTGATGCCTTTGTTGCGCAGAGTCGCTCTCTGCATGACGCCGAACCGGTGCTGTTCATCAATTACTACAAGACCCAGCCTATGAAAATCAACGTCTTCCTGAATCAAAGCATGGGTGCCGATGACAATATCAGCCTTACCTGTATTGATCTGCTCCAGCGTTTCATTTCTTAACGCGGCATTTATGCTTCCTGTAATCAGTATGGTTTTCAATCCCACGGAATCAGCCCAGTCTTTTATATTTGAATAATGCTGCTTGGCCAGTATTTCCGTGGGCGCCATCAATGCCGCCTGATAATTATTTTCGCAGGCTCTGATCATTGCCGCCATAGCCACAACTGTTTTTCCGCTGCCGACATCTCCCTGCAAGAGGCGGTTCATAGAAGTTGCGGCAGCCATATCCCGCTGTATTTCTGCAATCACGCGGCTTTGCGCGTCAGTCAGAGTAAAGGATAAAGAGGATAATAATTTATCCCAAAGATTTCCCTGCATCTTAAAAGATATACCTTGCTCTAAAATGCGGCCTGATTTTTTTATAGCCATACCCAGTTGAAAAAAGAAAAACTCATCATAGATCAACCGGCGGTGCGCAGCCGTTTGCATGGCATTGTATTCATCGATAGACTCATTACTTGCCGGAAAGTGAACAGACAGCAGCGCTTCATGAATATTGAGCAGGTTGCGCTTCCGGCAGATATCCGCGGGGATGGGCGAAGCAACATAGCGCGAGTATTGTTCCAGCGCCTGATTCATGATCTTGCGGATATATTTCTGGTGCAGGCCTTCCGTTTCCGAATAAATCGGAACGATTCTTTTAAAGTTAAGCAGATTCTCCTCGTCTTCTTCTTCGAGAATTTCGTAATCAGGATGAATCATCGATTTACCGGCATAATTGGGTGTCACATTGCCGGTAAATATTACTCTTGTCCCCTTTTTAAAAGTACTGGTAAGGTAGGACATCTGACCTTTAAACCACTTGGCCGTTAAATTTGCCGTATTGTCACTGACTGTTACTTCCAGTATGCGCTTCTTTCCATAGTATCTTGCCTGTACCTCAATTACCTTCCCCATTATGGTCTGAGTTTTCCCTGTTTCCAGTTTGTTAATTTTCTTTATTTCCCGCCTGTCTTCATAAGCACGTGGTAGAAAATAGAGCAAATCTTCAACTGTGTTTATTTTCTTTGCTGCAAAGCGCTCAGCCATCTTTGGACCCACACCTTTCAAATATTGGATCGGCACAGTCAATTTGGCCATGGCCTCTTTTAGATCAGAGATTCTTTGTATTGTCTGTTCATCCTGGAGATGTTGCGGTTGGCTTATGGGAATTGAATCAAGGGCAATTTTCAGTTGTCCAAATAGTAATAAGGCGTTTTTAATTTTATTCTTCTTTATCTCCAAATCCTTAAGGTCATAGTCAGAAAATATTTCTGACAATTCTTTCAGAAGTTTGAAAGAATCATTACTGCAAAATGATGGTACGGCACCTTTAAGCAGCGCCAGCAGGCTTTGCATAGATTTGCCCAAATCTTTAATGAAAGATATGTTTCTATAATTTTCTTTTGAAGCAAAGTTTAACGGTTGTTCTATTTTTTGCAGAATCGTTTTTAATGATTCCATTTAATTCACCGGATTCAAATGTTGGCAAACCTTATTATTTCTAATAAATTGAATGCTTTTTTGTTAACAAATATATTTTATTTGCGCAAGGAATGATTGACTTAAATACTGATTTACGTTAAATGAAATATTATTAATCTCTTGCTAAATAATTAAACTTACGGAGCAATATGTCAACGGAAACTACATATAAAAATGCAGGTGTAGATATTGATAAAGCCAATGATTTTATCGAACGCATCAAACCATTGATTAAAACGACAGCGCGTAAAGAAGTTGTTTCCGGTATTGGCGGTTTTGGCGGTCTCTTTCGTCTGGACCCGACAAAACTAAAAAATCCAATCCTTGTTTCTTCCACCGACGGCGTGGGCACTAAACTCAAAATTGCACAATTGCTGGACAAACATGACACTATCGGCATTGATCTTGTCGCTATGTCGGTTAATGATGTTGTCGTTCAGGGCGCGGAGCCATTATTCTTCCTTGATTATCTTGCTACAGGAAATATTGAACTCGAAAAGAGCGTGCAAATAGTTGATGGTATTGTTCAGGGATGCAAACAGGCAGGATGTACTTTAATCGGCGGAGAGACTGCTGAAATGCCCGGTTTTTATAAGCAAGGAGAATATGATCTTGCGGGCTTCTGCGTCGGCATGGTGGAAGCGGATAAACTCATTGACGGCTCCACGATAAGCATTAATGACCGGATTATCGGACTTGCTTCCAGTGGTTTACACAGTAACGGTTTTTCTTTGGCCCGCAATGTTCTTCTGGAAAAAGGAAAGTTGAAAGTAGATGAAAAAGTTGCGGGACTTGCCCAAACAATCGGCCTGGAACTTCTGGAACCGACACGAATTTATGTCAAATCTCTGCTGAATCTTTTTAAGGATTTCAATATTAAGGGGTTGGTTCATATCACCGGCGGCGGATTTTATGATAACATCCCGCGGATAATTCCTCAATCCTGCCGGTGCATTATTTCCAGAAACAGTTGGAACATACCGCCTATTTTCAAGGTCATCAAAGACATCGGCCATGTGGAAGAAAAAGAAATGTTCCGTGTTTTTAACATGGGCATTGGCATGATGATTGTTGTCGCGGAAAAAGAATCCAAGGAAGTGCTCGATCGTTTGGCAATACTGGGCGAGAAGGCTTACCAAATAGGCGTCGTTGAAAAAAGAGAAAGCAACCAGGATTTAGTTTGTTTTACTTAAAACCTAATGGGAAAAGTATGGCTGATCCATTGAAATTGGGAGTTTTGATTTCCGGCAGCGGCTCCAATCTTCAATCAATTATCGATCATATTGAAAAAGGTTCGCTTAACGCTATCATTAAAATTGTTATCAGTAACAATCCCGACGCATATGGAATTACAAGGGCAAAAAAGCATGGTCTGCCGGTTCTTATCTTCAAGCATGAAGATTTTAAAAGTAGAGAGGACTTTGATTTAGAAGTAATCAAAACTCTTCAAAACAATCATGTACAATTAGTGGTGCTTGCCGGCTTTATGCGTATTCTCACTGCCGCTTTTTTGCGGGCATTTCCTCAGAGGATAATTAATATCCACCCTGCCCTGCTCCCCGCTTTTCCGGGAACACACGTTCAGAAACAAGCACTGGAATATGGAGTCAAATTCTCCGGCTGCACTGTTCATTTTGTCGATGGAGGGGTTGACACAGGACCAATTATTATTCAAAGTGTTTTGCCTGTACATGATGATGATACTGAAGAAACTCTCGCTGCCAGAATATTGAAAGAAGAACATCGGATTTACCCGCAGGCAATTCAATTTTATGCGGATGGAAAGATTGAGATAGATGGGCGTAAAGTTAAGATTAAGTCTGCAAATAAAACTTCTTTCCCTGCTTTGCATAACCCGCCTTTGGCTGGTTATTGAAAATATTTATACCAATTCGCTTTCTTCGGCTAACTTTGTTGGCTGCGTTGTCGGCTTCCTCAACGTATGTACAATACGCCTCATCGCCTCCTCCTTGCCGCCTCGATATCCTTTGAAAGCGAAAGGGTATTAGACTTGCATACGAGGTAACAAATTAAATAATGTACGATCTGATAGTCATAGGTGATGATCTTTCTTCTCATGTTGCCGCTGCCATTGCCGCGCGGTACGGTCTTAGTACCGCTCTTATCGCAGAAAGCGGTCTGGGCGATACATTTATTATTGGCGATTTTGTTTTTAACGTAGATCCTACACCGATAACCGGGCTGGGAACCAATCAAACCCTTCTTTCTCTTTTAGCCGAACTGGATATTCCGCCCATTGAACGGGACGGTATTTTACTTAATCCCGCCTATCANNAAATAAATAAATTTTACGATTCTACAATAAAATACTCGGCAGTTTTCAGTCAATGGTTGCGCAACAATCCTTTTGTCCAGATCCGGAGTATAAGGGGCTTTGGCAACTATCTGAAGATAATACCCGCTTTAATAGGACACGAACTTAAAACTAAAAAATTTAAACGAATTCTGCTTAACAATCCCTCTTTACAAAAAGTATGGGAAGCTCAACACGCGCTGCTTTCCTTTGCCACTAATAATCAATATTCTTTTTCCTCCAGTTTCCTGTACAGCGCGCCCTTGCGGGGAATTTTCTATTTTCAACAGGGAAAACAAGTAATTTTCAACTCCTTGATCAGGAAAATAGAATCATCTGGTGGTTTGTATCTGAGTCAATGCAAAATATCAGCAATTGAGAAAGGTAGATTGATTAGTATTGATGTTACAGATAAAGATGGAGCCACCAGTAAAATCACCGCTAAAAAAATGATTGTCAGCTCAAAATGGAATGGGATGCCAATATTAACCGGACGTAAAAAGAAAATTAATATCGCCGATTGGATCAGACCGGTTAAAATTGCTTATTACCCATTTACCATTCATTTGGGCATTGATAAGAAATGTATTCCGGAAAAGACCGCGCGTCACATCGCTGTAGTAAGTGACGTTAATAGAGATATTCATGATAATAATCTGATTATATTGCAGTTGAGTATTCCACAACAATATGATGGAGTTTCAGCGGATAAAATAGCCCTGACGGCAACTGTCTTTCTACCAAACAACGATGAAATATGGACCAGGGAAAACCTGAAGGCACAATCAGAATCTATAATTGATCGTCTGGAATTCTTTCTGCCTTTTTTAAAAGAAAATATTGAACTATTTGATATTGATAAATCCATAGATATTTGTAATGAATGCAGGCAGATAGTTAATCCTAAATATCAGTTACGCAACTCCTTTTTTTCCGGTTTTGCCGCAAAGAATAACAAAACCCGTTTTAGGAATATCTATCTTTCCGGTGCATCTTTATTAACTGACGCCGGTTTCGAAGGAGAAATTATTTCCGGTATAAATGCCGCATCCAAAGTGCTCACTATAGAAAAATAAACATTTAATCAGGATTAAAAAAACATTCTCCAATTGCGAATCTTATTCCAATTCTAAATCAAAGCGCTATCTTTGTTAGCAACGCAGCCCGGCAAGGAACCCCGGCGAATGAGACTGTGTCGTAATCCTCGTTTGTCATTGCGAACGCACGAAAGTGCATAGCCTGCCGGGCTGCGCGCCAACAAAGATAGCGCTTTGATTTAGAAATGGTATAAATAGACTTCCCAAGTGCCAGCCAGA
>PLNU01000002.1 GCA_003142835.1 Syntrophaceae bacterium
GGACGCGCATCCGTGTATTCCCGGTGCACCAGTAAGTTCGCCACGATCTCCCTGAAGATCTTGTCCCGGAGGCTGACTCTCTGGATGCCCTCAAGGTAGAACGGATCCGACAGATGCTTTGCCACGAAATCCATCAGCAGGTCATAGGCTTCGATCAGGTTGCCCCGGATGTTCAGGCGGTCGTCGTAGCGGTCGAGGTTCTCCCGGCGAACCAAGGCATCAATCGGAAATCACCTTCGTGACCGCGATCATAAACGATGCCGTTGCAGCGGTGGATTTGCGAGCTGACGGGCACCTGGAGAACCAAGACGTGTTTGCCCTGATAGTCTAAGGAAAGCGGCGACAGGATGAAGGGTGGGTTAAGTTTCTGGGGGTTGTTTGAGAGATTGACAATCTCAACCGTCAGCCGTTCGACGGCATCTGCTTCGACGCCCACTACCGTCCCGTCATCGGCTACGCCCAGGAGGATGGTCCCGCCATCCTGATTGAGAAAGGCGCAGACGGACTCGAAGAGACTACGGGGCAATTGCCGCGCCGACTCTTTGCGCTCCACCGTCGCGCTCTCGCGCCGAGTCAGTAGTTTTTCAAGTTGATCTGGTGTCACTTCAATTATTTCCCCTGCATTTCTCGAATCGTCTCTNNACTTAAATCTTAATTACTTAATCACTTAAAACTATCTCTTTCCCTAATCGTCTCTACCCAGCCAGCATTCAAATCATACTGGGGTACAAAACCCAATTCTTTTTGAATGAGGCTGCCGTTAACGGCAATATCTTCGGTGTATTTGTCAATGATCGCCCTTGTAACCGGGGGTTTTAAACCAACGGCGTGGCTTCCCTTTTCGATTAAACCTATCAAAGCACGCGTTGGACCCAAGGGCAATGACAACCGAGGCGGCTTATGACTAAGGGCGGAGCAGATGGATTCGATGATTTCATTCAATGTATGAAACCGTCCATCCGTTACATTGAATACCCGGCCCGCCGCAGCGGGATGAGAAACAGCCAGCACAGCCGCTTGACCTACATCTTTATCATAAACCAGTGTCCGTCGATTGAGTCCGTTTCCGATAGGGATTCCCGTTTTCACAGGAATGGCAGAATATGGAATTTGCAGTCTTTTTACGAGAACATCAAAAGTCTCTCATAAAAAATAGGGAATCTCGACAAAAGAATGTTTCTCAGGATTAAAATCCTTAGTGTTTCTGGTGCTTAATTTTATGTCTTGAAGTATGGCAATGGCGGCCTGGAAGGCATCAGGGAGCTTCCAGCCATGCTGTCGTCTTAGTGTAGCGGCCTTCTCGGCCACAGCGGCATCTATTTCCAGCATCTTGAAGCTATTGAGAAGCGGCCGCGCTTTTTTCACTCCGTCTTCGTCTAGCCCAGTCAAAATTTCGGCATAGCTGATCACCGAGATTGCTGTTTTTTCCGGATTCAGCGCAAGAAGAAATTCTGATGCCTGCGGAACGCTATTGAAGTGGTCGATGAGGATGACGGAATCGAGAAGTCTCTCTAACATGACTATTCCCCCCACTCCGAGCGTATCTCTTTCTGATAGGTCAGGGCATCACCTTGCTTCCAAATTCCTGCGGTGTTTTGCACAAATTTACAATAGGCGTTGTGGCCCTCCGCTGTTTTCAGACAGGCAATACCCCTGCGGATGGCCTCCGCTAGCGAAACACCGTGGAGCCCGCTGTATGCGACCAACCAACGTTTCTCTTGTTCAGAAATCGTGATAATGGTTCTCGCGTTCTTCATCTCATCGTCCTTTGATAATTTTTTTCACTGCATCTTACCCTAAGTGATGCTATCAAATAATGTGATATATGTCAATATATATCACTCGTAATATGTTGCACCTCAAAACCATCGGATCAAGCAATCTCAAAATTATCAGAATATATTAAGATTGCCACACAGCATGCTAGGCATTCGAGACTGTGTCGCANNATTGCGAAACGCCTCTCAGGCGCTGTGGTAATCGATTGGATGATGGACACGGAAAGGGGCCAGGAGGAGGCCACAAATATGTTTGAGAAATTATTTGGGAACACTTTTTCTAAGGAAGGAGGTAAACAGGCAGCGCAGGCATTAATCGGAGCAAAATTAGGACGACGTGTTAAATAAAGTTGTCGCCGATTATATTAAAATGACCGTCGGTATTTTATGCTAATCTATTCTGTCACCAAAAAATAAAAAAAGCCGCCGCCAAAAAATCCCATATTTTTATATCTTCTTGTAATATTAACCTTTATACCAAAATCTCATCCCTGCAAGTCCCTGCTCATCTCTGATAGTCCCTGGTGACAGAATAGATTAGCCATTACATCTTTCAATAAGTGCGTCGCAANNGCGTCGCAACAGCAGGCGTATCAATCCGCATGGTTCTGAATTTCGGCATCTTAAAAATCCCGTTGCCCACCCCCACCCGATCCGACCAGTACAACGCAGGCCCCCTGGAAGTCAGTCTGACCAAAACCGCGATGATAAAAATTGGAACCGACAAGACTATAATAAAGCAAAGGGAAAGCAGCAAATCAAATATCTTCTTCATGTCCGCATCTTTCGGATCGTCTCATGCAATTTGTAAGTTTGTTTTCACTCCCACTGGCTTACTTCTACCCTCACCCCAAATTCACCCCGTCAAGCATCTCCTCAATGGCATAAAAAGGATAAATTATGGTGCTTCCCCGCCTCTGTTTCTCCACCCCCCCGTACACCAGACCGCTGCCGCTCGTGACGGATGAACTGTCCGTTCCTCTATTTTTCAGGACCGGGACGACCTTTTCAAAACTTTTCAATCCCTTGAAATAATCTGTGACGATTGTCGCGCCGGACTTGATTTCTATGGGAAAAACATCTGGTCCGATCTCCAGAACAAGATCCACCTCGTTTCCTTTTCCATCCCGATAAAAGGTCATGTTGCTCCGCTTCCCACGGTTGAGGCGATATTTCAGGGCTTCGACGACCACCAGATTTTCAAACAGATTCCCCCGCAGGGGATGCCGACTGACATGACTTTCATTCTCCATGCCCAGCAGGTAGGATGCCAACCCCACATCGTAAAAGTAAAGCTTTGGCGATTTGATCAGACGCTTTGAGATATTCCGGTACCAGGGAGAAAGGAGGAACACCACATAACTCGCCTCAAGCAGGCTAATCCAAGCCCGGACGGTGGTGTGCGAAACGCCGGCATCGTTGCCAAGACTTTGCAGATTGAGAATCTGGCCGATACGCCCGGCGCAAAGCTTGACAAATTTTTCAAAGAGCCCGATATCCTTGATCGTCGCCATTTGCCGCATGTCCCGCTCCACGTAGGTCGCAAAATAGTCGCCCAGGGCTTGGGTAGGGTCAAGCTTTCGGTCATAGATGCGCGGATAAAAACCGTACAGGAGTAGCCGATCCAGTGCATCTGTCTGTTCGTGCGGCGAAAGCTCCGCGATGCTCAAAGGCAGCAGCCGCAGGAGAGCGGTTCTTCCCGCAAGGGATTGTGTCACGGTGTTCAGCACCTCAAATTGCTGGCTTCCCGTGAGGATAAAAGGGCAGGTGGGGGCATTTTCGTCCACAAGAACCTGAATGTAAGAAAGGAGGTGGGGTGCCCTTTGGATCTCATCGAGAATGGCACCCTCGGGGTAAGTTGCCAAAAATCCTCGTGGATCCGCAACGGCGTACTCCCGTATATCAGGTCTTTCCAGATTGACATAGGCCATATCCGGAAACACTTTTCTACAGAGCGTCGTCTTGCCGCTCTGGCGAGGTCCAGTTATAGTGACCACCGGATATTTGCCGGCCATATCTTTTAATGCGGTCTCGATCGTTCTTTCAATCATAACAGGAAGCTATCACCATATGGAGCAAATTGCAAGCAAAAGATTCATATTGCGCGAAAAGGCTGGGGGGATTAGCCAGAATTCGGGATCGTGTCCCCATAATTTCCTAAAGCATGCCACATGCCTGCATCTCCCTGATCGTTTCTTCCCAACCGGTCCTTAAATCATACTGGGGTACAAAACCCAATTCTTGTTGAATGAAACTGCCTTCAACGGCAATATCCTCGGTGTATTTGTCAATGACCGCCTTAGTAACCGGGGGTTTTAAACCAATGGTGTTGCTTCCCTTTTCGATTAAACCAACCAATGTCCGTGCTGGACCGACAGGCAGTGACAACCGAGGCGGCTTACGACCAAGGGCAGAGCAAATGGATTCAATGATTTCATTCAAGGCATAAAACCCGCCATCCGTTACGTTGAACAACCGGCCTGCGGCGGCGGGATGAGAAACAGCCAGCGCGGCCGCACGACCAACATCCTTATCATAAACCAGAGTCCGTCGATTAAGACCATTGCCGACAGGGATAAAGCGACTGCATCCACGCCTTGCATCATTTCCAAAATTCCTTGGGGTCGATTTGCAGCCGCCTTAGGCAGGCGGACATGGTTCCGATCTTCACAGTGTCGCCGCTGCCGTGGCAGCGAATCGTGTATGACGGCCCTTTTGTCGTCCCGGTTATGCTGGGGCGAATAAGATATCTTTCGCTACCCTTTCCTCTTCCCGGTAATTCGATTACGCCAAAGTCCCGCAGTCGGCTGATAAATTCGCCGTAACGGAGGATTTTAGGCATAGCAATATATCTCCTGGGCGGAGAACGGTTTTACATGAGGAGAATCGTCGAATGGCCTGGTTTCCACATCGCAGTTTTCTTTTCTGGACATGGCCAGGTACTCGGCCCAAACCTCCTTGGGCGCCGGCGAAAATAGATGCTCAAGATTGTCATATTCATAGGCATACTCAATATGAGCCCGGCAAAGATCTATTATATCCTTGCGGACTTCCCCCAGGGAATCGCTGGTGGCCACAATATCGAACTGAAGGCAATGGGCTTGATAATAATCATCCACTCTCTTGATTAAAATATCCAGCCTGATTTCTGCTTTTTGTCCCATGACTACCTCCTTTTCCTTCATCGTTTATTATATGAAAATAGATCCAACTACTTGATAATTTCCATGCTTCGTTGTGCCCGAAATCACGGGCATGGGGAGTTATTTAGTATAATAATGATTTCAGAATGTTGTCAAGGGGAAAAGGGGGAGGGAGAAATGCGGTAAAGCGGAAATAGGGTAAGGTCTTTTGTCTTCTTCACTCAGTCCTCAGCACTCAGCACTTGTCTTTTATACCAATCCACCTCTCGCTTTAATCCGTCTGCCAAGCTGGTCTTGGTTTGAAAACCATAGGCTTCTTCAAATCGGCGGGTATCGTAAACGTCTTCAGCCAGCCATTTCTTCACAGTTTGATGGAGGCCCGCCATGCGACGGTTCGGTATCCTGGACAGATGCCGACTTAGGAGCAAAGCCGGCGACGCCGGAACCCGCACGGGGAAAGGATGTTTCCCCAGCGCATCTGCAATGCCATCCACAATCTCGCGCATGGTGCAGGCAGGTGCAGAAACGTTGTATATATTGATGCCCGATGCAGGTCGCTCTGCCACCGCCATGCAGGCACGTGCAGCATCTCCTTTATACAATAAACTTTTCCGATTGCGGCCGTCGCCTATCCAAAGAAAACGCCCTCTATCCAGCGTTCGCATCAGACGGCCCACATTCCCGGGATCGCCCTCCCCGTAAAGCGTAGCCAGCCGCAGAATTGTAAGCGCCATCCCTGACTCCCGGGCAATTTCGATGGCTCGCAGTTCTGCATTGTATTTAGACAGGGCGTATGGCCCAACAGGGTTACAAGGGGTATTTTCATCATAAATTCCCTGGGTATATGGGCCGTAGACGGATACGGAACTGATCACAATCAAATGCCCAACGCCCGCAGCAGCCGCAGCAGCCGTAACGTTGGCGGTTCCGATTTCATTGATCTGCCGAAATTTCCCGGCTGAATTCGCATCGGGAGAAAAGATGTGTGCCAGGCCGGCAACGTGAATAACTGTGATTGCGTTCTCTAATACGGGTTTTAACTCTTCCAGCCTTGCAATATCTGCTTGTCGATACACGATGTCGGATGCGCCGATGGTTGCACCCAAATCAGTCGCGCACACGGGGATGCCAGACGCCTGCAATTGGGATAAGATTGCCCGGCCGAGAAAACCGTTCGCGCCAGTTAGTAATATGTTGCCGCTCAAAACCAACCCCTCATCGAAATTAAAGCAAGCACAAGCGCATCACGATAACGCCGCCTAAATTTACCTGCGTGAATCGCCAAACTAATCCGACCCGCCCAAGTTTTACTCAATACCTTGTGGACAAGCTTTTGTGAATCAACCCCACAGACCTTAGCAATCGCTTCTACCTGACATCGGTACCACCCTGATTTGATTTCTTCTATGCGCTTCTTAGCCACTTTTAAACCAGAGTTCATGCCAAACTCATTTGCGCGGTGCTGTCGGTATCGCATAACGGGCTCTTTATCAATAAACCACGTAAATCCGTTCGATCGCGCCCAGGCATATACGAACCAATCATGAAGACATATCTCATCCGGGATTCGGGGATTCGCTCGCAAAACGCTCTGGATGCCCTTTGCCAGAAACGCCGACATCACATAAGTGCACCCAGGCCCAGCACTCTGAAACAAGAAATCCCATTCGCGCTGCGACTGAGCTTTATCAACCAAGGCCTCGCGCCCATCCTCCCAGAAAGCCGTCACATTGGCACTATAGCCTTCGCAACCCTGGGTCGCCAGGCAATCGATTGCGCGCGCCAGCTTCCAGGGATGCCAGATATCATCCTGGTCCGAGAAAGCGACAAAGTCATGGCCTGAAAAATCGGCGCGCAATAACAAATTAAAAAAATTTAATCCGGCAGACCCATGTTGGCCACGCTCCTCTAACAACATCACACCGGAAGCTGAATTCAGATACTCAAAGGTCCCATCAGTAGACGCATCGTCAGACGCCAAGATTGATACTTCTACCCCTTCTTGAGCCCGGATCGATTTAAGCTGTTCCTCTACCCATTGGAGCCCGTTATGGGTTGCCATCAACACGAGAACTCTTTTAGTCATTGATTTTTTATCGGCCAAATGCATCATAATATTCTTGGGTTTAGAAGCAAATCAAATAGTTCTCCCCAGCCTTCAGTGCAATCAACTTCTGGAGTTTCAGGTACAGGACGATCATATTCTAATTCTCCTTGGCGTAGTCGAATGATTAGGTCAGATAGGCCTTCCGGATCATCAGGATTAAAGAATTTTACTTTATGGTATTGCCCAATCGTCTCATGCGCATAGGGAAGATCGGCTGCCAGAATTGGCTTATCCAAAACTTTGAATTCCGTAAGCGGCATTCCCCAGGTCTCTAACTTTGACGGAAAGATCATGGCATCAACCTCTCGATATAGGTGATAAATAGTCTCCCGCGACTGTAAGCCGATAAATTTAATTTCCTTAAGCAAACCAAAGCGTTTGAACAACCAGCGGGCGTATTGGTTTTCCTGACCACTCAGGGTGATGAGTATTTCCACGTCTTCAATGCCGCGCTTTCTGATGTGTTGAACCGCCTCCCCAATTATTTCAAAGTTCTTAAACACCCTTGGAAACGCTGGATAAATAAGCCGCGTGATACCATTTTTATACGGATATAAGGGATCTGTCTTTTCATCCTTCCAGTCCTCTGGCACTTTAGGACGCGCTACAAGCACCCGGCGCGGCTTCAAAAGCTTCTCGAATTCCCGTCTCAGCCAACGTTGTTGCACAATAACAAAATCGTTTTTTTTGATGTTGATCTTATACAGATAGCGATAAAAGCGGTTGAACAAAAAAAAAGTGGGATCCATCAATGCCTGACTTAGAGGAAGATTGTAGAATGGCGATGAATTATGACAGTATACGGCACGGCGGGTTGCTTCAACATTGGGCGTGATATCATGCAAGGACAACCACAAATAGGGCTTCAGTTGTCGTGAGAGACGAGAAAAATGAAAGAATTCATAATATAAACGATTCAACCAAGCACGCTTCGCCTTGGGTAGCTCTATAAAGTCAATCGCCGGAAGATCGAACAGCGCACTACTATGAACCAGAGCAATAACTTTGTAGCGATCGGTCAGGTGGGTGGCCGCATAGGTAAGACAGTCCTTCAAAATCGAAAGAGTTCCTCCCTCAATTAAGTTAACGGCTGAGATTACTATCACTGGTTTGGCTACCTGGGTTCCCATTTCGGACTGAAGGAACATGCTTCTGTTGACACTCGTTATGGTTTTGTTCTGTCCACGGAGATGACGCCTGCTTCTCATCATGACAGTCCTTACCTTCCTCTTTGTGTTGCCGGCAGTTGTCATACCAAAGAACCCATTAAAAAGGTTTTTGCGGATAAAGGATATTTTGGAAAACCGAATCGCGAGTTTCTGTCCATAAATAAAATAGAAGACGGCATTATGCGTAAGGCAACAACAGGTGCTGAGCTAACCGAATATGAAACAGCGCGCAACAAGGCAATTTCCAAAGTCCGGTACATCGTGGAGCAGTATTTCGGATTAAGCCATTTATACAACAGAGCATATCGGGCGAGGTTTCCCAAATTGATTAAAAATGCCCTCGATGCGCTCTTCCGGCAGATGGCTTTTAATCTCTTCCGGGCTTCAAGAATACTCAAACCAGCATAGAAAAGGAGGAATATTATCAATTCCAGGGTGCAGTAAAATCTGCCCAAAATGTAACCATTTATGGAGGTAAAATGAACTCGTCATAACCCTTTCAACTGATTCGGGACCGATTCATCGGCCGAAATCGAAACGCGATACTCGAAAAAATTGGGAAAAACCTCCATCACTCTGAAATAAGCCGTTGTTCAAACCTCTCCAAGTATATTGGATTGATGATGTCGTGTCGGATAAATTCAAAACGTTGGTTGCCGATCAGGTGGTGGATATTTTTCTTGTTGCCAGTAAAGAGGTTATCGAGGCAGATAACATCATGGCCTTCATGCACGAGACGATCACAAAGGTGGGAACCCAAAAAGCCCGCACCTCCCGTTACTAAAATTCGATTTCTCATTTAAGATGTTCCTTCAAGGTGAGTTGTTGCACAACGCCGCTGGTTATGATTCTGAGCGTTCATGAATTCCCGTGAAAATTATCCATAATTCAAAGATAACATTTGGCATCTGCCCATTTTTCTGACATATTTCAATTACCTCAGGGGAACCAAGATAATCAAAGTAACTTTAACATTTGCGATAATCACCGCGTGACAGATATTTTTCCAACCAGATGTAAAGGCAGATGAAAAGATAGCGGCTTCCCATCTCCTTGATCTTAAGTTTGGCCACTCCACTCCGACGGTTTCTCCATGTGATAGGGATGACTGTCCAACTAAAGCCACGAACGATGGCCTTGAGCGGCAATTCCACAGTCAAATTAAAGTGGGGGGCAATGAGCGGACGGCATCCATCAATTACCTCACGACGGTAGGCTTTAAAAGCATTCGTCGTGTCATTGAGACGAATGCGGAATAACATTTTAAGAAAAAAGTTCGCCAGCCGGTTCAGGACATACTTGAGCAAGGGATAATCAATTGTTCCTCCTCCTTTTATGAAACGGCTGCCAAATACACAATCGTACCCCAAATTCAGCTCCTGCCAGTAGCGCACAACATCTCGGCAATCGTCTGATTCGTCAGCCATCATAATGACGACGGCGTCTCCTGTCATCTGATCCAGACCGCAAATAATGGCGCGTCCAAATCCGTTCAGCCCTTTGTTCTGTATTGGTTTTAACTCTGATAGATTTTTTTGAAGGTCCTGCAAAAGTTGCCATGTATGATCACTGCTGCCGTCATCCACAACGATAATTTCGTGCGGCACCTTTTGCAGCCGCAATTCAAGATTAAGATGCTGCACGGTGGAACATATGCACCCCTCCTCGTCTCGCGCCGGGATAACCACCGAAAGAAGTTGAAGCGGGGAAGAATTTTCTACTGTCATAATCAAGCTCCTGAAATTTCCAGCCAGTTGGGATGCTGCTCGGCATGGCCAGCAATTTCATCAAGTATTTGGTTAAGAGACGTCTGCGGCCTCCAATCCCATATCTGATCAGCGAGACTGCAATCCATAATTAACCACGGAATGTCAAAACGGCGTATCGCTGGTTCACTGGCGATAAAATGTGACCCAAACCGATTGGCGCACCATGTGCTTAATTCCGCAAGCGACATGGCATTGCTATTGCCACCCCCAATATTGACAAGGCGTTTCTCATGGCCAGAGGATGTAGCCGTTTGTTTCTGGAGCAACGGGAGCAGATCGCGCGGATGCAGACAATCGCGCACCTGGAAGCCACTGCCACCAAAGCCAATGTATTTTAGAGGCCGACGACGCAAGTACGCGTTTATCCAGTAAGCAAAGATTCCCTGATCAGCTTTTCCAAACTGACCAGCTCCGGCCATGACTCCGCAGCGATTAATCCAAACCGGGAAATTAAAAGTCTCTCCATATTCCAAAGCCAGTATCTCGGAGGCGAGTTTGGTGCTACCATAAAGGGAAATCGGCGCTGCTGTGCTAAACGTCTCGCTTACTCCGGCCGAACTTAATCCAGGCGGGAGGGGCTGTCCTTCCCTCAGGCGAAATGCCTGTGCTACCGGTTCCACTATCAACGTTGATAAAGGTGTGATGGAGTAAACACGGCTCGTGCTGAGCATGATAAAGCCGGTGCCATGCTTCTTGCAATATTCCAGGATATTCACGGTTCCAGAAAGATTGTGTTCGATCAATTGCCTGCTGCTGGTATAACCGTCAACTCCCGCCAAAACACTGGGATTGGCGGCGGCATCAATAACCCAATCAACCTCCGGCAACGATTCAAAATCCGATGCTAGCCGTATATCACCATGGAACAGTTTGATGCCAAGCTTCTGCAGATGGATCCGATTCTCTTCGCTTCCTGGCCGGATGAAGTTGTCCAAACCGTAGACGCTGAGTGCCGCATCAGCTTCCAGCCAGACTTTGGCCAGGGTGCTTCCAACGAAGCCGCAGATTCCTGTGATGAGTACCCTCATTGTTTAGCCTCCATAATTTCTGGGGAATTTTTTCGCCCGATAATTAAAAACTGCTTACCAAAAAGAGACCATAATACCGGAAACTTTACATAGTATTTGACAAGGTAAAGAGGAGGTTTCATTCCTGTCGACATTGTATATGGCAAAAATCGCGGAATGCATTGGTCTATGCTAAAGTCGTGCAGCCTTAATAGTTCAGCACACGACAATTCCGTAAAAGGAATATGATGATCCCAGAAATCCCAATATGCTCCGGGTACAAATTTAATGTTCGGACTCATGCAAATAAATAGCCCTCCTTGTTTGAGGCAGCGATGGACTTCGGAAACAACACGCTCGACACTTGCCTTATCAGGAAGATGCTCTAAAAAATTACTGGTAAACACCACATCAAGGCATTCAGATTCCAGTTCCCATTGCTGAGAACAGTCTTGATGGATGCATTTAACTTCAGCCGAAAGGTGCTTTCCAGCCTCAGGATTTAGATCCATGGCATACTTCTCGGCTGCGATTATGTTGTTAATAAACTCTCCCCTACCGGAACCAAGATCCATCACCTTGGATTTTTCATATATATACCGGGAAAAAAATTCTGCGCAAAGTATTTGCCAAACCTGATCGCGGTATTCCCCCATGTTTGCAAATCGCAAATGATATTGTTTTCTAAGAATATCAGAATGGTTATCCATCAACATTTAATCCTAACTTGCCACGACCGAACGATTTCCTCGATGGTCTGCGGCAACGATTTGGTGATGTCCCACTGGGGATAGTGCGCCTTCATTTTGCGCAGATCGCTGTAATAGCAAATATGATCGCCGATACGGTTCTGCTCTAAATATGAATGGATTTGGCGCTTGCCGGTAAATTTTTCAACAAGAGAGAATGCTTCCAGTATAGAGCAGGAATTGGCTTTACCACCACCTAAATTATAGACTTCTCCGCAGCGGGGATTTTGATAAAAGGCGTAAATGAAGCGAGCTACGTCTTCGGAATGGATGTTATCCCGTACCTGCTTGCCTTTGTAGCCGAAGATCTTGTATTCCTGTCCTTCGAGATTACACTTGATCAAATAGCTGAGAAAGCCGTGTAATTCAACCCCGGAATGGTTGGGGCCGGTAAGACAACCACCGCGCAAACAGCAGGTGGGCATCCCGAAATACCGACCGTATTCCTGCACCATAATATCGCCAGCCACTTTAGAAGCGCCGAAAAGGGAATGTTTGGACTGATCGATGGAAAATGTCTCCGGTATGCCGTTTGCGTAGGCAGGATCGGCATAATCCCATCGCGTGTCCAATTCCTTGAGCTTGATGAAGTTAGGTAAATCACCATATACTTTATTGGTTGACATGTGAATGAACGGCGAGGCGGCACAGAACTGACGCGCCGCTTCCAGTAGATTCAAAGTGCCGACTGCATTTGTGTCAAAATCATCAAAAGGAATATTAGCCGCCAGATCATGAGAAGGTTGCGCGGCCGTATGGATAATGCCGGAAGGTCGGAGCTCCTTGACGAGATCCAAGACACCCTGACGATTCCGCATATCCAGTTCATGATGGTGGAAATTTTTAAGTTCGCTCACCAATCTCTGCTGACTCCATCTTGTATCACCCTGAGGGCCAAAAAATACAGCCCGTTGATTGTTGTCAACACCATGAACAGTGAATCCCTGTTTATGAAAATAAGCAGCAACTTCTGAACCGATCAGACCAGATGAGCCGGTAATAAGAACAGTCTGCATATAAGATGCCTCCTAGTTTAGTATTCTTGATAGTAATACGCATCGCAATCAGCATAGCTTTTTGGCAAATAATGATTGAAGTTGAAATCCCTGAGAAAAGTGTTTACTTCCGGTTTCGCATTTTTTTCTTTACCACAAAATATTAACGCACCAATCCTATAATCTGAGAGATTCTTTTTTAAATTGCTATATTTAGGTGTATCTCGCATTACCCCCCGAACCATAGCTGTGCGACGTTCCAAATAATAGGGCATTTCCGATGACCAATCCGCACCAAAAATCAGTAAAATATCTTTATCGGATGTATATGCATCAACATCTTTTTTAATTTCCGCATAACACGAAGTTGCACCTTGAGCAGGCCAAAAATTAGTATAATAGTGTGCAATTGAACAAATAATCATTATCATGAGCAAAACATATCCAGTAGCCCTTTTAAATGATATGTCTGAGTCTACAAAATTAGCAATTATTACGCCCAAAGCTACAATAAGGAAAATACCGTTACCATAAACATAATAACTATGCACAAAATGAAGGTTGGTAAAAGTACATAGCGGTATTAAAAATAATAATAAAGAAACTAGTGCAATCTTTAAATATTTTGAATTGCAAAACAAACCGCAATAACCAACGATAAACAGCAATTTGTTTTCTCCAATGAGATCGGTAATTGTTCTTTGATAGAATAAAGACCATGTTGTCATAGATAATCTATCAGCTAACGTACCGAAGTTCCAAGTTTTCAAAGATGCTGATGTCAGAAAATCGGCTAAAGGATTAAGCGACTTTTGTGAATCTGCAAAGGATATCCAAAGTAAAGTGGCAGCAGTTGGAATCACAAACGCAAAAAAAATAAATTTTATTTCAACTAAAACTAGTTTTTTCTTGTCGTCCGTGCCTTCTTTTATTTGTCGATAAAGTTGTAATAAAAATAATAGTAGCGCCCCAAATATAAATGTAAAGTAAGTGGTTATTTTTACCATCCCTGCTAAAGCGCCAAATAGCGCCACTCCAGCTAAAATATGCCATTTCTTTTGAGATGAATCGCGGTTTTCAAAATATAAAAATACTATCCATAAATAGTAAAGCGATAAAGCCAATGCGGTTGACTCAATCATAAATGTCCGGGACCAAAAGATATATTGGGGACTGAAACAGATTAAACTTAGGATTAATAATATATTGTTGGTGGTAAGTTTGAGAGCCTTTAGAATTTTAAAAATCGGATAAATGGCCAATATAAAGAATAGTACGCTTACAAATCTACCTGACTGATCAATAGGAAATCCGCCAACTTTAACTGCTGATGCTACTATCCATTGATAAAGAGGAAACTCAAACGGAATAGACCATGGTGGTCCCAGTACGGGAGTTTCATAAGCTAACCAAGGCCCGCCCTTCAATAGATAACTTACAGTAATAGCTGTTTGGGTTTGCCTGAAGCCATAATAATCAAGCAACGTAGAATTCCAACCTATTGATATGGATGCAAGGAAAAACATAAGGCTGAAAATAAACAAAATACGATATTTGTTTCTGTTGATAAATGAAAGTATACTCAGAATAGGAGGAATAGGTAAAATCTCCCAAAACCAAATAACCACAATACCAAGAAAAAACAACAATATCGTAAAAATAAAATATCTCTTTTTTGATCCTTCATCAGTCAAATTGATTTTTTCGTCAATATTTTGTGCATAAACAAATTGCGGATCATTGCCGGTAATCTCCAGGCGCAGCCTGTTATCCACAATCGTCATCTGAGCAAAATCGTAAAACGATGTAAATTCCGTAAGTATTTCCTTTGGCGTCCATGCTAAGGATTGCTGTCTGGTTTCCAATGTAATCTTTTTCATCTCAATCAACTTGCTTATAGATCCGGGATCAATACGGAAATGTCTGAGGGCAACGGGCGGGAGCACGAACACAACCGACTGGTAATCATCCGCCGGCAAGACATTTATCCTGACAGACTCTGCTTCATTAAAATCCCTGCCAGTATCATAAAATAATTGATAGGTGTCCGCCGTATTGGTCTTTACCTCGACCGTAATCTTCACCGGCTGATAAAAATGCATCCGACTGATTCCAAAAAGCATTGCCAGTAAAAGCAAGCAACTAATCGCAAAGAAAACGATTTTTTTATTTTTCACTTTTTTGATAGTATCGTCTTTCATAATAACCATCGTTTTAATTTACAAATTTTCTCTACTTATCGCCTGTGGACAATATCAGCTTTGATGAATATACACGAATTGCCAGCATGACCAATACAATTAAAACAAATCAGGCCTGTCACAATTCAAGTCTTTGAATGAATTCCCATGTTCTTTTTATGCCGTCTTCTAGCGGCGAGACCTTTGCATAACCACCACCTAAATTTCCCAGCCCCGGACCTTCCTCAGAATGAA
>PLNU01000064.1:0-173 GCA_003142835.1 Syntrophaceae bacterium
GCAGCCAACAAAGTTAGCCGAAAAAGGCAAAATTGTATTAAAATAAAAAAGCGGGCACTTGCCCGTCGCTTGTTCTCATAATAGACAATAATCTCTCTGCTGTCAATAAGGAAGAGAGCCTGCGTCTTATCTGATACCAATTTGCTTTCTTTGGCTAACTTTGTTGGCTGCGT
>PLNU01000064.1:215-7265 GCA_003142835.1 Syntrophaceae bacterium
CCCCATCGCCCGCTCCATTAATTTTAACTACTTAGCAGGTTTTAGGCCGCAGAAATAATACTTGCATTGACTGCTTTGATGTGATAGCTTTTCTACAAACATTCGCTGATTGTTTATTGCTGAGTGGGCCTTTGCCCACTTTTTTATTTTCTGGACCGTATGTTTGATGATGTAAAAGAAAAAATATGGCAACTGGCACAACCGGTCGCAACATCTGAAGGGATGGAACTGATCCATGTCGAATGCCTTAAGATGCATACCCGTTGGATTGTCAGACTTTTTTTGGATAAAGACGGTGGTGTAACAATTGATGATTGCACCTCAATCAGCAATCAATTGGGCGATCTTCTTGATATCCAAGACTTGATAAAAGGTACTTACACGCTGGAAGTTTCCTCGCCCGGCTTTGATCGCCCGATTTCGCGTGATCAGGATTTTATAAAGTATCAAGGGTTTAAGGTTAATATTAAAACAGGGATAAAAATTGAGGGAGTTAAAAGTTTTCGCGGCACGCTTTTGAATTACATCGAGGAGGCCGGCCAGAAATTTGTTCTCATAGATGTTTCCGGTAAAACCTATCGGATCCCTAAAAGTGAAATAGTAAAAACTAATCTGGTTGATGCCGGATAAATTAAATATTATTTTTGATGCTGAAATTCTCTAGTATCTCAGCGAAGAAAAGGGAGGAATTTGTAAATGTTGCCAGAACTCAAACGTCTGATCGAACAGATGGGTAAGGACAGAGGTATAGATAAAGAAATTATTACCGAAGCCCTGGAAGCGGCAATGCTTACGGCGGCTCGCAAAATATTGGGGCAGAACGTAGACATAGAAGCTCATTATAACGATGAAACCGGAGAAATTGAAGTTTTCCAATTCAAAACTGTAGTCGATAAAGTACTGGAACCTGAAACACAAATATCAAAAGAAGAAGCGATAAAGAATCTTGATGAAAGTGCGGAACCCGGCGATAGTTTAGGAATAAAAATAGAAACAGGTTCCTTTGGCCGTATTGCCGTGCAAATGGCCAAACAAATTATTATTCAAAGAGTTAAGGACGCGGAACGAGATAATATCTATGATGAATACAAAGATAGAAAAGGTGAATTGGTCAATGGCTTTGTTCAGAGATTTGAAGGTGGCAGTATCATTGTCAATTTAGGACGTGCGGAAGGAATTGTGCCGCCTGCGGAGCAAATACACCGCGAAACATATAAGCGTGGCGAACGAATCCGTTCTTATATCTATGATGTAAAAAAGAACTCCAAAGGGGCGCAGATAGTCCTGTCACGCACTCATCCCTCATTTTTAAAGGCACTTTTTCAGGTAGAGGTACCGGAACTTTCCGAAGGTCTGATTGATATTGTCAGTGTGGCCAGAGAACCGGGCAGGCGTGGTAAAATTGCAGTTCGGGGCAAGGATAAAGATGTTGATCCGGTGGGCGCCTGCGTAGGCATGAGAGGTTCACGAGTGCAAAGCGTAGTGCAGGAATTGCACGGAGAAAAGATCGATATTATTCCTTACACGGAAGATGCGGCAAAATATGTCAGCAGCGCCTTATCGCCGGCTAAGGTTAATCGGGTTTTTGTCGATGATGAAAATCGGACGATGACGGTAATAGTGCCCGATGATCAGCTTTCTTTAGCCATTGGCAAGAACGGTCAAAATGTCCGGCTTGCGGTTAAGCTGACGGGGTGGAAAATTGATGTAAAGAACGAAACGATGGCTGCCGCAAAAGATGAAGAAGGGCACGAATCGCTGACAAAAATCGTGGGTATAGGGCCTGCTATGGCAGAAAAGCTTTTCAACAATGGCATTAAGAGTATTGCCATGTTGGCGACAGTTGAACCAGAAGTTTTATTTTCAATTCCAGGTGTTGGTGAAAAGACGGCTCATGAATGGACAGAACAAGCCGTCAAGATTTTAGAAGAAGCAAGTAACAACAAAAAAGCTTAATAGTTTCAGTGCAGAGAAATTTAATTAGGGAGTTTCGGGCATGCCTAAAAAGCGAGTTTATGAGTTAGCCAAGGAACTTGGTCTGGAAAACAAAGATTTGATTGCCCATCTGGAAAAAATTGGCATTACGGTCAAATCGCATTCCAGNNAGAGAAAGCAGAGCCTTCCGCCACGGCAAAGAAAGCAGTAAAGCAAGAAGAAGCATCCCTGGCGACAGCTGCCAAAGGTGAAGAAGGTAAAAAAGAAATACCGCTTAAGCCTGCTGTTCATGAAGCCGCTGCGGAGAAACCAAAAAAGCCGGTCATCGTTGCTGTAAAGCCGCCAGTTTTCGCAAGACATAAGATTACCAGGGCGGAAACAACAAAAGAAATTCCGCCGAAAGCGCCCCTAAAGCCTGGTGAAAGAATAGTTGGGCCACCGGCAGACAAAACAATAAAAAGAGAATTTGAAAAACCAAAGAAAAAGGGTAAGGGGCCGGTCGAGGTATTTATTGAAGAGGAAAAAGAAGTTCCGCGTCGCAAAATACTAGAGAAAAAAATTGATAAGAAGTTAAGAAAGCAGGATGAGGATAGGGAAGTAATTTTTAGCAGGCGGCGGGACGAGAAAAAAGTAGCCCCTGTCAAAATGCAGAAAACGGAAATTACCGTGCCGAAAGCAAGCAAGCGGCGCATTAAGATCGGAGATACAATTTCAACCGGCGAGCTCGCCAAAAGAATGGGCGTCAAAGTAAGCGAGGTAATCAACAAATTAATAGCNNTTGGAATTTGAAGAATCCGTATTGAAGGCTCCTATCTTAGCAGAAAACCTCAAGCCACGCGCCCCGATTGTTACCATCATGGGACATGTTGATCATGGTAAAACTTCACTTTTGGATGTTATTCGACAGACCAATGTTATTGCCGGTGAAGCTGGCGGAATTACGCAGGCGATAGGCGCATATCATGTGCACATAAATGGCCGTGATATTGTTTTTCTTGATACGCCCGGCCACGAAGCATTTACAGCTATGCGTGCGCGTGGAGCGCAGGTAACCGATATCGTTGTTCTGGTTGTGGCGGCCGATGACGGCGTGATGGGACAAACCGTAGAAGCCATTAATCACTCGAAAGTCGCCGGCGTTCCCATTATCGTAGCGATTAATAAAATCGATAAGCCCGGCGCCGATCCTGAAAAGATTAAACAGGCGCTTACCGAACATGGTCTCTTATCCGAACAATGGGGCGGTGAGACAATATTTTGTGAAGTTTCAGCTAAGAAGAAAACGGGAATTGAAGAGTTGCTGGAACTGATCTTATTGCAGGCTGATGTTATGGAACTCAAAGCCGATCCCGATTTATCCGCCAGGGGAGTTATTATTGAAGCAAAGTTAGACCGCGGCCGCGGTCCGGTGGCCACGGTCTTAATTCAACAGGGCACTTTGCGAACAGGAGACGCTTTTGTTTGCAAGACCGAATTTGGCCGCGTACGAGCAATAATTAATGATCAGGGCCGGCGCGTAAAAGAGGCCAAACCATCCATGCCTGTGGAAGTGATTGGTTTTTCCAATGTTCCGCAAACGGGAGCTGAATTTTTCTGTGTAGAAGATGAAAAGAAAGCCCGGAATATCGCTGAGCATTCGATCAGAAAAGCACGCGAAAAAGAGCTTTCCGCTTCCTCAAAAATTACACTGGAACAACTGTATCAGAAAATAAAGGAAGGCGTAAAAGATTTAAACGTCATAATTAAAGCGGACGTTCAAGGCTCCATCGAGGCGATTTCCGATGCCCTGCATAAGCTTTCCACGGAAGATGTTCAACTCAAGAGTATCCATAGTTCGACCGGGGCTATCAGCGAAACGGACGTTATGCTGGCCTCGGCGTCCAACGCCATCATTATCGGATTTAATGTCCGGCCTGATGCCCGGGTGATTGAAATTGCTCAGCAGGAAGGCGTGGAAATTAAACTATACGACATTATATACAATGTTATTGCTGATGTGCGGGCGGCCATGGAAGGACTACTGGAGCCGGAATATAAAGAAGTTGTCTTGGGCCGTGCAGAAGTACGCGAACTTTTCAAAGTGCCCAAAATCGGCATAATTGCTGGCTGCCATGTTACAGATGGTAAAATAGTTCGTAGTGCCGGAATTAAATTAGTTCGTGACAGCATCGTAATCTTCGATGGTAAAATGCTTTCTTTGAGACGCTTCAAAGACGATGCCAAAGAAGTACTTGCCGACTTTGACTGTGGTATTGGTATTGAAGGCTTTAACGATATTCACGTAGGCGATGTGATTGAGGCGTATATCACGGAGAGGCTGGAAAGAAAGCTGTAAGGCAGGCTGTTGAAAAACGCTTAACTGCGGCGTTGCGCGGCGAACCGTATCGCTCAACGTATCATCCAATACGCCTCGCGACCCGGTTCTTGCGCGCCTTGCATTTAAACATTTTTGAACAGCCTGAATTGTGTGGTAGTGCAAGAAAACCCGGTCAATATGTTTGTTATTATCGACTGGTTTTGGAAAAAGACTTTATGGTTATCGGCTACGGAATAATTAATTTGAGAATTCCGGAAAGCGGTTCTTTAAAAGAAAAAAGAAGCGTTTTAAATAAAATTTTAAAACGAGCTCAAAATGAGTTTAATGTTTCGATAGCTCAGGTTGGCGATCTGGATAATTATAATTTTGCCCAGATTGGATTTGCTCTAACCGGCAATGATTCTCGTTATATTAACGGCAAGGCCGACCACCTGCTGAAATTTATCGATGCTTTACGTGTGGCCGAAATGTTGGACAGTAAAATGGAAATTATGGTTGTTTCAGATTTTTTGGAAGCGACTGATTGGGAAGCGGGCAAATACGATGAACTTTAAAAGAGCGGACAGGGTGGCCGAATTAATCATGGCCGAAATGTCTGATATTATATTCAAGGAAGTGAAGGATCCCCGCGTGCACGGAGTTACTATAACGGCAGTGAAGGTCACCGATGATCTGCGTAATGCCAAGATTTATTTTGTGGAAATGGGCAAAGACGAATGTTCTGATGCAATCAAATCCGGCTTGACTAAAGCAACCGGTTTTGTGCGCCGGGAGTTGGGTAAAAGGCTGCAGCTACGTTGTGTGCCGGAGATTATGTTTGTTCATGATACATCATTCGGATACGGCAACCGCATTGATAAGTTGTTGGCAGATATAGCAAAGCAGGAAGAGAATAATGGCTAACAAAATTATTGCGGCGATTAATGAGGGGCAAAGTTTCTTAATTACAGCTCATGTAAGATTGGATGGAGACGCACTAGGTTCGGAACTGGCTCTTTATCTTATGCTGGCAGATATGGGAAAGAAGGCAGTTATTTATAATCAGGATGAAACGCCGCAACAGTACCGTTTTTTACCGGTGGCGCAAACTATAGTTCACGAATTGGGAGATATTGGACAATATGATGTCGGTGTCGTTCTCGATTGCAGCAATTTGGAACGTGTGGGGAAAAAATCGGCGCAGATAGGAAAGATCAAGACCTTGATTAATATTGATCATCATATTTCCAGTGGCGGCTTTTGCCTGTTATCGATGCTTGATGGCCAGGCCAGTTCAACGGGGGAACTGCTTTATCGTCTGATGCGCGAAATGCGTTGTAATATGACAAAAGATATTTGTACTAATTTATACGCGGCAATAATCACTGATACCGGCGGTTTTCGCTATATAAATACGCGCAAAGAGACGCTTTGTGCAGCGGGTAATTTAGTGGAAAATGGAGCTAATCCTCAGTGGATTTCAGAAAATATTTATGAAAATGATTCTCCGGCAAGATTAAAATTGCTGGCCAAAGTGCTGGAAACTATGTCTTTGGATTTGGAAAATAAGGTGGGTTCTTTGTTTGTAACCCAGGAAGCTTTGCGTCAGACAGGTGCATCTCTGGATCATACCGAAGGCTTTATCGATATTCCTAGAACTGTTAAAGGCGTTGATATATCCGTTCTTTACACTCAATTGGAGAATAAATATTTTAAGGTTAGCTTACGATCCAAGGGTCAGGTCAACGTGGAGCGCGTGGCCAGGAAGTTTGGCGGCGGCGGTCATATTAATGCGGCGTCTTGTCGTATAGAAGGGGATATTGAAGAAATCAAAATACTTATTGCCGAAGCCATTAAGGAAATAAAGTGATTTATGAATGGTATAGTGATTATTGATAAACCTGCCGGCAAAACTTCTCATGATATCGTGAGCGAAGTGAAAAAAATTATGGGCGCCAAAAAAGCAGGTCATACCGGAACTCTCGATCCGATGGCCACAGGGGTTCTTCCCATATGCTTAAATGAGGCGACAAAGCTGGCGCAATTTTTATCCGGTGAGAATAAAGAGTACCTGGCAACAATGCTGCTGGGCATCAAGACGGATACATTAGATACAGAGGGAGAGATTACCGGCCAATCGGATAAATTTGTCCGAGACGAAGAAATAAAAGCAGCGCTGGCGCAGATGGTGGGGAAAATTCGACAGGTGCCTCCCGCCTATTCGGCAGTTAAATATTGTGGCGAGCCTTTGTATAAATACGCGCGGAAGGGAATCTTTTTGGAAACAGCAGCCAGAGAAGTAGAAATTTATAGTATTGTTGTTGAAGATATTTCTTTTCCTAGGGTGACTTTCCGGATTGCTTGTTCTAAGGGAACCTACATTCGATCGATATGTTCGGACGTAGGTGAAATGTTGGGATGTGGGGCATGTTTATGTGGTCTGCGCCGTTTGCGCAGCGGATTATTTTCGGCGGATATGGCCGTTTCTTTAGAAAATTATGAACGTGAAGAAAAAAAATGCGAACTGCTGGCAAAGATGCTGCCGATGACAAAATCACTGCCGCTTTTGACTGGAATTGAGGTCGAAGAAGACTTTGCCAATAAATTACGAGACGGAATGCAGCCAACCGTTGCAACTATGCAACTTCATGTTCTCCCTTTTCTTGAAGCTGGAGATATGATAAAGTTTGTCAGTCGCGGTGGTTCCCTGGTTGCTGTGGCGGAAATGTTGGCACCAGTTAGTAAATTTTCTGAATTTGATGGAAAACATCAAGCGGCTAAGATTGTCAGGGTATTTAATAATGTTAACAATTGAGAAA
>PLNU01000099.1 GCA_003142835.1 Syntrophaceae bacterium
CAGAACTAACATGCTCGGCCACAAGTAAGCAAACCCGGTATTGCGCAGATAGATGCCGCCTAAAATATCGATGTAATATCTTGCCGGAACGATATAGGTAATAAACTGCAAAATGTTCGGCATATTAACAATCGGAAAAACAAAATTGGAAAGCAAAACAGAGGGCAAATACGTGATCATAACCGCTATTTGATTGGCCATCAGTTGTGATTTTGTCACCGTGGATATAAGCAAGCCAAGCGATAGCGCCACGCCCAGGTAAAGAGAGGTAGCGGCCATCATCAGCCAGAAATTCCCTTTCATAACTATGCCAAACAGTAATTGGCCTAAGAGAATCGCTATTAACACATCAGTCAGTCCGATGATAAAATAAGGGAGGGCTTTGCCCAGCAGTAATTCCCCGGCTCTAACCGGCATGGATTTGATGGTTTCCATCGTGCCGTTTTCATATTCGCGCGCGATGATGAGCGAGGTCAAAAGCGCGCCGACGATCATAATAATAATGGCGATAATTCCGGGGATAATGAAATTGCGGCTTTCCAAGTCTTCGTTGAACCAGATGCGGATGCGGCCATCTACGGGAGGGCTTATTTTTTCCATTCCCTGACGGTTGAGAAAAGAAAGAAGCAGTTTTTGATTGTACTGTTCGGTGAAAGCCGTCAAGTAGCCGCGAATAATACCGGCGAAATTGGGATCGCTGCCTTCAATAAGGATTTGCAGGGGAGTTTCCCGGTCGGCACCGATGCTTTTCATGAAATTGGGCGGGATGACAATTGCTACTTTTGCCCGGTCATGATCGAGATAATCAATGGCATCTTTTGTCTGGGGCAGCCGTTCTGAAACGTGGAAATAAAGAGACGCGTCAAGCTTGCTGATAAAATCACGACTGAGCTCGGATTTATCGTAATCAACAACGATCGTTTCTACGTTATCTACATCAAGGCTCAGCGCATAACCAAAAAGAATAATGAGGATTAGCGGAATCGCAAACGCCAGATAAAGGCTGCGGTAGTCCCGGATCAAATGATAAATTTCTTTGCGGATGAGGGCTTTAATTCTTAAAGGATTCAAATGCCTTTCCTCGTCATTAAGGTTATAAAGGCGTTATTCAAATCCGCTTGAGGCGAATCGGGACAGGCCGCCGCGATAATTTCTGCGGGACTGCCCGCGGCCACAATAATGCCCGTGTTAATCATAACAATCCGTTCGCAAAAGCGTGCTTCATCCATGTAGTGCGTCGTGACAAATACCGTAATACCATCGCGGGCAAGTTGCTGAATAAAATTCCAGAAATGCTGACGGGTAATCGGATCAACGCCGGAAGTAGGTTCATCCAGAAACAAAATATCCGGCTTGTGCAAAAGCGAACAGCCCAGGGCCAGGCGCTGGCGCCAGCCGGGCGGTAATTCTTTCGTTTGACGGTTGCGTACCTCCTGCAGCCGCGCCATATTCAAAACCCAATCAATGCGCTCCGGCCATTGTGATTGCGGCACATTGTAGATTCCCAGATAAAAGCGCAAATTTTCGAAGGGCGTTAAATCTTCATAGAGAGAAAATTTCTGCGACATATAGCCGATGGAATGCTTGATTTCTTCGGACTCATTCATAATGTCGTGCCCGGCAACGAATCCAGCGCCGGACGTGGGTGTGATTATGCCGCAAAGCATGCGAATCGTGGTGGACTTGCCTGAGCCGTTGGCGCCGAGGAATCCGAATATCTCGCCTTTTTTTACGGAAAAGGTAATTTTGTTGACCGCGACAAAAGCGCCGAATTTTTTTTCCAGGTTCGTCACGGAAATGGAATCAGAATTGGAAAGTATCATGCGCCAGCTCTCCATCCACTTCTTTAATGCGTTCAATGATTGCTTCTTCCAGAGTTTTAAAACTGCCGCGAAGAATAGCGGGAGTTGCTGTATCCAGAAGAATAGAACTATGCATCAATCCCAGACTATCGCACCTCTCGCCTTCATCCAGATAGGCTGTGGAAACGATAATCGTCATGCCTTCTTTTTTCATATTNNGCGGTTCATGCACCAGCACACAGGCCAGCCCCAGTTTCTGCTTCATGCCTCCGGAAAGATTACCAGCCAGCCGGTCTGTAAAGGGCAGAAGATTGGAAAACCCCAGATACTTCTCTTTGCGTATTTTTCTTTCCGTGCGCGCTATACCAAAAATATCCATAAAAAAATTAATGTTTTCATCGACAGTCAGATCCTGATACAGGCCGAACCGCTGCGGCATGTAACCAATCAGGTTTTTTATTTTTTGTTTTTCGGTAAGGACGTTGAGGCCATTGATATAAATTTCTCCCTGCGTTGGTTTGATCATGGTGGCAATCAGCCGCAGAAGAGTTGATTTACCGGCGCCGTCGGAACCTACTAAACCAAAAATATTGCCTTTGTCGACAGAGAAAGAAACGTCTTTGACCGCCTCGACAAGATTAAAGCGCAGGGTAACGTTTTTAACTTCCACCATGGACCGGGAATTTTCCTGGGGAGTGATCATTTGATCGCTCACTATTGCGCCAGCAAAGCATCGGCTGGCATCCCAGCTTTGAACTCAAAGCTGGGATTAACTATGGATACCTTAACCAGATACACCAGCTTTACCCGTTCTTTTTTTGTCTGGATGATTTTTGGCGTAAATTCTCCTTCCGGGGAGATGAAAGATACATATCCCGCGTAGCTTTTGCCGGGGAATGTATCTACTCTCACCTCAACTTTTTGGTTGGGTTTGACTTTGCCGATTTCTGTTTCATCGACGAATATTTTCAGATCAACTCGGGAAAGGTCGGAAATGGTGATTACTTCGCGTCCGGCATTCACGGTTTCACCGGGTTCGATATTACGGCTGGTTACTACACCGTCCATCGGTGATTTTAACTGGGTATAACTCAACTGGATCGAAGCCTGGTTTAAAGCCGCCTTGTTGGCATTAATCTGAGCAATCGCGGTTTCTATATCCTGTTTAGCTGCGTCAATTTTAGTCAGATTGCCCTGAGCCAGTTTTAAAATGGATCCGCTTTCGGCCAGCCGCGATTTAGCCACTTCATAGGCCAGCTTCATGGTGTCGCGTTCTTTTTCTGTGACCACACCCTTGCCGAATAGCTCTTCGAAGCGCTTGTAGTTCTTTTCAGCATCTTTTAATGTGTCTTGAACGCTTTTTACGTTTGCCGTGGCTCTGACCACTTCGGAGGGCAGTGTTTTCTTGCTGATATCCAGCACTGTTTCCAGTTGTTGTTTTGCTTTTTGCGCTCGATCCAGATTTGCTTTGGCTTGATCATAACGTGATTCAAATTCCGCCCGGTCCAGCTCAGCGATAATCTGGTTTTTAGCAGCAGACTGCCCCTCCTGAATATTGACTTGAGCAACGCGCCCGGCCACCTGAAATGATAATTTTGCCTGTGTTGTTTCGATTGTACCGGAATAAGAAAGTTCTTTTTGCTGATTATTTTTCTGGCCGAAATAAACAAGTAATCCGACAGTCACAAAGAGAATTATAAAAACAATAATTATTATTCTTTTTTTCAACGCTCAACCTCTGCTTTACATTTTAGTCCGCAGTATTCTGCCTGCTACCTATTGGGATTGTGCCATTCCATTGGTCATCGTTTTACCGCTCTCAATATCAGCCTGGCCACTTCGTCGCCAATATTGCCTTTGAACTTTTTATCGTGAGCTCTGACCTCCGCGGGCAGCCATATTTGTCTGTCTTTTATCGGAACACTTCCCTTGTAGAAAAGAATCGTTCCCAGAATCATCATGTGGATAAGGAAAGGAATGGTTTCAGCAAAGATTTTTCCCTTTCTTCCTTTATCGAGAATGCCGATCAAAATTGTCAAGACTGAAGCTATGTCTTCGACGACAACGCGCGGCAGGGTTGCGCCGCCAGAGGCAATCTCCCGCATCATGATCGGCGGCAATTCCGGATTTTTATCTACGGCATTAGCGATACAATGTATATAGGCCTTGAGCTTTTCTTCCGGCTGATCAACTTTGGCCACAGCTTCGGCAATATCTTGGGCGATGTTGCCTAGAACCTGGTGGATCACATTGGCGTAGAGAGTATCCTTGTCGCCGATTTGATAATAGAGAGTTGCTTTATTTACACCCGCGCGATTAGCGATTTCATCAACATGCGTTCCGTTGTAACCTTTCTCGGCAAATACAGCGCGCGCCGCCATTAAAATTTTCTCAGCGGTCTTGCCTGGTTTTTCTATATCAATTACTTTTTTAATCAAACGCTTCACCAATACTTTTTTATCATTCCACGTCCGTCATTCCCTACCGTATCTTCCCTCCCTCGAGGGGAGGGATTGAGGGAGGGTGAAAATGACGCTAATGCGAATTCACAACAGTGTATGTGGCAATCCCTATTCTCCACAATCGTCATTCCGCGCGTGCCCTTCACAGCATTTCCCAAAGCCGTACATTTTTAACCGTTAGGTTTAACCAAATGGTTAAATATTTGAGAAGAAATGTCAAGCGGATTTTAACTCCAAAGAAATCAGCGGCACAATACGAAGATTATTTTTACTTGAGATAAGAAGTAGTTTCCGATCCCCTGCTTGAGCAAGGGATCGGAAACGAATTGGCTATTTCTTCTTGCCGAAGGGTTTCGTAGCCCCTGGAGCAGCACCAGGAGCTTTTACGCCGAGAAGTTCCACTTCGAAGACCAGTGTCGCGCCGCCCGGAATGATGGGCGGTCTTCCCTCATCGCCGTAAGCAATGGTGGAGGGGCAGACCAGCTTGGCCTTGCCGCCGACCTTCATCTTGGACACACCCTCGGACCAGCACTTGATAACCTGGTTGAGCGGAAATTCTACCGGCTGTCCGCGTTTCACGGAGCTGTCGAATACCTTCCCGTCAATAAGAGAACCGGTGTAATGCACCTTGACTATGTCTGTGCTTTTGGGCTGTTTGCCGGTTCCCGCTTTGATTGGTATATAGATAAGTTCGGAAACAGTCTTCTGGGCTCCCTTTTCCTTGGCAGCGTTTTCTAAAAACTCCTTAGATTTGGCCTTTTCCTTATCTGCGGCAATTTTCACTCTTGCCTGGGCAAGCTCGTTGATCTGCTGCTTATAGGCTTCCGGATCGGCAATTATTTTCTTGCCATTTGCCTTATCGGCTAATCCCTGCTGTACAAATTCGAATTCAGCGGCAGAAAAGTTGAAAATATCAAGCTGCTTCGCAAATTCAACTCCAATTGCATATAGAGCTTTCTGTTCTTCAGTTGTTGGATCTGACGCGGCAAAAGCCGGTACCGCCAGCATGACAATAAAAATGGCAACGATGATTTTACGCATAATATTCCTTTCCATGGTGATTATTTTTTTTGATATGAGTTTTTCCCTCAATACTTTAATGTACGAACTATAAAACTAACTATCTCTTTAGTCAACTATATTTCAGAAATGATATTATAATTTTCTTGACTTTATCTGCTTTTGTGATAATTTTGATCACACAGCGGTGATTTAAGGTAAATTGCTCCGCTCTATAAATGTGCTAAAGCACTGTAGAATCAATTGCCAGTAAATTGAACCCGTGCTTTGACACGGGTTTTTTTATTGAACAAATTTACCTGTTGTAAAATGATTTTGCAAAGGAGACTGTTAACATGCAGATTTCGTCAGAAAGCGTCAAGATAGGTCATCCGGATATTGTCGCCGATGTCATTGCGGCCAATGTTATTGCGGAAATCCTGAAAGAGGAAAAGAAAATAGGCCTGGATTTGAGCAACATGCCTCACTGCGGTATCGAGGTTTTTTTGGGCAAAGGTATATGTCTTGTCGGTGGAGAGGTGAGGACAAGGGCTTTCGTTGATATTGACGAAATTGCCCGGCAATCAGTTCTGTCTATCGGCTACAACCACGCGGCAGTAGGGTTAAATGGCCATTTGATGGGTGTTTTAAATGCCATTATTCCTCAATCTCCAGATATCAACCAGGGCACAAGTTGTCTTTTGAACAAGGATCATGAAATCGGTGCCGGAGATCAGGGTATTATGTACGGCTTTGCTTGTGATGAAACGCCGGAGCTCCTGCCTCTTCCCTATGTTCTGGTCAACAGGATGATGCGGGCTTTTGAGAACTGCGGCGATCCTATTTTCGCTCCGGACGGCAAGGGTCAGGTTTCGGTAGATTACGATATCAAGACAGGCAAGCCGGTTCGTCTGGCCAAGGTACTTATGTCCAACTCTATTGATTACCGTTTCGTCAAGGGCAACAGGAATAAAGTCAGAGAGAAAGCCAAAAAGATTGCTTTTGATTGTCTGAAAGATTGTATCGATAAGAAAACAGAGCTTCTCTTTAATCCTACGGGCGAATGGGATGCCATCAATTCCTGCAGCGCTGCCGATTCCGGTGTGACAGGCCGTAAACTGGTTGTGCAGTTTTACGGTGGCTATCCCGGCGCGCAGCTCGGTGGCGGTGCTGTAGTGAATAAAACTCCGGAAAAAGTTGATTGCTCTGCCGCCTTTGGCGCCCGCAATGTGGCAAAAAATATTGTAGCCGCAGGGCTCGCCTCCAAATGTTCCGTCCAACTCGCCTACGCTATTGGAATTGCCCGCCCCTTTTCCATTTATGTCAATACATTTGGAACAGGGAACATTTCCGACGAAAAGCTGGAAAAAATCATTGAGGAACTCTTTGATCTTACCCCGGAAGGTATGATTGAAAGATTTGATTTGCTCAACGCTGATATTTACCGGAAGATTCCCCGGACGCTTTTCCTGGATAACTACCCCTGGGAAAAAACGGATATGATCAAAAAACTGCAAAAGGCAGCCAAAGTTTAAGTTTTGTGGATAAAATTCCCCAGGCCGAAGGAATCCCTTGAACATAAATGGTTTCCACCTTCGGCCTTTTTATTTAGTACAAAATTTGGATTATTATCAGTGAGAAAAATTATTCTTAAAAAAAATACGGAAGATATTGAACCTCTCCGGAATCTTCTGGAACAACTTAATCAATCTGATCCCAAAGTTAATATTGGCGGGCTGGTTGGTGCGGCACGTTCCTACTTAGTTTCCCTCCTTTTTGCCCGTTTGGAGAAGCCCCTTCTTGTCGTCTGCCCCGAAGAAAATGAAGCCGCGGCATTCGCGCGCGATCTGATTCTCTTTTTGGGGGAAGAAAATGTAATTTATTACCCGCCGCTTGATTTTCGGACAATCGGCATGTTCGCTCTCCAAAAAGAGGAAGAATTAACACGCCTCGAAGCTCTTGCCAGACTGCAAATAAACCCGGGAACAGTTGTGGTTACTTCCGTGATTGCTTTGATGCAAAAAGTAATGCCTTTCGCACAGTTCAATCAGTATCTGCGAATAATTTCTACGGGCGATACACTGAACCGGGAGGATTTTGGCGAGCACCTGCTGTCCGGCGGTTACAAAAGAGTCAGCCTTGTGGAGGAAAGAGGGGAATTCAGTATCCGCGGTAATATCATCGATATATTTCCGCCTACGGGAAAAAACCCACTACGTTTGGAAATGTCAGGCGACGAAATTGAATCTATTCGCACATTTGATTGCTCTTCTCAACGTTCTGTGGGTTCAGCAGATGCTTTTATTGTGTCGCCGGCCAGTGAAGTGATCATCACTTTGCCGGGGCTTGAGCTGGCCACGCGCAATATTAAGCGTCGCGCCGATGATCTTTCCCTTTCCCGCGAAATTCGCAACCGTCTGGTGGATACGCTGCAGAATAATCTGGCCAATTCCATAAACCCTGTATTCCTGCCACTTTTTTATGAAGCATACGATAACAGCGGTGAATGTCCCCCAAATAAGTTATCAAGCTTTTTTGAATATTTGCCGCAAAACACCCTGGTGGTTTTGGATGATCCATTGGCGATAAGCCAGGCTGCTCCACGTATTGAGCAGAATATCGACAAATTGCTGTTCAAAGCTAAAAACAGCGGCAAGTTTTATCTGGAGAAAGAAAGCGCTTATATTGATCTGGCAAATATTTTAGCCGGCATGGAACGATTTGGGCAAATTTCCCTGACGGCTCTTCAGTTGGACGAGGGCGTGGACAATGCGTCCAGAACTATTGTTTTTGAAACTGGCCAAAATCTGCAACGGGAAGAACATCTTGCCTATGAGATCAAGGAAGATGCTCTTTTGCGGCAAACTGCGGAAAAAATTAAATTGTGGCTTTCTGGAGACATGTTGATTATTTTTATGTGTCCGACACCGGAAGATTTGCACCGGATGCAGCACCTGCTTTTATCTTATGATTTACCCGTGCAGATTAGACCTTTGCAAAATTCGCTTATGGACTTTATCAACCGGTGGGAAGGCTATCCTCAACTCGTTTTATGGGAAGGGAAGATATCTACCAGCTTTATCTTTCCGGCAATGAAGCTGGCTTTTTTAAGTGAGGAGGAAATATTTGTAAAAAAAGTGACCCGCCGCCGCTTGCGGCCAACGCGGGGAAGTAGTTTCCTTAAATCTTTCGGTGATTTAAAAGAGGGTGATTTTGTCGTCCACACTGATTTTGGCATTGGCGTTTATCGTGGACTGCAAAAAATTAATGTCGGTAAAATCGAAAACGATTTTTTAGTCATTGAGTATTTGGACGGCGATAAACTCTACCTGCCGGTTAATTCTCTGGAGAAAATTCAAAGGTATCTTGGTCCCGATGGTTATGTGCCGAAAATTGATAAGATGGGTGGAGCTTCCTGGGATGCGGTAAAGGAGAGGGTTAAAAAATCAGTGCGGGAAGTTGCTGAGGATCTGGTTGCCATTTATGCCGCCCGTGAAGTAATGGAAAGAAAATCGTTCTTGCCGCCGGATCGGATTTATGAGGAATTTTGTTCTACTTTTGAATTTGAAGAAACGCCTGATCAGGCCAAAGCTATTGAAGATGTTCATCTGGATATGGATGATGTAAAGCCGATGGACCGGTTAATATGCGGCGACGCCGGTTTCGGCAAAACAGAAGTTGCTATNNTGGCCGAGCAACATTACCAGACGTTTTCAAGCAGGCTTCGCGATTTCCCCATTCGTGTAGAGGTGCTCAATCGCTTTAAAAGTAAAGCCGAACAAAAGAAAATTGTTGAAGAAATAAAAAATCAAAAGATAGATATTGTCATAGGAACACATCGCCTGATTCAAAAAGATGTTGAATTTAAAGAACTGGGACTGGCAATAATTGATGAAGAACAGCGTTTCGGCGTGGCGCACAAGGAAAAGCTGAAAAAAATGCGCACACTTGTTGATGTGCTGACTCTTTCGGCAACGCCGATCCCGCGCACGCTTCATCTTTCCCTTGTAGGCATCAGGGATCTGTCCATCATTAACACGCCGCCGGAAGACAGATTGCCCATTAAAACATACGTGCTGGAGTTTGATGAAGATGCAATTAAGGCTGCGGTGGAAAAAGAGTTGGCGCGCGGAGGGCAGGTATTTTTTGTCCATGACCGGGTGCGCTCCATTTATTCGATCGCCCATCTTATCTCGCGGCTTGTGCCACAAGCGAGGGTCGGTGTCGTTCACGGGCAAATGAAACCGGCGGAAATTGAAAAAGCAATGGCTCAATTTGTGAGAAGGGATTGTGACGTTCTGGTGTGCACCACCATCATTGGCTCCGGTCTGGATATTCCCACGGCCAATACGATCATTATTAATCGCGCCGACAGATTCGGGTTGGCGCAACTCTACCAGATACGCGGTCGTGTTGGCCGTGCCAATAAGGAAGCTTTTGCGCACCTGCTTTTGCCGAAAGGAGCAATGCTTTCGCGAGAAGCCATGAAAAGGCTGCAGGTGATCAAAGAATTTTCCGAGCCTGGTTCCGGCTTTCGGATCGCCTATAACGATCTGGAAATCCGCGGCGGCGGCAATTTGCTGGGACTTTCCCAGGCAGGTCATATTTGCGCGGTCGGTTACGAACTTTATACGGAGTTAATGGAAAAAACTATTCGGGAAATTAAGGGTGAAAAGGTGGATGAAGAAGAAATACAACCGGAAATTCAATTGGGAGTCTCCGCTTTCATTCCCGAGGAATATGTTCAGGATGTCCACCAGCGCTTGGTGTTATACAAAAGAATTTCTCTGGCCGCAACTGATGAAGATATTAATCAGACCAAAAGTGAATTGCAGGATTGTTATGGCGCATTGCCCGCATCCGTGGAAAATTTGTTGCAAGTGATCATCATAAGAAATAGTTTAAAACTCCTGAAAGGGAAAAAAATGGGTTATGACGGCAAATATTTGTATATTCATTTCCGGACTGCAACTCCTGTTGATCCGGGAAGGATTGTCGCACTTTATCGTAAGAAAATTAAGGAAATACGCTTTACCCCGGATTACAAATTGTACGTCCCCGCTCCCGGTCTTCCCGAAACAGAAAGATTAACACAAGCCAATTTGTTATTAAAGATGCTTGCTCAATAAACGCAAGCAGGATATAAATAAATGCTATGTATAATATGAATCTGCATTTATCTCCCAAAATAATGTCTTTAATGTTGAACCCCCGGTATGTCTTACTTGTACTGGCACTTCTTTTTATTGTTGCCTGCGACAAGATTAATATTTTTTCAAGACCGTACGTAGCGACTGTAAACGGCGCCAAAATTTATCTTGATGAATATCAGTCCCGGTTAAATCAAAAGATGCCCATGCTGCCAAAAGATCTTTTGTTAAATCAGTCCAATTATAAACGCCTTGAAGAAGAAGTTCTGGACGAAATGATTACAGAAAAAATCATGTACTTGCGCGCGCAGGAATTGAATATTTCCATAAGCGCTGGCGAGCTTGAAGCTAAAATTAGCGAAGTTATGAAAGACTACGGAGAAGATTTTGCCAATTTGCTTGTGCAGGAAAATGTCAGGTATGAAGAATGGAGAGATGATATAAAAAAAGAAATGCTCTTTAAGAAACTTGTCGCGGTTGATGTTAATGTCAATATTCGTGTATCCGAAGATGAAGCGGAAGACTATTTCAATGAGCACCGTAATAATTACAAGGCGGAATCACGGGTTAGAGTTGCTCAAATAGTCGTTCGCGATCTGGCCAAAGCAAAAGAAGCGGAGGCGAGATTGAATGCCGGTGATGATTTTACCCGAGTCGCAACAGAGATATCGATAAGCCCGGAAGCAATTCGTGGCGGAGATTTGGGGTTTATTACCCGTCAGATCATGCCGGAACCATTGGACGACACCATTTTTAAATTACCGGTCAATAAAGTAAGTCCTATAGTGCAAAGTCCTTATGGTTTTCATATTTTCAAGGTTTTGGAAATTCAGCCGGCAAAAACCAGAAATTTTGCGTATATGAAAGAAGAGGTAATCGCTGAAATTCGGGCGCAAAAGGAAGATGCAGCTTTTACTACCTGGCTCGAAGCTTTAAAAATGAAAGTAGTAATCAAAAAGGAAAGTACAGTACTGAGAGAGAAAATTCAGAAACGAAGCTAGGAGGGGGAAATTTTATGAAATTGTGCAAAAGATTTGTTTTAATCATATGTAGTTTAATGCTTTTGTGCGTGCCGGTTGGCGCCGAAGTTGTGGATAAAATTGTTGCTGTTGTGAATGATGAGATAATTACCCTTACCGAATTCAATACGGCGTTTGAACCTTACCTTAAAAACATCGAGGATAATTATAAGGGCAAAGATAAGGAAGCAATCATTAACCAAGCCAAAGAATCTTTCCTGAAACGTCTTGTTGATAATTTACTCATTGAGCAAGAAGCAAAAAAAGCAGGCATGGGCATTGTGATTAAAGATGAAGAAGTCATGGATGTGATCAGGGATATGATGGCGAAAAAGAAGTCCAACATGGAAGATTTCAAAAAAAATCTTGCCCGTGAAGGTACTTCTCTTGAATCTTTGAAAAAAGACATAAGAAGTCAAATGATGCGGATACGGTTATTGCGGCGGGAGATTAAATCCAAAGTAATTGTCAGCGATGAGGAAATAGGCGAGTACTATAACAAAAACAGGCAGGATTACGAAGGCAAAGAAGCGGTCAGGTTAAAACAAATTTTCTTAGCTATTCCCGCTAAAGCGGATAAGAAAACAAAGGCGAAAATAAAAGAAGAGGCCGGGCAACTGCGTAAACGCGTTCTTGCTGGTGAGTCTTTTGAATTGCTGGCCGTAAAATATTCTCAAGGGCCAGGGGCGGCGCAGGGTGGTGATATCGGTTTTATTGAGAAAGGTACAATTATTGCCGCAGTGGAATCAGTGGCGTTTAACCTGCCTATGGAGCAAGTAAGCGAAGTGATAGAATCCGGCATCGGATTTCATATTATTAAGGTTGTGGATAAAAAAGGCGCCGGATTAAAGCCCATCGCGGCAGTGCGGGAAGAAATAAAGACAAAAATCGAAGATGAGAAATTGGAAAAGAAATATGAAGAATGGATCACTTCTATCCGGAAAAAATCGTTTATTGAAATAAAAATGTAATTAGCAGTAAAGTAAAATATGGATGCAATAAGAATCAAAGGCGCTTCCCAGCATAATTTAAAAAATATAAGTTTAGATATACCTCGTGATAAGCTTGTTGTCATTACCGGTGTTAGCGGTTCCGGTAAGTCTTCGCTGGCGTTCGACACGATTTATGCTGAAGGGCAAAGGCGCTATGTGGAATCACTTTCCACTTATGCCCGCCAGTTTATCGGGCAAATGGACAAGCCGGATGTGGAATCAATCGAAGGGCTCTCACCGGCCATAGCAATTGAGCAACGCACAGCCAGCCACAATCCGCGTTCAACTGTCGGCACAGTCACCGAAATTTACGACTACTTTCGCCTGCTTTATGCGGGGATAGGTGTTTGTCATTGTTACCGCTGCGGGCGGGAAATTAAATCGCAGACAATTGATAGTATCGTAGAAAATATTCTTGCCCTGCCGGTAAACACCCGCTTCAGTATTCTGGCGCCGCTGGTGCGCGGTAAAAAAGGTGAATTCCAGAAAGAACTAAAAAAACTTCAGAAAGAAGGATTTGTGCGTGTCCGGATTGATGGAGAGCTCAGAGATCTGGCGGAAGAAATAGTACTGGTAAAAACAAAGCGCCACGATATCGATTTGATTGTTGACCGCCTGGTATTAAAAGAAGGCGTGAGAAAGAGACTGCGCGATTCTCTGGAGATTGCCGCCAGCCGTGCGGGAGGGCTTGTGCGCATAGTTCTGCAAAGTGGCGAAGAAATGCTTTACAGCGAAAAATATGCCTGTCCCGATTGCGGCATAAGTATTCCCGCGCTAACCCCCCGCATGTTTTCCTTTAACAGTCCCTATGGCGCCTGTCCTGATTGCAATGGGCTGGGTTCACGCATGCATTTTACCGTAGATTTGGTTGTGCCGGATGCGGGTCTGAGCTTGCGGGAAGGAGCGATTGCGCCCTGGGCCGGCCGTAATTCTCTTTATTACCATAACATGTTGGATGCGCTCTGTGCTCATTATAGTTTTGATATCAATACGCCGTTTAATAAATTACCGGAAAAAATTCAAACAGTTCTCCTGTATGGATCGGGAAAAGAAAATATTAAATTCTATTCCGATCGTCCTGATAAAAGATATTTCGCTCATCGTCCCTTTGAAGGAGCGATAAAGCAGTTGGAACGCCGCTGGCGTGAAACAACCTCAACCGCTGTGCGCAATGATTTAGGGCGGTACATAGATTTAAGCGCCTGCGATACATGCCATGGAGCGCGCCTGAAAGAAGAAAGCCTGGCGGTTACAGTGGGAGGAAAAAACATTTATGAACTCTGTCAGGTTTCGATTCGCGAATGTTATAATTTTTTTGATCAGCTTGCATTATCGCCGCAAGAAAAAATTATAACGGAAAGAATACTTAAGGAAATAAAAAGCCGCCTGCAATTTCTGCTCAATGTCGGTATGGATTATTTGAGTTTACAGAGATCAACCTTATCTTTATCTGGAGGTGAAAGCCAGCGCATCAGGCTGGCGACACAAATCGGGTCCGGGCTGATGGGCGTTTTGTATGTGCTGGATGAGCCCACCGTGGGGTTGCACCAGAGAGATAATTTGCGTCTGATTGATACATTGAAAAAGCTGCGCGATATGGGCAACACTGTTCTGGTTGTGGAGCATGACGCCGATATGATGTCTGCATGCGATCACATTGTTGACATGGGGCCAGGTGCCGGAGCGCACGGTGGAGATGTGGTTTTTCAAGGAACTCCGGAAGAAATTATCAAAGATGACAAATCACTCACCGGCAGATTTTTGTCCGGCAAGGATTCCATAGCAATGCCTGCCACACGGCGCTCAATCGCGGGCAGGCACATCGTTTTGGAAGGGGCCAGCGAAAACAATCTTAAAAATATTGATATTAAAATACCGGTGGGAGTGTTTACAGCGGTAACCGGTGTATCTGGTTCCGGCAAAAGTACGATGGTTATTGAAACTCTTTATAAAGTAATGGCGCGCCGTTTGAATCAGCACGATGGGTCAATGGGAAAAATTAAAAAGGTTGTTGATTTAGGAGGTATTGAGCGGGTTATTATGATCAATCATCAGCCTATCGGCCGGACGCCGCGATCGAATCCGGTGACTTACACGGGAATATTCTCTTTTATTCGCGAGCTGTTTGCCAATCTTCCCGAAGCTCGGGTTCGCGGCTATAAGCCCGGAAGGTTCAGCTTTAACGTGAAAGGCGGCCGTTGTGAGGCTTGTGAAGGCAATGGTTTAAATAAAATTGAAATGCATTTTCTGCCGGATGTATATGTGACTTGTGATGTTTGCCACGGCAAACGATTTAATCGCGATACGCTGGATATAAAATATAAGAATCATAGTATCGCCGATATTCTGGAGATGACGGTTAATCAGGCACTGATATTTTTTTCCAATATTCCGTCAGTAAAGTCGCATCTGCAATTGTTTAGCGATGTTGGTTTAGGCTATATCTGCCTGGGGCAGTCGGCGACAACTCTTTCCGGTGGCGAAGCGCAGAGAATAAAGCTGGCTCGGGAACTGGGCAAGCGGGTCAACAGCAACACTCTTTATATTCTCGATGAACCAACCATTGGATTGCATTTCGCGGATATTCAGAAGTTGCTGGATGTTCTAAGCCGCCTGGTAGATATGGGCAATACTATGGTTGTCATTGAACATAATCTGGATGTGATTAAGTGCGCCGATTACGTTATTGACCTAGGTCCGGAAGGCGGGCCTGGTGGCGGCCAAATTGTTGCATCAGGTACAGTAGAAGAAGTGGCACGGGAAGATAAATCACACACCGGTCAATTTTTAAGAAAAATTCTTTCTTCACATCTCAATTAATTATTTGTAGATGCCATTCTTCGCGATATATTGGCGGACGTTATCCGGCGTAAGGTATCTTACTGAATTGCCCGTTTTGGCCATTGTTCTTATGCGGGAAGAAGAAATGTCCAGGAAGGTTGTATTACGGAAGAATATGGTATGTCCGGTTGGACCTTTAAATCCATCAACTTCCTTATCGTAAACAAAGCGTGCGGCAAATTCTTTTGTCAGCATACTATCCAGCCCTTTATTTTTGTAACCGGGACGTGTCATAACTGCAAAATTGCATAGCAAAAGAAGTTTTTCCCAGTCCTTCCATGTAGTGACGGCCTGAAAGGCATCCTGTCCGACAATAAAGTACAACTCTATATTTTCCATATATTTGTTTAAAATATATTCCACTGTTTCTACAGAATACGATTTGCCTGCGCGTAAGTTTTCCACTTCGGAAAAAGAGAAGTTGACATTACCTTCGATAGACATGCGCACCATTTGTTCTCGATGGTAAAAAGAAGTGATTTCGGCTTCCAGTTTGTGCGGCGGCCGGGATGAAGGAACAAAAATTATCCTGTTTAATTTAAATATTTCCATCATTTCTTCTGCTGCCCGCAAATGTCCGAAGTGAATCGGATCAAATGTTCCGCCAAAAAGTCCCCATTTCATGTTCTCACCTGTCCATTACCGTAGATTATAAATTTTGTTGTTGTTAATTCTTCCAGCCCCATCGGCCCGAAAGCATGAAGCTTTGTCGTGGAAATGCCAATCTCCGCCCCCAATCCCAGCTCAAAACCATCACTGAAGCGGGTGGAAGCATTGACCATCACTGTCGAAGAATTGACTTCGTTTAAGAATCTTTGCGAGTTCGCATAATCGTTTGTAATTATGGATTCCGTATGCAAGGAGCCGTATTTCTCAATATGCGCAATGGCTTCATCCATTGTTTCCACAACCCGCACGGCCAGAATCAAATCAAGATATTCCGCGTACCAATCCTCTTCGCTGGCGGCTTCAATATTTTTTAATATCGATCGTGTTTTTTCGCATCCTCTTAACACGACCCCCGCACTTCGCATTTTTTCTGCCACTTGCGGCAGAAACTCGGAGGCAATATCCTTATGAACCAGTAAGGTTTCCAGAGCGTTGCAGACTCCCGGGCGCTGGGTCTTGGCATTCAGGCAAATGTTTATAGCCATGTCCGAATCGGCCTGGGCATCAACAAATATATGGCAGACTCCCTTGTAATGCTTGATTACCGGTATTTTGGATTGGGCAACCACGGCGCGAATTAATTCCTCGCCGCCGCGGGGAATAATCAAATCAATGTATTCATCCAATTGCAGCATTGCCGAAACAGCCTCGCGGTCAGTGAAAGGGATGACTTGAATGGCCTTAAGCGGCAGTGTGCTTTGGCTCAAAACTCCCTGGAGAATGGAGGCAATGGCTAAATTGGAATTTATTGCTTCAGAACCACCGCGCAGAATAACTGCGTTTCCCGATTTGAGACAAAGGGCGGAGGCGTCAACAGTGACATTGGGACGAGACTCATAAATAATGCCGATGACTCCTAACGGGATGCGCATCCGGCCTACCAGAAGGTTGTTGGGTCTGCGCCACATCGAGGTTATCTTGCCTACGGGATCAGGTAATGCGGCTACTTCCCGCAGCCCTTGCGCCATACCGGAAATTGTGGCGTCTTTGAGGGTAAGGCGCTCGATCATAGCCTGGTTACGTCCGGTCTTTTGAGCAAGGGCTACATCCTTGGCATTTTCTGCCAGAAGAAAATTCCGCTTGCGCTCAAGTTCATCCGCCATTAGTAAAAGGGCCTTATTCTTTTCTAAGGACGATATGCGGGAAAGTTTTCTCGCGGCCAGTTGCGCGTCTTGGGCTATTTGTTTTATTGATATTTTTATATCCATTATTTCCTTTTTGGAGTCAGAAAAATAAAAGTACTTGCATCTTTTTTATATTTATTGATAAAAGCCGCCTCAATTACCGGGCTGACCGGCAATTTGAAAACATAATGATCTTCCGCTTTTGCCAATAAGCAAAATTAGTGTTAATTTACAAGACAAAAGTTTACGTGTCAAGGTTTTTACCTGAATGGGAAATGATCAATGAGCCGAATAAGAATTAAAGCAGGTCAGCGTGCCTATGAAATAATTAAAGATGGTGGATTTAATTTTGATTCCATCTCATCTTATTTTGGGCCGGCGGTAGGGCCCAGATGGCTGCTTGCCAGTGGATTTGATTTAACTCTCCTGACAAAAGGGATTCTGGGACGCTCTAATGCTGTTCATCTGATTGGTTCCTCAGCGAGTGCCTGGCGCTTTGCCGCCTGGTTGCAGCCGCAGGCAGCCGAGTGTTACCGCAAACTTATCGATGCCTATATAAATGTGAAGTATTTCAGAGACGATACACCGTCAACAGTGTTTACGAAACTCACCAAACTCATCAATGAGTATCTGGAAGACGATGCTCTTCCTTTTGCCCTGGCCAACAAAAAATACCGCTTATCCATAATTACTGCCCGCGGCCGCGGCCTTGTTGCTTCCGAAACGCTCTGGTTACAAAAAATAGGCCTGGTCACTTGTTATTTATTCAATTATTTCAGCCGTAACAATATTTACCGTTTTGCGGAAAGGGTTGTTTTTTATAATGGTGCCAAACCGCCTCCTTTTTGCTTAAGGCCGCAATTCCGTGGCCGTTTTGTGCGGATCAACGAAGTCAATTTCAAACATGCTGTAATGGCCAGCGGGGCTATCCCTCTGGTTGTTGCCGGTGTGCAAAATATTTATGGAGCTCCGCGCGGTGTTTACCGCGATGGCGGCTTAATTGATTATCATCTTACTCACCAGTTTGCTTCCAAGGAAAATGATTTAATCCTTTTCTTCCATCATCAGGAAAGAATCATTCCGGGTTGGCTGGATAAAAAAATAGTTCGCCGGGTACCGGACGCGGAAACCTTAAGCAATGTCTTGATGGTCTTCCCCTCACAAAGCTTTATTGAAACGCTTCCAGATGAAAAGATACCCGATCGTGATGATTTTCTGACCTACATTGACGATCATGATCAGCGGATTAAGAATTGGTATAAAACAGTGGAATTGTCCGCGCCATTAGGCGAAGATTTTCTGGAACTGGTGGAAAGCGGCAAAATCAGGGATGTAGTGGAAAAATTGTAATACCGCTTCGCTTTCTTTGGCTAACTTTGTTGGCAGCGNNCGTCGGCTTCCTCAGCGTATTAGTAATACGCCTGCGGAGCCTCCTCCTTGCCGCCGCGTTATCCTTTGAAAGCAAAATGGTATAAGATGATGCCGCCCTACCCCACCAAAAACCTGACCTGATGAGTTAAAGTGGAACTAGAAGATAAAGTTTCCAAGCTAAAAGAAATATTCAAAGATTGCGTGCTTTGTCCACGTGCCTGCCATGTGAACCGCGCACAAGGAGATTTAGGTTACTGTCGCCTGCCCGCGAAGATTATTATGGATTGCGCGCTGGCGCATCATGGTGAAGAACCGCCACTTTCTGGTGAAAACGGCGCGGGAACTATCTTTCTTTCTTCCTGCAATTTGGGTTGTATCTATTGTCAAAATTATCAAATATCGCACAGCGCCTTGGGCCGGGAACTGAATTCTGCGCAAATGGCGGAGGTCATGCTTGATTTGCAGAAACGACGTTGCCACAATATTGAACTGGTAACACCAACACCGCAGGTGCCATTGATTATGGAAGCGCTGTTGCTGGCGCGCGGGCGCGGACTGAAAGTTCCTTTCGTTTATAACTGCGGCGGCTATGAAGATCCACAAATTATCAATATGCTTGATCAGATGGTTGATGTTTATCTGCCTGATTTTAAATATGGTTTGGAAGAAGACGCCGTCTTGTTTTCTTCGGCACCCGGATATCCGCGTTTCGCGCTTAATTCGCTAAAGAAGATGGCACTGCAAGTAGGTGATGATCTGGTTTTAGAAAACGGCGTTGCCTGTCGAGGATTAATAGTCCGCCATCTGGTTTTGCCGGGTAGGTTGGAAAATTCTAAAGAGGCGTTGAGGTTGATTAAAAAGGCAATATCCACAACAGTGCCAATTAGCCTGATGTCGCAGTATACGCCGATTTCTAAAGTGAGCCAACATCCCATCTTAGGCCGCAGGATTACCCGCGATGAGTATGATCAAATCTTGGATTATACTTTGCATTTAGGTTTTGAAAATATTTTTGTGCAGGAAGTAAGCGATCAGGAATTAACACCGGATTTTAGCCATGATAATCCCTTTGAATAGCTAAAGCCAGTCATGAACTAAAAAATTGCGGTGCTATGATCGTAATGCAGGATTATAGATATTATTGCCATTTCTAAGGCATTTTAAAAATGCTTACCCCTGCCGGAGGCTGAAATTGGAAAATCTTGGGGGCAAGTCCGGTGTTTATGGAAATATTAGAAAATTTTAAGGCAGTAGAGTTACCCATGGCATCGTCGAAGCTAACCTGCAAAATGTAAAATTTATTTTTGTCGACATGAATTTGCAGGGTATTATAAGCAGCGCTTTTCTCCAGCGGTGTTAATACCAGTATGTAATTATCATTTTTGTCCAGAGTCCTGGGTTTTGCGTATTCAATGGTAAAATCATCCTTTAATTTGCCCAGTCCGGATAAAAACTTAATTAACACCTTTGATTGGAAGATATAATCAGAATCCTGCGTATAGACTACCTTCTCTTGAGGCAGATAAAGCCATGTTTTTTTTGAGTTGATCACCAGCTTCTTGGCTTTTGGTTTTGTGTAATTCCAAAGCATATTCCGTGGATTCTTAAAAAAGACACGGCCTTCTTCCACATCAGTTCTTTTTAAAGATTTTACTGTTGTTTCCTGAATAAAATCAGCTTTGAAATCTATCGTTTTTTCATAAGTCTGCTGCAGACGACTGGTAATATCATCAATTGGAGGAAGTTCTGCCGCCTGCGACGGGCGCTGTGCGTAAACAAAAAAAATCGTAATGGCAATTCCCATTTTGAAAGCAATTAATGTAAATTGCTTAAAAGCTTGAAGAATTTTTTTAATCATTTTTTTATCAAAATTATTTAAAAATATTGTCTTAAATGGCATACTTTTTTCAGTGAAGTTCATATCTGACCTTTGCTCCGGGTATAAGTCGCCATGATTAAAGGGTATACATTTAACTACTTGATTTTGTTAAATATTAAACTTGCTCAAACCTTAGGCAATTTGGTGTAGAATCGTATCAATTACGCACTTGCGGAGATTATCAACATCGTTATCAACAGGTTATTCCACAACATTGTGGAATACAAATCCAAGTGCCTGTATCCAAGGGAAAAAATC
>PLNU01000015.1 GCA_003142835.1 Syntrophaceae bacterium
TTTTTTCTTCGCCAAATCGAAAGCTTCATGAAGCACCGATACAGCCAGCTCCATATACTTTCTTTCAATGATGCAGGATATCTTGATTTCCGACGTGCTGATCATCATAATATTCACGCCTTCTTTGGCAAGGGTTGCAAACATCTTTGCCGCAACACCTGAATGGCTTGCCATTCCCACGCCAATGACGGAAACCTTGGCTACCTGATCGTCTATTTCGACCTTTTTTGCTCCGATTTTTTTAGCCGTGCTCTCAACTATTTTTTGAGCTTCCTTCAAATCTTTTTTGGAAACGGTAAATGTAAGATCGGTATGTCCTTCCAGGCTGGCGTTCTGAATAATCATATCAACGAAGATATTCTTTTCCGACAAAGGCGAAAATAAAGAGGCGGCCACGCCCGGTTTGTCCGGAACATGAACCACGGTAATTTTAGCCTGATCGCGGTCATAAGTTACGCCTGATATTATTTCTTTTTCCATATCTTTATCTTCTCTGGTCACAAGAGTTCCTCCTTTATCAGTAAAAGTTGATTTAACATAAACAGGCACATTATATTTTTTAGCCATTTCCACTGAACGCGGGTGCAGTACTTTGGCTCCTGTCATGGCCATTTCCAGCATTTCATCATAAGATATTTTATCCAACCTCCGGGCTTTACTGCAAATATTGGGATCAGTAGTATAAACTCCATCAACGTCTGTAAAGATATCACAATGATCTGCCTTTAAAACTGCCGCGAGAGCAACCGCGCTTGTATCAGAACCACCCCGACCGAGAGTTGTAATATTGTTGTCTTCATCAACACCCTGGAAGCCGGCTACAATAGCAATTGTTCCATGCTGAAGTTCTTTTTTGATTGCTTCCGTATCGATAAGTGAAATTCTTGCTTTCTTATAAGCTTTATCTGTTAATATTTTAACCTGAAATCCTAAAAATGATCTTGCCCGATAGCCCATAGAATTTAAAACGATAGACAGCAGGCATACGGTAACTTGCTCACCTGTCGATATTAAAGAATCATATTCTCTTTCGTCAGGAGATTCGGCAGCTTGATGAGCCAAGGCGATAAGCCTATCCGTTTCACCGGCCATTGCGGATAAAACTACAATAACGTCATTTCCAGCCTTTTTTTCCCGGATCGCTTTCGCAGCTACAATTTTAATTTTTTCAATATTCGCCACCGATGTTCCACCAAACTTCTGAACAACCAAAGCCATATTAACTAACCTCCATTTTCTTATCTATTGCCAACTCATTCAGTCTGCTTTTCAATCCTCTTATAATCATTTTCCGGCTATTTTCATCAACATATTCAAAATTGATAAAAATACTATCGCGAGGAATTAGTTTAGCTATTTTTTCAGCCCATTCAATCACAACAACACCATCGCCTGCAAAATACTCCTCATAACCTAAATCTTCAAACTCTGAATAGCCGTTTAATCTATATACATCAAAGTGATAAAGTTTACATCGTGCCGGATATTCGTTAATCAAAGTAAATGTCGGACTGGTTATCTGATATTCTTCGCTTACACCAAGACCAAGTGCTAAACCTTTAGTAAAACAAGTTTTACCGGAACCAAGCTCACCCGACAATGCCAATAGATCACCATCTTTTAATTTTTCACCAATAAGTCGCGCAATTTCAAAAGTCTGCGCTGCACTATTCGATATTATTTCAATTTTTGCGGTTTCCCTTTTCATTTATAATTAGTTTTTATTTAGCATTTAATTTATTATTTTTCCAATATTACAATAGCTGTAGCGTATTTTTTAGTATGTGTTAAGCTCAAATGAATTATTTTAATCTCCCTTTTTTCTAAATGTAGCTGGGCTCCATCCCGGAGTGAAAGATCAGGTTTCCCTTGATCATCACTCACTACCTCAATTTCGCGCAACTTAACCCCCATACCCAAACCGATACCTAATGCTTTCAAGAAAGCTTCTTTCGCCGCGAATCTTGCTCCGTAATGTATTGATGCCTGGATGTGCTTGCCACAGTAAGTTATCTCTTCTTCAGAAAAGACCCTTTGTAAAAATTTTTGACCCCATTTTCGAATTATTTTTTCGATGCGATCATTTTCGACCAGGTCTATTCCGATTCCTTGTATCATTATATCCCTCTAAGCACTGACAATCGCATCCGCTACAGCGCAAACCTTCTTCATTGCCGCAACATCATGCACACGAACAATTTGAGATCCATTAATAATTGCCGCAGCTACGGTTGCCGCCGTGCCTTCAATTCTTTCATGAGGCTCGCCACCAATTACTTTCCCGATAAATGATTTCCTCGATGGACCGATCATTATCGGTATTCCCAGTCCTTTCAATTCTGAAAGATTCTTAATAATTTTATAATTATCTTCCGCAGTTTTTCCAAAACCTATCCCGGGATCAATCACCAAACAATTTTTATCTATACCTGCGCTAATAGCCTTTTCACTGCTTGTTTTCAAATAAGATATGATTTCCCCCATTAAATCATCATAAACCAAATTATTTTTTTGCATGCTTTGAGGATTTCCCCTCATATGCATCAGAATAACAGCAGCGCCCGCATCACTGACAGTTCTGGCCATTTTTTTATCGCCACTTAGCGCACTTATATCATTGACTATCTCAGCGCCTGAAGCAAGCGCGTGTCTGGCAACTTTCGCTTTTGTTGTATCAATGGATATCGGTGTATTTGTTTTCTTGACTAGTTTTTCAATTATTGGAATAACCCGCGTAAGTTCTGTTTTTGCATCAACTGATTGGGCTTCGGGACGACTGGACTCACCGCCGATATCAATTATATCAGCTCCTTCGTCCATCATTTGCAGGCCTCGTTCAACTGCGTTTTTGTGATTGTAAAAAAGGCCTCCATCGGAAAAAGAATCAGGCGTTACATTTAAAATACCCATGACGATGGTTTTCTTGCCTAATATAATTTCACGCTGTGATGTTTTTAAGATATATTGGTTCTGTCTGTTATTCTTTAATATTTCCAATATATCCTGGGCAATTATATTTAACCCGAAAGGCTGCTTTTCTATTTTCTTTATGAGCGCTGAAATTTGTTTAAGCGTACCCATTATTAAAACATCGGTGGAAGCAATTGAGCAGGCGATAGATCCGCGAGCAACTGCAGCGTCTCCGCTGATCGACAACATTTCCTGTTTGATAATATTAGCTATTTTACACGATTTATCTTTAAGTAGTATATTAATATTGATAGTTTTTGGCGCCATTGCCTCAATACCATAAGGATCAACGCCAATTTTCTGAAATATTGTTACAGCTTCTCCCAAATTGTTTATTTTTATTATTTTCAAACTATTACACCAATATCAAAAACTGTGTCGCAATAGCAAAGAATGTCATTCCGTATCCTCCGCTGGCGGAGGTGTCACGCAGTGACGGAGGTGGA
>PLNU01000141.1 GCA_003142835.1 Syntrophaceae bacterium
CACCGGACAATGCGGCGTTCGACTGATTCAAATGTCATTACATCTATCAAAGCATGTTCATCAAAACCGCTGATATGCTCATCGATCTTTAATTCTTTAGACAATGGATGGGACAAGCTATTGTAGCTTTCATAATGATTGATGTTGCTGCGCCACTGGGAAAGGAATACCGATGCATTCAAGGCCAGGCTTTTTTCCGATAAAATGAAATGGCGTAAAGACTGCGGACAATCGCCCTTCAATCCTTTGGCGAAATCCGTGATCAGTAATCGAATGAGCAAATCACTTAATTTTGGTTCCTGCTCCGCATAGCCGAAAGTTTTAGCTATGATGTTCCAAAAAGATTCTTTCAGACCGTATTTTTCAATATCATCCCAAGATTTGGGTGGCGGGATTAACATGGCCTCCGCCTTTTCCTCGGCAAGCTCTCCAAACAATTTCATCAGGATGCCAAAGGCGTCGGGTTGTTCTGCCTTTGTCAGAACGGCAATCATCTTCTGATCAAGATCATGTTCCAGATCTTTTGGTTGAATCCATTTTTTGACGCGATTCAGTCGGTCTTGGCTGCGGAAGAATGCCTGATACTTGGCAATGTGGGCACGCATGGCCTGATTCGTCAGGCCAAGTTCATCCAGGACGATGGAGGCCTGATCTGCCCGGAAGGTCCGGCTGTAAAGGCGTATGTCCATGAGCCAGTCGTCTCCCGTCGTCGGTTCGGGGAAAGGAGCATAAATTAGGTATTTTCCGGTGGTATCTTCCAGTTCCAGATGAACCTTGATCTCCAATGCACCGGTTTTACCCAAATGCAATATCTGAATACCGGGCAAATTCAGCGACTCTATACCATCCTCAAATTCCCGATCGCCATCGTTCCAAAAAACGATACGCCGGTTTTCTTCTTCAAAGATGCGCCGAATATTGTCTATAAGCTTAGCTGAAATCATAAATTCTACCCATCTTTGCCTTGCCAGGGTTTACCCGGAATCAGGGGCAGTAGTTGATTTATTAAATATTCCGAGGCGATTTGAAAATCAAAATTAGTGTCCTCGAGTAAGACAGTCTTGATGTCGTTGAAAAATCGAGGATCATTCATCTTCATCCGCAGATTCTGTTCAAACTCGGCCCGCGACACTCTATGCCCTTCGCGTTCCATGTATTGCAGGAAGCAATCGATCATGCGCCGCGGTTGCGTCCCGGCGGTGGTCAACGCCTTCCACAAATCATAAAGGTCCCGCCCTTTTTTCCGCTGATACAACGCCCGCATTTTGGTGCCCAGTAACTCGTCGAGCGGATAGGTCAGAATTGCAGCGGTTCCTGAAAACCAGCGGGATTGGACGGTAAAGTTTTTCTTTTCCAAGCCAAGAATAGAAAAATGCTCCCGCGTATTGATCTCAATTTTGAGTTTGAGCGGCACTTCTTCTTCCGAGACAATCCGGTAAATCAAGGTTACCCGTCCTTCAGACCTGCTGCGTTTCGGCGTCCCGAGCCAGGAATTAAGCTTTTCCTGAATGGCATGCATGACCGGGCCGATGGGACCGGCATGCACCTGAACTAGATCGATGTCTTCCGAGTAACNNCTGAATATCTCGACCAGCGCCCGGCTAATGATTAAATCCTGTTCCACCTGATACGTTTCCAGCCAGGGAGCGAATTTCTTCCATTCCGATATGAAATCTTCTGGAATCAAACTTCCGCCTCCACTTTCGTATTCACGATCATGCGCCAGCGTTTCAAACTGCCTATGCCCCGGCAAGGCTGTGAGCGAACCAACGGAACCACAACGGGTTTCTTTTGAGCAATATATTCAGCCAGTGTTTCGGTTTTGTCCTGCGCTCCCACCAATTCGAGAAGATAACCAAGCCGTTGCGTCCAGGCGATGGGTGAAAGCTCCGCTATTCGTCTTAGTTCATTGCCGTCCAGTTTTTCCGCAAGCTCGGACAGAATCGTTGCCACATTATCCAGGCCTGCGGCATGATTAGGATAGCCCACAAGGTCAAAAGCGGTTGCCGCCGGCGTTGATATTTTCAGGTAGCCTCGGGGCGTTTTAAAATCCAGCGTGGGGATCTTTTCCATGTTTTTTCTGGCAATAAATTCCACCCGGACCTTCCCGCAGATGATTTGAGACTTGTTTTTAGCTGCAATAACTTGAAAGACTTGGGGGCGTTGATGCGCCGCACCTGCAAATTCGGCGGCGCTGAGCAAACCCGCATAATATTTTTCACCCAGATGATTCATCAGGTCGGGAATGAAATGACTTGCCGGCAAACAACCGATATTTCTGAATTCCGGCGGAACAATGACATAAAAGCCTTTATACGGCATCGCCAGTTCGCCTTTTTGCCGCAAACGCCGGAGCGCCGCGCGTGCCGCCACGGGAGAAGAGTCTAGAGCCTTGATCGCTTCTTCCGTGGTGAAGCTGTAACGCCCGTTTGCAGTCAACCCGGATATGAATTTTTGTCCATGCATATCGTCCCGCCAGTATCAATCGCTTGGCTAAAGTAACACTTTTCGTTACTTTAGCCAAGTAATAAATGCGATTTACCCTTCACTGCCGCCGGTGATCGTCCTGACCTCGGCCAGCAAATTCCCGAACTTTCCATAGTTGACTTTGACGCCGTCATCAAGATCAAGGTGGATGCGTTGATCGGCGTAGTGCCGCAACAAATCATCAAATGCAGCCAGTTCCGCCTGTTTCTTTTTCAAGACGTCCAGTTGCTTTTGTAACTTGTTGCGTGCTGATGTTGTGGCGGCGGCATCAATCTCGTGGATTAGATAATCGGCTCTGGCGGCAAACTTGCCCTGGAGTGGGGTGACATATTCATTGCGCATACGGGATAACGTGGCCTCATTATAGCGGTGCAGATAGACCAGACATTCAAAGGCCCGCTGTTTACCGCTGGAAAATAGCCAGTAGATGGGACGTTTCTTGTAGGTCTGCATATGATCCTTAAAAAACTGCGTGCTTATGTATCGGCGAATCCTATCTCTGGCGGTTTCCCCGCTCTTTTGCGACAGGCTGTCGGCAACAAACGTCAGGTTTTCTTCCAGCAAAGCTCCCTCGCCACTTGCGGGAGAGGGTTGGGGTGAGGGGGCAAAAGCAACTTTCAGAAACTCCTCAAAGCGGCTGGCACCATCATCAGGAAACCAATCCATATCCATTACAGGAATTATTCCGTCATCGTCTGCAGGAAAACTTTTATACTTCGCATGGTCGAAGCCAACATTGCCGCTGTCGGCGTAGACCAGACCCGGTTGATCAAGACTGTATCGCCCCATCATGCAGCCGATGGCGTAGGAGATCAGACGCTTCATGTCAGCTACCCGATTGGCGCGGGCCAGAGTGATCTGATCTTCCGGCACATCAGGCGTCAGCTCATCCTGCAAACCATAAGCTTCGATGAACAGACGGTTGTTTTCGGTTTCCAGTTCCTGCATTCTCCTTATACGAGAATCTATCAAGTCTCTCCAAGTTAGCCATAATTTAGAAAGCTGATTAGAGTTATCTTCAATTAAATTAAATTGGTATTTTGAAAAACAATATGAAGTTTCATATTGAAAGTCATCGAATTCGGAAATTTCAACAGCTTCTTTAGCGAGTTTATTAACCGTCTCTTTTACTGATGGACTCAGCTTAATTAGAGGTAACCTTCCTATATCACCGGGTAAAAAACGCACAGTTGGATTAATGATTTGAAGTAATTTATTTGCCACAATAGAGTTTAGAAATCCGGCAATAAAAAATAAATTATCTGAATCAGGGAAGCAAGCAGGACCTGTAGAATCGAAAAGTGTTCTTCCACGAGACACTCTAACCCCAAAATAACTGGAATTAAGTGCGCTCCAGTTAACATTTGGCTTAAAAATATAATCAAGATTGAACTTAGATCCTCGTACTCTTCCTACTTCCGAATCAATTGTTTCTCTTATTCGCCTTCCATCATCTTGCCAATCAACTACATAATCTTTATTCCCAGACCATTTCCGAAAAGCTCCTCCTTTAATATATGGAAACCATCTTTTTCTTGAAACTGCGGCTTCAGTTCTATTATTTGAATTTGTAATAAAGTTATTTGTTGAAATCTCATGCCAATATCTTAAATACAGCTCATTGTTCCCCGTGACGAGACCCTCTCTCGTTGTTGCATTCTCATATAATGCTGGATTTATAAACGCAGACCTGAATTCGTTAGAAATCCAATACGCTATCGGGCTACCCGGTATTTTTCGGAACTCTTCATTTGAAATAACGAATCTATTTTGACCTGACAAATAAAGAATATTTTTATCATCAACATTCTTTTCTTCTCGTAAGCTAACAAATGTTCCCCTAAAATCCGCAATTTTCTCATTTAATACAGTAAAGATAGTAGTACCAAAATCAGCACCAAAAGCACCAAACCCATTGTGCGTCATGGTCAATATTGTTGAATAATCTGCCACTTTTTCTCTTAACCGTTCATAGCTGCCTAAAAACATCCAGGCCTGTTGCGTAATCATTGCACTTATTCCAACATTTTCTTTCGCCATTTCCAAAGCACGCTCGATAAACATGGCAAATAAGTCAGATTTGCTATCTGGGAATCGTACTTTTGAAAAATTCTTGAGTGATGAGTTCATTGCTCCGCTTCCCATATACGGAGGATTCGCCACCACGCAGTCATATTTTCCAACCAGTATCCTTGCCTGCTTTACAAGCGGCAAGATTGCTTCTACGGCCTGTTGGGTAAACATATCACCGCCCCGGAGCTTTGCCTCGACAATCTCTAATAGTGCTGGTAGTTTATCGGTCAGCACCTGAGGAACCGTAATCAATGATCCGAATGTTTTCCCGTTCCTGAACAGCTCCACCAACTCGGCTATCTCCTGTTTGCTAACCTCTGTCGTGGTCTTGTTCAATAAATTTGCGGCAATTTCATTTGCATCCAGCCCTTCGCTGCCCTGAATCGCCATGACATTGAGTTTGGGTGGATTACCGTTTTGCAGAATGCGTCGGTCATCCTTACGTGCCTTCATCAGCAGAGCAAAGCCGGCCATCTGGGCTGCACGGTCATCAATATCCAGACCGTAAAGATTTTTCTCCAGGATCAGACGTGGGAAATCCCGACTGCTGTAACCACGCTCCAGATAAATTTCCTTGAAAATATCGTAGGCTTCCACCAGGATGTGACCAGAGCCCTTGGCGGGATCGAGGAAAGTGAGCTTTTCGGGATCGAGGAAATCTGGTGTGATTGCTCTTAACTGCACTTTGACTTCATCAGATTGCTCGGCGGGTTCGATGTAATATTCCATCTTTGCTCTGAGCGGCGAATTCGGATAAGTGGCCAGCCACATCCGCCCTAAGCTGTTTTGGACCATGTATTTGACGATCCAGTTAGGGGTAAAAAGCTGAGTGGCGGCAGGGATATCCTCACTTTTGACGACCTTGCCAATCACCTGATCCTTTTTTTCTGAGATATAAAACTGGTAGAGCCAGCCCACTATCTCCACTTCTTGCCAATCCTCCTCACCAATTTCCTTGACCAGTTTACTGATCAGGGAGTCGGAATGAAGCAGATTATCAGGAAGAAGCAGTTCCGTGGCATCGTTAATCTTTTCAAAGAGAAAGGGCATGGCATCATGAAGGGCATTGCACTGGGCAATGAGGAGCAGGCGATAGAGTTCGGTATCCTTTGTCCCGTCAAGCTTCAGCTCAATAACCTTCTGTTTATCTAATCCTGCCAGATCAACTTGGGCAGCCTTTTCCAATATCTCGGGAATCGGGCTTCCACTGGGATTGCTGAGAACTCTGAAACCATGTTCCAGATAGCCATGAATCTCCATGTAACGAAGGGCCATGAAACGGTTAAACCAGGTGTAGGCGACTTCCTCCATGACATAGAAAAATCCTTCACGCCGGATATGTTCTTCTAACCCTCTTCTTTGCACCGCTACTTTGCGCGGAAAGGGCCGACCGCCAATGATGGCGATATCTCCCTTTTCTTCCATAGGTTCTGCGCCGGATTCCGACAGCCCCCAGAAATGGGCACGATCTGTGACTGCCTGGATAAAAGCCTTTCGGGCTTCCGGGGCATATGCTTTCAGTTTGTTCTTGTTCATTCTGTTTCCTTAACTACAGAATCCGAATGCGAGCATGTTCGCTTAACGCCGCCTCAAGCTCTTTCCGGAGCGCTTCAATGAATTCTTTAATATCATCTTCGGTTTCCAGGTAGTTCTTAGTTGAAAAATTTGTAGGCTTGATAATTTTGACGGGCTTTGCCGGTTTCTTGCTGTCAACTTTCTCGTTTTTTGCTTCGATTAATTCAATGGATTTTTCAAACTCATCATTGGCCATGGTCGTTTGATAAAAGATCCCCGGAACGCTTGTTTCCTGCTGAACATGTTTTTTTATGTCCTGCAAAGGCTTGAGGGCTTTATTCCTTAAGTCGGGCTCGGCGGTGTAATGATCAAGTGCCTCCATAACCTTATTGATCTTGATGTCCAGGGCTTGGGTTGTATAGGTTTTGTGCTTGGCCAGAAGGGTTTCATTAACTGCGCTCACTGTGTTGAAGAGGCCTTCCACTTCCTTGATCATGCCATAGGGACGCTTTGCCGACAGAATTTCATCCATCCGAATCAAAGCTTGTTTGGCGGCGCTGTCTTTTTCCAGCTCTTGCCGGTTTGGTTTAAAAATACTATTAACCGCGTTCTGCAATTTCTCCCATGTAGCCCTTTGATTAGAATAGAAGTCTTTTAACTCATGGACATCCTCAGACAAAGCGGCCAGGGCTTCTTTCTTGGCATTAAAAGCCTGGAAAAACTCATAACTATCAACAATGAAAATTAATTTATCAATGAGCGTGCAACCCTCATCAATTTCTTTTTTGCCGGGATATTTGCCGGTGTCGGCAAGCGGCTGATAGCTTTTTAATGATTTCTCCCATGCGGCAAGCTGATCGCGCACAAAGGCATAAAGGCCATCTTCGGATTCCGGCCCGATTTGACCGAACACTTTTTGACCAAGATTGCGACTGACATCCAATTCTTGCGAAGCAATGGCTTTACGCTTGATGACTTTGACTTGCTTCCATTTAACTGATTTGGACAACGGTTCTATAGAGTCCGTTGGCGATATCGCTGCCCCTTCAACCATGAGCTTGATTTCACCTGCCACAAAAAGCCGGGCAATAAGAAGGATAACTTCAAGTTCGGGCCATCCATAAGGTCGCCCCGAGAAACGACCAACGAGTTCGTCGAGTAAAATGCTTTGATTTTTGACCATGCTGAGATCAACATACTGCTTCATTTCCTTGAGGGCTTGGGCATTTCCTTCTGTCCCTTCAAGTTCAAGCTTATACTGCCCTATATCGTTTGACATGAGAACGGCACGGATTTCTTTTAACGGATCTTCTTGCAGGGCATCAAGATAGCCGAGTTTAGTATAAATATTTTTGATTAGATAACTGACGGAGTTGTACAAGGCTATTTTAGGCGCTGCGGACTTCTGCTCTAAAGATTGCCCGGAAGCATAATAGTCGCCTTCAATGATCATTTCATCCAGCATTTTTATCAGGCGGGCTTTCCTCTCCCGGTTTTCATCCGCTCGATCACGAAGAATCTTCTTGAGGCTTTCAGGCGCTGCGGCATCACTTTTAAGATGGATGTATTTGCTGGTCTGGACGTATGTCCTCAATTCACGCCCTAGATCAATGCGGTCAGGCAACTTAATCAAGACTCGTCCACCGTCAGCAGTGCTTTGCAGAATACATTTCGGTGTATTAAAGCCGGAAAATTCATCATGGAGAGGTGTGATTACCTCTACGCCCAATTCCTGACTAATATTGCCATGGGGTTGAGTATCGCAGATGCGGTTAAAGCCATAATCTTTCTTGTTGAGTTGATATCGGCACTTGTTGTCATCCTTGAAAACATCTTGGAAGATCAGCTCAGAAAGCGTCTTTGTTACTTCACTACCGGCTATATCCAGATTCTTTATCTCGCGGCTGACGCTTCGTTCTTCGTCTGTCAGGTAAAAATATAGATCACCATTCCGGTTGATCAAAGTTTCTTTTTCCAACCGTACCAAAGCATCTTCGATTTTACGCTTAAGCGCCAGGCGGTCTGTATCGACTTCATCTATACACAGCGTAACCAGATTATCGACGTTTGATTTAATGATATCGACATAGCGGATCAGGAAGAGAATGCGCAGAAGTTGTCCATCAAAAGGTTCGAGCCCGGCGTTGTCCTTGGCCTGATCTATGGTTCTGCGGACAATCGTATCCAGAAAACTTTCTATAGCCGGATAGAATTCATACAGCGGCACCAGCGCTCCTATCTTTTTTGCGGAAATATTCTTAGCGGCAGATTGGAATGCATCAAGCATGGAACGCTCACCCATCGCCAGATGCTTTCCTGTTGCGCCAGCCTTTCTGATGGACTCAAAGACCTTTTGCAGCAATTGGAAATGATAAGGTGCGAAGGGGTAATTAATAACGAAATCGTCTTTGTCGCGGAAATTTTTCAGTGTAGCCCCATTATTGCTGAAGCTGAGCTGGTTTTTAAGGATGTCACCTTTTTGCCCGTAGAGATCTTCAAGCTTTTGCTTTACGTTATCTTTCTTTTCCAGGAGACGCGCCTGAATGACTTCATCTGTATTAGCACTCGACAGGAGTATGCGGGTGGGGAAACGCCCCTGAATCTTGGAAAAATCATTGGCCCTGCCTCCTCGCACCTCTCCGAGAACGGCGTCAATATCTTCCTGGGAAGTAACAATGATCCAAGCCCTACCGCCGCAAATTCGCCCCAGATCCTCCGTAATGGTCTGAAGGTTCAGCATGAGGTGAGTATCCTGGCCGATGAACTGTCCAACTTCATCAGCTAAAAAAATGATCCTTTGAGCAGGACCTTTGCTGTCCAGATATTTCTTGACCAATTTGGCAAAGCTTTCAATGTTCATTTTGTTTTTTTCTTCTGCTTCATCAAACCACTTGGTCGCAGATTCTTCACTCATGCCCCGCGTCTTAGATAGAGAATGGATAACTTCATCCCGATATAGCCCAAAGGCATCGCGGTTCTTTACCCATTCTTTTCCTGAAACCTCTTGGAATGTCTTTTGGAAGGTTTCCAGCAGATCATCTTCGGATAGCTCCCTCTCCAAATTTGCTATATGAGGGGCATCGCCGCTGAAGCCTTGCATTTCGTTAAACACACGAAGAAAAACTGACAAAATGGCATCTTTCCCATCTTTGTTATCAGCCTTACTGTCTATATTGAAGAGAACAACATCCGTATTTTCTGAAACAGTACGCTTGATGTCAGATAACAACATGGCATCTTCGATCTTTTTCTCAAAGAAATGGACTGCCTCCTTACTCTCTGCGGTTGCAGGATTATGAGCATGGTAGTTATTTAGAAGATATGACAAAATCTTTATGAAATGTGATTTTCCGGAACCGAAGAAACCGGATACCCAGACACCCATTCTGGACGTAACAACCGGGTCTTTTGGATTATCTATAGCAGCAAGGTAGGCATCGAAAAACTGTCGGAAGTGCTTGTCGAGTTCACGGGTAACAACATATTCGTCGAGTTCCTGCCATACAATAGCTTCATCATGTTGATCTGCTTTCACAACACCATTTATGGGTCTGAATATGTCCCTAACAAAAAGATCCTTAATCTGCATAGTAGTTCCTCTTACTGTTTAGTGATCTGTATGGCCAAGCGTCATCAATCTTTACGCCCTCATCATGGCACGAGTCGGAAAGCTCGGTAATAATTATTGTCGCTCAAGCGCCCAAAAAGTCTGAGCCCCTGTCCATCATAAATGCCTGGATAAAATACCACCAATGGCGTCCCTTGCATGAATGGATGCAGATTGTTCAGCAAGGTATGTGATCTGAATAAAGGCCAGACATTGCCAACGCCGGTCATGATCACCACATCATGTTTATCTGGCTCGGCTGCATCCACAAAAGCCTTGGCTATTTTCTCCTCATGCAGGGGTCCTTTCAATGCCTTACCAAGGGCTTCATCACCTTTCGTCTTCTGAATATCAAGGGCACGGTCATAGATACCACGATCTTTCAGATAATTGATGAGCAACCGAAAAAGATTGATATGAGCTATCGTGAGGTCTGGATTCTTTTTCGCTAATGTCTCCAGCATAAACCGGACATATTCCCGCACCACCAGTTCATCCTCTGGAGGATAATCAAAGATATAAAAACCAATTTCATTGCCCAAGCCGGCATTGCTCAGGAATGCAGGAGACTGAATCCTGTCCATAATCTTATTGAGCCGGTCTTTGAGTGATTCATTCATGGGAGATGTCCATACACTTTATGATATATGATTCTTTGTATTTTACAAGGTATCCTTTAACCTCAGGGGCCAGACTAACGGGCGTAAGATTCAGTGAGCGGGTAGAATCCACATATTTGGCTTCCGCCAGAATCCTGAAGATCACTTGACCTAATTTGGCTTTGGTGGTTTCACTCCAACTTAATACCGCATGATCTTTTTGCTCGCATGCTTTAAGAAAATTTATCCAATCCCTTGCTGATAGTTTTTTATTGAAAACTTTGTAGTGTTCTTTGACGACCAGAATCATGAAATCACCGAGCAGGTGGCTATGCTTTATGGCGGCGGAAAGAAGAGACTGCATGGCGATCTCTGAAGTCCCATCAACGACCATCTTCCATAGATCCGGTGTCATTAATTCCAATCTATTTCTGATTAATCTCGTCATTCGCCTAGCTGTGGCAGGTACTTTCTTCTGTAAAACATTGTCGATGCATATTGCCTGATGCCAAACCTTATCATCGGCGCCCTTAAGCAATAGCTTAGCTATTACCCGGCTTTCTCGGAGCATCAGGGAACCAGCGGATATTTCGGCATTATATGGACAAACAACTTTTTCAGTCAATTCGAACTTTTACCCCCGTATGTCATTCAGGTTTAACTTCAGGACACTCGATTCTGATGAGGATAGCAATACTCACAGTTATGACTATTTCTGCCTGATGACCTCGATCGCTACGCGGATTATGGTTGTTGATCATCCCTTTCACGCCGCCGTTTTCTCCATTGCCTTAGCCTTCCCGGCGCTGCCACAATGTTTCAATCATATATCCGTTGGCCCCGGTTCCTCATAGAACCGGACATCAATATTTATGTCCTCCGAGTAGCGTCGAGGAATGTCAAAATAGAGCTTGTGCAACGCTGTACCACCCCGAAAGGCTAATCGCTCTGCCAAAACCGGGTTTTGGAAAATAGCGACAAGCGCCCTGCTGATGATCAGGTCTTGTTCAACCTGGGCATCGTTAACCCAAGGTGCAAACTGACGCCAGGCGACAATATCAGCCTTAGGAATCACAGGTCACCCTCCACGTCTGTATTGATCAGCAGTCGCCATCTGATATTTTTTTCAGCTTCTCGGGCAGGCATCGATGGGTCCAATCTCGTAAAGGGTGGATTATGACTGGCAATTAATCTGGCCAGCTCCAAAACCAGTGCACTGTGACCGGCTTTTTCAATCAACCAGCCAAGCCGTTGTGCGCAAACCAGATTCCCCTCCGCCTTTACGGCGTCGATCAGCTTGGCGGTATTCATAGACTCTGCGAGTTCTTGTATTACGGTCATTGCGCGATCCAGTCCACCGATTGACCTTGCATAACGGATGAGATCAATGGCGGTGGCCTCCGGTGAAGAAACGGGAATATGCCCCGTTTGAACCTTGATTTGAGTAACAGGGGTTGCGTTGAAATTCGTCTTGAAAAAAAAGCGAATGGCAAGACCTTTCTTGCGGACTTCACGCTGGGGTGCGGTGGTGACAATCTGAAACTGTTGTGGTTGTTGGTGGGCGGAACCGTGAAGAGATGCTGCGCTCAGTAGTCCCACGTAATAGGGTTGCTCCAGATAGGCCATAAGATCAGCGATAAACCACTCCGCAGGTAATACCCCGGTGGTACGGTATTCTAGGGGAACGATGACGAAAAAACCACTGCGGATACGCAAGGTTCTGTTTTTTTTCGCGAGTCTTGCTGCGGCTTTCTTGAAGGCTTCCTCGGTGAATTGAAGGGATTCGATGGCATCTTCGCGGGTGAAGAAATAGAGTCCTTGCTCTTGGCGAGAATCAACCCAGAATGGAAGCTCGCTTGAAGTTGCAGTTTTTGCTTTTCGCGGCATATCAGTATCCTGGAAAAATTTTGCAAATAAGACCATAAAAAAGGCCATTATGCAAATATTATTTTCATTGAAGGGAAGATATTTCTACCAGTTTGACACGGCCATTATCATGAGAATCCCCAAAGACCATCTTCCTGCGTAATAACCAAGATGAACAGGCTATCACTTTGCTTTCGACGGTTGATCAATCTTTATCTGGCAATTATCTCATTCATAATGCCTGTATTTTTATCAATCACAATATATTGCGCTTGCCCATCTAATATTGGTTCTTCTGATTTAACATGGATAATCCAACTATTTTTTAAATTGATTTTGCCAGCATGGTAAATATTCCCTTCTATATGGTCAACGATTTCAAGACGGCTTTCAAGCTGTGAAGATAGAAAATTGACGGCTGTTTGCATTGCTTCGTCTTTTGTTATTATCATTATTTTTATCCCTTCGCCGTCTTAAACGGAATTACCTTTGCACCGACCTTCAGGCCGTCCAAATAATCCGCCCAAGTTTGCATCATCTTCCGGCGTTCCACCAAGTGAGCGGTGCGATTATAAGCGCGTCCGTTTGGGTCTCTGACTGCGTGTGCAAGTTGATGTTCAATAAAGTCTGGCCGCACTTGCAATACTTCATCAAGAATGGTTCGCGCCATAGCCCTGAAGCCATGCCCGGACATTTCATCTTTAGCGTACCCCATACGCCGTAAAGCCGCAAGAATAGCATTATCACTCATAGGTCGATCAAAAGTTCGGCCTGAAGGGAATACATAGCGGCTCGCACCGGTATATTCCTTAAGTTCTTTCAATATATCTATTGCCTGCTGCGACAAAGGTACAAGGTGCGGTTCTTTCATTTTCATCTTACTGGCGGGAATATTCCATTCAGCGTTTTCAAACGATACTTCTTCCCATTCAGCATTGCGAAGTTCACCAGGACGGACAAAAAATAAAGGCGCAAGCTTTAAAGCGCATTTAACAATAAAGCTCCCCTGATAACCGTCAATAGCCCTCAATAGCTCTCCCACTTTCTTAGGTTCGGTAATTGCCGCCCTGTTAATGGTTTGCACCGGCGTCAATGCCCCGCGCAAATCCGCTGCCGGATCACGTTCAGCCTGACCGGTTGCGACTGCGTACCTAAATACCTGACCGCAAATAGTCCTTATACGGTGAGCTAACTCAAATGTACCCCTTGCCTCGACGCGTCTTAACACTGTAAGTAATTCAGGTGCTTTAATCTCTTTGATAGGTCTTGCTCCTATATAAGGGAAAACATCCCCTTCTAAGCGGCTCATAATTTTGCTGGCGTATTCTGTAGTCCAGTTGGATTTGAATCGTTCATGCCATTCCCTGGCTATGATCTCGAAGGTTTCAGTTGCTTCTGTATTTGCTTGTTTTTGAGCTTTACGCACGGCACCGGGGTCAATGTCATGTGCTAACTGTGATCTTGCTTCATCGCGTCGTTTCCTTGCGTCAAGAAGGCTTATTTCCGGGTATGTGCCAAAAGCAAGAAGCTTTTGTTTTCCGTCATATCGGTATTTAAAACGCCATAACTTCCCCCCGGTGGGTGTGACCATAAGGAATAATCCACCACCGTCAAATAGTGTGACATTTTTATCTTTTGATTTTGCTTTTTGAATCTTCATGTCGGACAATGGAATAATTCTCTTTGGCATAGGCATTCTCCTTTTTGGGTGTATCTGAAAATTTTGGGTGTATATTACCCCTTCGCGTATACCCAAAATTACCGGATTGTGTTAAATCTTATAGCACGTCTTTGGACTAAAAGCAACAAAAAACCCGCTATTTCTAACGGGTTTCTGTACTTCCTAGAATGTTATTGGATTATGCCTTGGAGGCGGCACCCGGACTTGAACCGGGGAATAACGGTTTTGCAGACCGCTGCCTTAGCCACTTGGCTATGCCGCCGTAAAAAAATGGAGCGGGCGAACGGATTTGAACCGTCGACGTCTACCTTGGCAAGGTAGCACTCTACCGCTGAGTTACGCCCGCTCATTTAAGAGTGGCGCTGAATATAACAAATAGAACTCTGTTGTCAATAAAAATATTGAAAATAGAACAGAGTTTATTTCCGTCCGGTCAATTTTTGTATAATTACGATTTCTCCATCGAGACATGAGAATTACTTTCTTGCCCGGCGGTAAAACTTTATAAAATAATCAGCTCCTGAATAAAGCGTCAGCAGAAAAGCAATATAAAGAATAACCATGCCGACGAGATGAGAATTAATACCAAAAAATGGATAATAAATCATCAGGGCAGTTACGGCAAAAAGTTGTGCTATAGTTTTTTGTTTGCCTAAAGGACTGGCATGAATATAAAAGCCCTCGGATGAGGCAATACTTCGTATTCCATCAACAATCAGATCCCTTATAATCGTTATGGCCACAATCCATGCCGGTATGCGTCCAATGGGAATCATCAAAATCATGGCGGTATTAACAATAAGTTTATCCGCAAGTGGATCAAGAAATTTACCCATAGTGGTGATCATATTGTATTTTCGCGCAAGAAAACCATCAAGCATATCGGTGATCGAGGCAACAGCAAATAGAATCGCTAAAATCAGGCTCCAGAATTCTCCCGGCGACGTAAGTAAAATAAAAAGAAACGGCACAACGCTTATACGAATTAGCGAAATGGTGTTGGGTAAATTAAAAATTTCGCGCCTTGCGATCATTTGTGCGGACCCGACAATACTCTTTTCTTCATATTATTCCTGATCTTATTTCTTGGGCACCTTTTTCCAGTCGTCCAGAAACATGGCAATCCCTTTATCCGTTAACGGATGCGAAGCCAGTTGGGCAATCACTTTAAATGGAATAGTGGCAATATCGGCGCCCATCAAGGCGGCATCCAGAACGTGACGCGGATGTCGAATACTGGCCACGATTACTTCCGTATCATATCCATAGTTATCGAATATAGTAAGAATCTGCGAGGTCAGATCCATTCCGTCGTGAGCGATATCGTCAAGGCGTCCGACAAACGGACTGACATAGCGAGCACCTGCTTTTGCCGCCATCAATGCCTGCAAAGGAGAAAATATCAAGGTTTGATTCACATCTATTCCTTCCGTTGCAAACATTTTTGTTGCCTTTAATCCTTCAGTGGAAAGCGGGACTTTAATAACAACATTGTCACCCAGGCGCATAAGTTTCTTGCCTTCGGCAAACATTGCTTTTGCCTCCATGCTCATTACTTCCAAGCTTACCGGTCCTTTTACAATTTTCAGTATTTCTTTGACAACATCTTCAAAACTCTTTTTTTCTTTGGCAATGAGAGATGGATTGGTAGTAACGCCGTCAACCATTCCCAGAGCAAGTCCTTCCTTTATTTCCGCGATATTGGCTGTATCGATAAAAAATTTCATAATTACCCCCGTTTTTAATCTACCTATTTTCCCCAATATATTTTTCAGAACATTCCTTACTGCAAAAATAATGTTCTTTACCAGCTATTTCTTTTCTGCAGGCCTGACTTATTGGAATATAAGTGTGGCAGTATGGATCTTCGACCAATTCCTCGCCGACCTCCGCAGTCGTTTTATAATGATTACTCTTCACGGCAAACGGTTTTTCCTGTCGAATAATTTTAATTATCTTGTAGATAACATAAAGCAAAATAAAAAATACCAAGAAACGAATTAACATAAATACCTTCCTGACAAATCGCTGCTTTTATAAAGCTCGACGATTCTTTGATCTTTCAGTCTGTCTTTCAACCCGCGGATAGAAACTCCAAAAGCTGGATGAATATAAAAAGAAGCAATCTCGGAGAGAGGCTCCAGAACAAAACGCCGCTTATAAATCTCCGGATGAGGCACATTCAGATTATCTTCATTAATTATATCCTGTCCATAAAAGAGGAGATCAAGATCAATAACCCTTGGTTCACCTTTGGTCTGTCTCTTGCGTCCCATTGCCGTCTCTATACCTTGCAATTTCCTCAAGAAATCGCGGGCACTAAGATTTGTCTTAACTTCGGCAACAGCATTGATAAACCAGTTTTGATGCTTACTTTCTAACTGGTTCGCTTTAGTTTTTTTGTTGTCATTGTCAT
>PLNU01000044.1:0-6642 GCA_003142835.1 Syntrophaceae bacterium
CAATTTTTACTGCCATATTTAGATACCCCCTTCTTGTTAGTTAATAAAGAACCGGGCCCTCACGTAACTTATTATAATCCTTTGTGGCATTACAGTAACAATCCCCAGGAGCTTTGTCAAGCTCTCTGTGTAAAAAGGGAGAGGGACTTCCTTCTGACCTTATATGGTTGTGATAATAGAAGACAGCAAAGAGAATTCGTTATCATGATCCTTATCGCACAAGACTTGCCAAGATCGAAATAGAAGTATCTTCCACCCCCGACAACTGTGACTTCGAAGTAAACGGGGTATGTCAGGGTTTAACTCCCGTATCGATTGAACTAACTCAAGGGGTTACGGTAACAATCAAGTTGACAAAGGCGGGTTACCTCCTTTGGGAAAAGCGGAACTGATCCGGGCTATACTAGACACCGCCGCCGGGTCGCTGAATCCTGAAGCAAAGGGCTTTGACAAGACGGTCCGGGACCTGTTTCCGATCCTGAATGAATGAAATCCGCACGCGAGGATGGGAAGTCCCCTAACATGAACAACGCCTATTTCCTGTACCGGCACAGGCTCTTTTGACTCTGCCGGGGTTATAATCAAAGGGACCGGATCGGCTGGTGGCTTTTGCAGCACAGGTAAAGTCATATATTTCCCGGTCTCTAAGTGAAGCAGAATGACAAAGCGCCGGAAGATTTGGAGAAAGCAGCCAGCCTGGGAAACAAAGCTGCTCAAAACAGCCTCAAACGCATTAAAAAGAATAACATCTCCATTCCGGATAAGGCAATTAATGAATATCAATTGCAACACAATGATTGATATCTGCACGCCGGTTATCTACAAACAGGCTGCTGCGTACCATATTTGGTAAATACTATCTGCCAGAGCTGTGTGTGACGCGCTCGGAATGATCCGGCAGAGGAAAGCAGTAAATATTCAAACATGCGCCGGAACTTTTCATCATATTTGTTTTTTAGTTGAAGCCAGGCCTTATCAAAATTTTTATGCCAGGCCAACAGAGTTTTTTCATAATGTTCACCAAGATTATGCCAGTCTTCCATCACAAACAGGCCTTCAGCAGCTTTGCCTATTTGGGCAATGCTGGGCAGCTTGCTATTGGGAAATATATATTTGCTAATCCAGGGGTCGCCTGAAACTCCGGTTTCATTAGATCCGATAGTATGCAGAAGAAAGACACCATCATCTTTCAGACAGCGATGAACCGCCTTCATGAACATTTTGTAATTTTTCGGGCCGACATGCTCAAACATCCCGACTGATACGATCTTGTCATATGAACCCATAAGATCACGATAATCTAACTGTTTTATTTCCACAGGCAGGTTTTTACAAAGCTCTCGGGCATAACTAATTTGCTCTTCGGCTATATTGATCGCCGTTACCCTGCAGTTGTAATGTTCAGCTATGTACCTTGCCAGGCCGCCCCAGCCGCAACCTATATCCAGAACATTATCATCGCTACTGATGTTCAGCTTCCTGCAAAGCAGGTCAAGTTTCCGGAGTTGTGCATGATTCAGATCATCCGTTTTATCAAAGTAGGCGCAACTATACTGGACATAAGGATCAAGCATTAACGTAAAGAGTTCGTTGTCGAGGTTATAATGTTGTTCGGCTACCATGCGGGAGCGCAGTCTCGATTGCAGATTAAAAATTAATGCCACCAAACTCTTCAGCTGTAATAGTTTGCTGCCTTTAACCCGGGAATCCAGCCCGGCCTTCAGTATCCGGCAAATAAATTCATCTAATTGCGGACAGTCCCACCATCCTTCCATATAGGTTTCACCAAGTCCCAGATTCTTGTTGCACAGGACCTGGCTGTAGGTTCGGTTGTCGTTAACCCGGATATCCCAGGGATTATTACCATTAATATTAATTCCGATACCGGCAAGCATTTCTTTCAGTATAGCAGCGTATTGGGGCATAATTCATCTCCTCTTGAATACTTTGCAGTGGGGATTCCCATGGTTGGAAATATTTCTACCTGCGGATAATAAAGCACACCCATCCCCAAAAGCAAGACAAAATATTGGGATTAACAATGAGTACCGTTTGAAAAAATGTGTCCGTGCAACAATCATCAGACGCTTTGTTACAAGGAAGTATGTACCAAGCGGATGATTTAATAATATTGATACCCTTTTGTTGGCAGCGTCATTATCCTTTGAAAGCGAGAGGGTATTACGCTTCCTGCCGCACGCTACAGGGATTTTTCGATACTTAGGGTAGCTTTTTGCGTGCTGTTTGCATTTGCTCGTGGACACGTTGGGCGCGCAGGCAAAATGCTTCCAGCTTTGCGTTGATGACCTGCGGGAAAGGCGAGCCGTCGCTTTCCACAGCCAGGAAAGGCAAGTCATCTATCTCATCCAATGCCTTCTTCAGATAATTATTTTTTGGTTCGAGAGCCAGCCTGGTTTTGCTGTTCATGGCTTCATTTAAGATTGATTCCGCCAGGCGACTGGGCATACAGCCGAAAGGCCCGATGGAAATAACGCCGCAGGCATGGCTGCCTACTTCGGTAAGCGCGCTGCCGACAGTGAGGATAGCTTCTCCCGCCAGATGCGGCGAGATAAAGGGCAGGGCATTGTGCATTATTTTATCAATATTTACCGGTGAAGACAGTACCAGCCCTGATTTGTTCATAATGGAGCTTAACTGCCGTGTGTAACGCGCTATATATTTTTTTGTAAGCAGAAATTTCAATTTCTCGAAATAGGAAAGATCATGCCGAGTCAGATTGTTTTCTATAAGGTAGTCCGCATAGAGCATCCATTCACCCACCGGCGAGCAAATTGTAGCAAATCCCTTTTCGGCCAGCTTTTCGGTTAGATTCTGCCGCGAGAGCCCGTCGCGCCTGACAAAAATTTCGCCGACCATCGCAATTGCCGGCACATCACGTGGGTGCTTTTTCAAATCTATGGCAGCAAGACGGTCCATACTATGGATTAATTTGCTTTGCAGGCTCTGATAATCGCCATGCTGCAGTTCATCAATCAACTGCTGAGATTCTTCACGGAAAATATGCAACGCATCCTGTGGATTTTTTGCATTAACCAGCAGCAGCGAACGGATATCTTCCAGTAAATCCGAGATAACAACAGCCCACCAGGTGCGCAGGCGGAAATATCCATCCATGCCTGCATAGGAGTTTTCGGATGTAAGCGAAAATACGGCCACATCCGGAATTTCCAGCCGCCTGATTAAATCTTCCATGAAGATAGAATACTGGCCAAAGCGGCACGGGCCTGCTCCCGTCGGCATAAAATAAACAACTATTTCTCCCGGCTTCTTGATATTGCGGATATAGTTGAGCAATACGCCGGTTGTTAAAATCAACGGCAGGCATTCTTTGCAGGTTGTATTGGCCCGGCCGATTTTTAAAATATGTTCATCTGCCGGCGGATGAACAAACGAATGAAAGCCTTTGCTGCGAAAGATTGCACCCAGCATTTCCACTGTCGGCTCACCCATTGAAGGAAATAGCAAAGTGACATGCGGATCGGTCATGGGCAACAGCTTACCGGAAGAAGTAATCACCGTAGCCACGCCATTTTGCAGAGTTGTCTGTGCAGCCTGAAAATGGCTGAGACGCGGAGAGATCAATTTTTTTGCCAGAAGCTGACGGTAAGCGGCAACGATATCGAGGAATGCTTCAATTCTTGTTTCTAATCCCGCATTGGCTGTATGGCTGTCCAATTCCAGCGTCAGGGAAGGCTTCATTCCCATGATATCGCGAAAATAACCAATCAGGAAAGAATCCGGACCGCAGGAGAAATTGGTAATATAAGTGCCAAACAGTTGCCGATGTTCCTGAACAAAAGATGCCGCCTTCATGATTTGCTGTCCCACGCCCCAGTACATATGCCTTTTGTTGGGACTGTTCGTGAGCGGCAGAAAATCCTGCGGAATTACAGTAACACCGCGGGAAGCGATCATCATCGGGATTCCTTTGTTTGCTTCTTCCACAAAACCGGAATAAGACCTGCTAAAAATAACGGCTGCTATTTGTTCCGGATTTTTTTCCAGGTCATGCAATAACTGCCTGCCGATTTCTTTCATTTCGGCCAAACAGTCAAGCTGTTGCTTCAATGCACGCTGAAAGGCTTTCGCCGTCACTCCGGAGGCAATACCCATTTGCTTTGTTATCTCTATTAATGGCTTGCGAGCGGCTTCCAGCCCGGCGGAAAGATCCAGCAAGGGCGCCAATACTTTCGTGCCCTTTTGTTCCAGCTCACCGAGGTATTTGCGAAAGGTGCTTTGCAGATAAAATGTTTCACCCTGCACAAATGGACATACTTGAGATTCCGTTCTTCCGTCGGCATTGGGTGTGGCTTTAAAATGCGGCAGAAAAATATAATCCAGATGCTCTTTTTGTTTTAATAGAGCATGAAAGAAGCCGTGTGCCAGTTCTGCCGGAAAACAAAAGTTGGAGTCTTTTTCGTCAATGCCTTCCTGGTTGTAATTGCTGCAAATCACCGGCTCGAAGCCCAATTCGGCAAAAAAAGTTGAATAGAGCGGGTAATAGGTATTGATTAAAAAGCTGCGATTAAAGCCTATTTTCCCATGCTGTTTGCTTTCCGATGAAGCTATTTTCCCGGCATATTTTTCAAAGATTAATTTTTGACGGAGATCGACAAGATCAAGATTTTTCACATCATGCTTTATTTTATGCTGCATATTGTAATATTTATTGCAGGTTCCACCGAAAGGATATTTCTTGCCTTCCAATTCGATCATCGCGATTTCACATTTGCGGTCGCACTTTTCCTTGCTTCCTTTACAGATAAAAGGCCGGCCGTATTTGACTTCCCTGCCGGTAAGGAGAGCCAGATCAAATTTTTTCTTTTCCATGAGTCCCAGATTGATTCTTTTCTTTACTTCGAGGGCTACGCCAAACGCGCCCATCAGCCCCGGTTCGGGAGGTACAATAATCGGCTTTCCCGTGAGCGCGGACATGGCCAGCGGAACGGCACGATTGTAGCAAACGCCGCCCTGCATGAATATTTTTTGCCCTACCTGCCTGCTGCCCTTAACCCGGTTGGAGTAGTTCATACAGATGGAATAAACTAAACCTGCGACAATATCTTCGTGGGCAATGCCTTCGTGAATGGCATTTTTCATATCGGAAGAAATGAAGGCGGCACACTGGTCATTGAAATTAGGCGGTTTTTTCCCCTGAAGAGCAATTTGGGCGATGTCTTCCATTTTTATACCGAGGGTTTCATAAGCCGATTCTTCCAGAAATGATCCTGTTCCAGCCGAACAGGCTTCATTCATGGCGTAATCGGAAGCGACGGAATTGATGATGTATGTGTATTTGGCATCCTGCCCGCCAATTTCAAAAATTGTATCCACGGCCGGATCAAAATACACGGCAGCGGTGGCATGGGCAATGATTTCGTTGATTACCCCGTCGGTCAGGGCGTGCAGACCGGCAATTTGCCGTCCGGAGCCGCATACACCCAATCCTTCAATTGTGATGCAGGTAGGGTCAATGTACTTTTTGAGCTCTTCAAAAATGCTGTGATAACAAAGACGCGAGGCACCAACGGGATCACCATTGGTGCGCAGATAAACATCAGCCAGGAGTGCATCATCATTTTTTCTGATTAGAACAGCTTTAGTGGTAGTCGAACCTACGTCAAGCCCGAGAATACAAATATCGCCGGTTTTGACTATTGATCTTTCCATAGTTTTAAATTCGACTTGCTGCTGAAAGTCGATAAGTGGCGGCAGAGTATCGAATACGGTTTCTTCTGTTTTTAAGAGATTTTTTATGTCTGTAAAAGATATGGTTTCATTTTCGTAAGCCCAGAGTGCCGCTCCCAAAGCTTCAAAATAAGGGGCCTCCGGCGGGATGATCAGGCCGGGAATTTCCTGGCGCAGATATTCGATCATCATTTTATTTCTCGACGTACCGCCGGTAATCATTATATTTTTGTGTTCCACTTTCTTGAGTAATTCCAGGATTTTATTAGCCATCATTTTACAGAGGCCGGCGGTTACTTTGGATTTAGGAGTACCTTTGTTGGTTGCGTGAGTGCAATCTGATTTACAAAAGACGGAACAACGCCCGGAAACATGATAGGGCTCTTCAGTTACAGACCAATCGGCTGCTTCTTCCAGAGAAACAGTCATCCGGCGCAATTGCTGCAGGAAAAATTCGCCGGTGCCGGAAGCACACTTGTTACCGGTAAGCACATTGGAAATCTGGCCGTGCCGGTTCATCACGTACACCATAAATGTTTCTCCGCCTGCTGAGACTACGGCTGGACAGGAAATATCCGCCGGTTTGACAAAACGGTAGGCATATTCCACAGCTTCTGGTTCGGAAATTGATGATAAATTTATAAAATTCCGGAACTTACGGCCGGTAGCCGCGATCCGGTCAAATGATTTTAAGTCGCGTTTTGCCAGCACTCCAAGCAGAGTTTTTTTGGGATTTCCTTCATGGGGATGAAGAAAATAATTAGTAATTTGCGGTTTACCCGCAATATAATTCAATTCAACGATAGATATTGTAGAGGCCCCCAAGCACAAACCCAGTGTCTTCATTGTCTTGACACTTTCTCCCTTCAATAAACACTATAGCCTTCATTTATTTTTGTATTTTATACCAATTCGCTTTCTTTGGCTAACTTT
>PLNU01000044.1:6670-7938 GCA_003142835.1 Syntrophaceae bacterium
ATTTTGATGATTTGCGTTTGAATTGATTGATCTGCAACGCAAAAGCTAAGGGTCGCGGCCGGCTACTTTGATAAGCTCGTAATCCATATGTTCTGCCTCCAATGATTATCGACCGGGAAAAGCCGCCAGTTTCCGTTTCACATCATCCAGGACGGTGAACAGGTTCTTGATGATCCCTTCGATGACCTCTGCTGTCGCGGGCGCACTGTCGATCAGTCCGGCTATCTGACCACAGCACACCTCGCCGTTGTCGGCGTCACCTAGGTGCTGGCCAGGATACTGGGAGTGCTCCTCCAGAAANNAAACGCGGCGTTCGGCGCCCCTGCTTTTCTCATCTCCAGGTATTGCTTGGTAAACGCATTACTCAAATCACGTGCCAGCATGAAGTCCTTCGGCACAGACACCGTACACACATCTTCCGCCCGAATTATGGCATCCTTCACGTTCTGGTGGCTCTCCGATTCCTTCGTTGCCATAAAACGCGTCCCCAGATAAACGGCGTCAGCACCCAAAGCCAAAGCGGCCAGAACCCCTCGGGCGTCGCCAATACCCCCGCCCGTTATAACGGGAATCTTCACGGCATCCGCCACCATGGGGGTCAACACTAACGTCGTCAACTCCGTGAACCCCTTATGGCCACCCGCCTCAAACCCCTCGCAAATGACGGCGTCCACCCCAACCTGCTCTGCCTTCTTCGCATGTCTCTGCGTCGATACGGCATGAAAGACCTTGATCCCCGCATCCTTCAGCATCTTCGTATACACATTCGGGCCACCCACCGACGTAATCACAACAGGCGCGGCTTCTTCCATCACGACGGCAACGCATTTCTTCGAGTACTTCAAACCATCTCCAACCCCAATGGGAATGTTCACGGCAAAAGGCGCCCGCGTCAGGCTCCTAACCTTTTTGATCTGCTCCCGTAACCGTTCCCCCGTTAGTTCTACATCAGTCGTAATCGTGTCCGCGCCGGCGTTCGGACCCAAGGTCCCCAATCCGCCCGCGTTGGATACCGCTGCCGCCAAATCGGCCCCACTCACCCAGTTCATCGGCGCCTGAATAATCGGATACCGGATCCCCACCAACTCGCCTATTCGATTCCTTACCATCTCTTTAATCTCCCTCTTGTCTTTAATCTCATTCTTCTGGTTTGAAGTTATCTTTTATTTTTCTAGAGGATTTTCCTAAGCGGCTGCGGCGGAATGATATGTAATATGAATATCGACATTCCATATCAATATTTAAGCTGACATTCCCCATATCAAAAT
>PLNU01000020.1 GCA_003142835.1 Syntrophaceae bacterium
GTCGCTGATCCGGGCGATGGCGGAGGTGAGCTCATGGGCCTGGCGATACTGTTCAAGCAGTTCTTCCCGGGTCTTTTCGATATCTGCCCGCAACAGATAGGTGACCAGTGACAGGAGGACGCCGATGCCGAAGATAGTATAGGCAGCTTCCGGATACCGGAGCACCTGGTGGAAAAAGATGGCAAGGGCTGATCCCGCGAGAAATTCGATCAGGACCGCTATTTTCCGCATCTTTTTATTCATAATTGACTACCTTTTTTATTGTAAGGACGTGTAGGTAAATCCGTGCTTCTGACAATGTCCTCCGCGAATATCGGTTCAACTATATCTGAGTCTGCGTTCGGAGGGCTCGTCTTTATATATGCCTTCTTCTGCCTGGCCAATATGCGCTTTGATGCCTTATCTATTTGCTTCTGCTGCCTTGCTCTTTCTTTTACCTGTGTTCCACAGCCATACATGGGCTTTCCCATTTTCAAACTCCTATTTTTTATCTTTCTTGCAAATGTAAAAAAATATGCTGAAAAGAGAGAGGCGCGCACCTTCCTTCTTTACCTAAGGTTTAATTAACAGGGTTTTACGTTTTCTGCTGCAGGGCCTTTTGGGCCTTGGACAACATCGAAACTGACAGACTGGCCCTCAGTTAGCGTCTTGAAACCAGCAGCTTGAATGGCACTGAAATGGACGAAAACATCCCCACCATCGCTCTTCTCGATAAACCCAAAGCCTTTACTCTCGTTGAACCATTTTACTTTACCTTCTGACATAATCAGGATCCTCCTTTTCTAGTATTTACCAAAAGTCGGAAGAAACGCTGCCAGGAACAGCCCTACAAAGAAGTTTCTCATCGTATACTCATTTCTCTCGGATGCTGAAATCCGATGCTATCGCAGAAAGATTTCTCCTGGAGGCCAGCGGTTTTTCTGCCTGCCTTCCTTCTGTTATATCAATGTCATTGACTTAAGTACGGCAGCTCCCCTCTTTCTCTAAAGAGGGGTTGGGGGAGATTTTCCGGAATGCCATAAAAGTCCCCCTTTATACCCTAAAGGGCACAAGATAAAGGGGGGACTTGAAAGGTAAAAATCCTTAAGTCAATGACATTGGGCTATTTTGTTTCAAACGTAAAGGTCCGGAGCAATGTAAAACACCGCTCCGGACCCTTAACTCGATGCTCCTATTGCACGATTATTTCAAAAAGAACTCTCATGTTTGCCTTTGCTGCTTTTGAGTAAAGGTCTTTAGGCCTTGCTTCATACACTGCCGGGTTTGACTCGCCATAGCCGATTGTGGAAAGCCTGTCCCGTGAAATGATGCCTTCGTTAATGAGGTATTTTTTGACGGCATTTGCTCTTCTTTCACTCAACTTCTGGTTGTAGGCTTCAGTGCCGGAAGCAGAGGTATACCCTGCAATGCGGACTTTAGTTCCAGGGTTATCTTTCAGAAGCTGGACATTCTTTTTCAGTAGCGTCTTCGCTAATGGCGTAAGGGTCGACTTATCGAAACCAAAATGTACGTCCTCAAAAGCAAGAACAATGACCTTCGGCTCACCTGCGGCGACCATAACCTTCTCCTCGACCTTTGGTTCAGCCGCCATGATGACGGCCTTCTCTTCAGCCACGGGCTCAGGTTTTGCCGGGCAAAGGGCGTTAATTTTGACGATTGCTTCTTGAGCCATAGCGATCGCTTCCTGTGTATGACATGCCATGTAGACCTCATAGGCCTTGTCTACCATATCTTTTGCAGCATTAAATTCTGCCGGACATTCCCTGTCTTTGCCCGCCATGCGAGCGTCATTCAGGGCCCGGGCTGCTTCTGGTAACGGCTTGTGATAGTATAGAAATGCCGGTTTGTTAACACCTCCCTGTCTGTCTTTCGGGCCCATCTCCATATTGTAACACCCAACTATCAAACTCATGGAGAACATGGCAATTACGAACATGAGCACCCTCTTTGCTGTTATTGCTTGCATAGTTATACCTCCCTTTCTTTTTGAACTCTTTTGCTCCGAAGACCTCATGCCTTTCGGAGTCCTGGTTATGGAGTATCATGCAACCGCAACCGTGGGCACAAGAACACTCCGCTTTATGATACGCCGCTCTCACTACTTCCCCAAAACCTTCTTTACCTAGCCGATCTTTTCCTGAACTTTACCGGAAATCTTTTCAACGATACCTTCAGCTTGCAACTTTGGATTATCGCTTAGTTTCCCGGCGACCTCCTTGATCTTACCCTTCACTTCGTGAAACGTTTTTGATAAGACATTGCTTTCGAGTGGTAGAAGTATAGGGGGGCTGTTTTTGCTTGTCAAGGGGTATTATGCATCGAAAAGCAGGGGCTGGCGATGCAATTGGGAAAGGGAGGTGGAGCGGCGGGCGGGAACCATCATGCCATATGGTTATTATATAATTACGCTCGTTTGAAGTAAATGATTTCATTCTCTGCTGAGATAATAGAGTCTGCAGATATTAATTGTATCATATTCAACCGTTCCGTTCAGCTCTTCAAAAACAGGTTTCAGTTTTTCTGTACCGACACGTTTAAAAGCTTCGATGATTGATGATAAATATTTTTCATCAGAGGGAATCAATGGGACAAGCAGATCTTTTCGTATAGATCCTCCATCCTGAATATAACGAAAAAGGTGATCTATGATCGTTCTGGGCTGAATCTCCTCTTTCTGCGCTATCTCACTGATCGATATTCCGGAATTGTACAACTCGCCGATTTCAATATGACGCGGCGTTTTAAGATACATTTTCATTTTAGGCAGTTCAGAATTTTTTCCGATTCCATGGCTGCTGCAGTATTCGATGATTATTGAGAGTAGAATATCACCATACTTTTCAATTTTATACGCGCCGATTCCATGTATTTTTAAAAGAGATTCATGACTCTGCGGATAGAGGGATGCGATCTCAAAAAGTGTTTTATCAGAAAAGATGACATATGGTGGAACATTCCCGGATGCTGCAAGTTCCCTTCTTTTTTCACGGAGAATTTCAAAGAGTTCGCTATCGTATTCTTTTGTGCCGGAGTTTGAGAAATTTCTTTTTTTATCTTCATGTATACTCCCTGTGACTGATTCAGCACCCTTCATTACATTGTACGCTTTCTCTGTCAGTTTAAGAACCCCGGCATTTTCTGTATCATTTAGAATAAGCTTCTGCTTCACAAACTGACGAACCAGTTTCATCCAGATATCTTTTGAATACTTTTTCCCTATACCATAGGTTGATAGAGTCTGGTGATTGAAGTCATTTATTTTTTTTGATTTCGAACCACGGAGAATATCTATAATGTGACCGGCACCGAATCTCTCACCGCTTCTCTTTACACAGGAGAGAAACATCTGCGCCGGAATTGTAATGTCGTCAATGTGTTCCTCGGGAGAAACGCAGTTATCACACATACCGCAGTATACTTCATTGTACTCTTCTCCAAAATATGTAATAAGCGGAATCCGTCTGCAGCCTGATGTATCCGCGTAATCGACAAGAGCGTTCAGCTGCGCCATGGCAGCTTTTTTCTCCTCAGCATCACTTTTCTGATCTATAAAATATCTTATCTTATGAATATCCGAGTAGCTGTAGAGAAGGAGACAAGTAGAGTCAACTCCGTCACGGCCGGCGCGCCCTGTCTCCTGATAGTATGCCTCAATACTTTTCGGGAGATCAAAATGTATTACATAGCGCACATTGGTTTTATGAATCCCCATACCGAAAGCAATTGTAGCAACCATAATCTGGACCTCATCCCTGAGAAAAAGATCCTGATTCTCCTGCCGCTCCTCATCAGAGAGCCCGGCATGATAGGGCCTCACAGAGTATCTTTGCTTTTTAAGATTCAGATAGAGGCGGTCAACACCGTCTCGTGAAAAACAGTATATAATCCCTGACTCATTCTTAAATTGTTTCAAAAACTCCAGAGTCTGTTCAAGCGGATTATCTTTCGGAATAATTTTATAGAAAAGATTTCCTCTATTAAAACTGGCGACGAAATCATTTGACTCATTCAGCTCAAGATTTTTTCTGATATCGGATCGTACTCTCGCAGTTGCGGTCGCGGTAAGAGCTATACACACCGCACCAGGGAACCTCTTCCTGACGTGAGCGATCTTCCTGTATTCCGGACGGAAATCATGTCCCCATTCCGATATACAGTGAGCTTCATCAATGGCAAAACATTCAACATTCACTGATTCAAGGAACTCAAGAATGTCATTTTTAAGAAGAGTCTCCGGCGCGACATAAAGAAGTTTCACCTTCCCTTCGCGAATCTGATTAATATTTTCATAATATTCCGGTCTGGAAATTGAACTATTAAGAAGTATCGCGTCAACTCCAAGCTGTGTCATCTGATCAACCTGATCTTTCATCAGAGAAATAAGCGGAGATACTACTACAGTGAGCCCGTTAAAAATCAGCGCCGGGAGCTGATAGCAGAGCGACTTCCCACCTCCTGTGGGCATAACAACAAGTGCATCTTTTTTATTTAATATGGATGTAATAATCTCCATCTGCAGAGTACGGAACTCATCATACCCGAATATATTTTTTAAGATTTCTCTTTCTCTTTTCATTGGGGGACTATAGGAAGAAGGATGTTGTGTGTCAAGAGGATTTCGACCACAGAATATGGACTTCAATCCTATATTGGTGACTACATTGGTGCACTTGCAAATAGAATTCACCAGATTCTACAAATGAAAAATCTATAAGACCATCTTTACTGCCCGATGAGCTTTCAGTGCTTCATAAAGAGCAGTTCGCTGAGGCTCGCTCTCTACAGTAAGTTCCACATTCAGACAATGGTATTTAGCCGTTTCGCTGCTGCGGGAATGGGATATTTTGTACTTACAGTCCCGGATGATTTCTGTTACGGCGCTCTGCATCTCGTCTTTATCGGGGCCGATGATTTTATAGACCCATGGACAGGGGTATTCCAATTGAATCTTTTGCTTTTTTTCGTCGGTCATTGGGTGTCAACCTTTCTGTGTAGTTATTCCAATTCTAAATCAAAGCGCTATCTTTGTTAGCAACGCGGCCCGGTAGGGAACCCCTGCGAATGCCTGGGCATGCCTGGGGCGTCGTCAGCTTCCTCAATCCGCCGCGGCGGACCTGCGTCGCCTTCTCCTTGCCGCCTCGATATCATCATTGATTTAGAATTGGTATAATACAAGTCTTTTCTTTTTCCAGTTTTGCCGGTTGATAAATAAAGTAAAATAAAAATATCGAGATGAAAGACAGAGAACCGAAAATCAGAAAGGCAGGAGCGTAAGAGCCGATGCTGTCGAAGATCTTGCCCGCCAGTAGCGGCGCCGTAAATCCGGCAATGCCGTTGCACAGAAATAGCGTGGAATATATTGTTCCCATTTTTTCTGTTCCGTAATGGTTGGCGATTTCGGCGGCATAAAGCACAAGACAGGCACTATAATTAAAGCCTGCCATTATCGCGAAAAGATAGAAAGTGGCGGTATTTTTAACAACAAAAGGTGCTGTCAGGCAGATAAGTGCGGTGCTGATGAGCGATATGAGGATCGCCTTTTTCCCCTCCAAAACGCTGCCAATAATTCCCCAACTGATTCTACCAATGGCATTGAAAAGCGCAAGAATAGTAACCGCCGCTCCGGCAACTGCTATATTCAAATTTAAAGAAAGTCCGAAGGGTTTGATATTACCGATGGTCATTAAGCCCACACAAAGACCGGGGAAAATGCCGCACAAGAGACCCCAAAAGTTACGATCCTGGAAAAGATCAAATGTTTTTATATTGGCAGTGACAGGGGCGTCATTTATTTCCTGAGACGGGTCTTGTAAAAATAAGGCTGTTATGGTGATAGTTGTGAGAAAGACAAATCCCATATATTTAAAAATTGTCAGAACGCTCACCTGCAAAGCAAGCAGATGCTCGCCAAATTGAGAAATTATAATGGCGCTGCCGCCGAATCCGGCAACAGCAACGCCTGTTACCAGGCTTCTCCGGTTAGGAAACCATTTGACGCAGCAGGCTATAGGGCAGAGATAACACAGCCCAACACCAACGGGGGCGCAAACGCCGATGAATAAAAGCAGCAGCGGATATGAACCGCTGGAATAACCGGCCAATATATAGCTGCTACCGAAGATTATGCCGCCGATCAGAGTAGGGATTCGAGGGCCGAAGCGATCCTGAATACGGCCTCCAATAAAGATAAGCAATGTCGCGGCAAGTGATCCGGTGCCGAAGATTGTCTGTGTTTGGGCAATGGAAAAACCAAAGTTTTGTTTTAAGGCCGGAACAAATGTGCTCCAAGCATAACCAGCGCCAAGACTCAGTTGAATAAATACAGATGCTATTAAGATGACGTATTTTTGCATAAGCTACGTTAGGCGATATCTAATGTCAGCGAATTTGTCAAATATAAAAGGAGAAGAATTATAAATTAACTTGTGTTAAGAGCTACGTCATAATAATTCGATTGTAATTCCAATTCTAAATCAAAGCGCTATCTTTGTTAGCAGCGTCGTCGGCTTCCTCAACGTATCTGTAGGGAACGGTTTGAAACCGTTCCCTACTTGCCGCCTCGATATCATCTTTGATTTAGAAATGGTATTACAGGTCAGTACCGGATATTTTTCATAACCGGACGATAAAGAAAAAGATTTTTGCGGATGAAACTTGTTTGCTTTTGAAAATCTTCGGATGAATTACAAACGTAAGTTACAACGAGATTGTTCTTGCGCGTAAATTCGATATGCTCTTTACCGGCATAACAAAAATTATTTTTATCATATAGCGGGCTTAGCTGGTCGACTTCGGGTATATTCGCAATTAGTGCCGCAGGCTTACTCCAGGGGCCTTCCGGCCTGTCGGCAACCTGATATAATAGTTGATCTCCGCTGTTGCGGGTGGACATATAAACGGCAATCCATTTCTGATCGTCAGCATGGTAGCGAACACTCAGTTCAGAGACTCCGGCATCAATAACTATCCTGGCTTTTGCTGGTGTAAGCACTTTTTCCCAGGTTCCCTTTTTGGTCAAATACTCAATGGCTTTGCCCGGATCATCCAGTTTGTCGATCGGAATGCGGGCAAGAATATTGCCGGAAATATTTACCGCTTCTTTGGCATATTTGTAGAGTGGATAAAAATATACATGATTCTCAAAGAGTACCGATGTTGAGGCAAAGGCAGCAATGCCCTGCGGAATGGCAGGTGTTAAGTTCAGGTAATCGATCGTCCATTGATGGGGATCTGCCGCCGCATAATTCTTTATTCGGGCAATTTTGTGTCCTGCAATCTCAAAGTTGAAAGGCGCCTTTGATTGAAGCGCGGCTTTAACTACTAAAAGAGGAACATACAAAACATTATTAACAATAAACGGGTCTTGCGGCCATAACCACTCATTTTCACCAAACGAAGATGTAAATTGCCCATTTTTCTTTTTTAAATAATATTGAATTTGAAATTCAGCGTTTGCTGTACAGGTGGAAATGGCCAATGTTGTTCCCATGACCACGTCCATATCAACGCGGTCTTTTCTACCTGTTTCACTTGCCACAAATGTATCGCCAAAAAGCCAGAGGGTGCGCTCTTTATCCAGGGCAATGGAGTAGGCACCGTCACCGCCGTACCAGCCATTTTTATCGGGAAAATCGGGCAGACATTGGGCTGCTGGAAAATCAGCAGGACGTTTTTCTTCCCAAACAGCGCAGCAAGAGACAAGTGCGATAATCAAGAGCGACAAGCCAAGCCAGAGCGCTTTTCTCGCCATATCAGGTGATCTAAAGAAAATCTTCATCGTCATATTCTTACACTCATCAAATGATCATGCTGATAAAATTATTGGTATTCCTCCAGCTCCTATCAATACCCCGCCGCTTATTAATCCATCGAAATTGCCCCGGGCCAGAGATAATAAAAACCCGCTTTCAGGCCAAAGGCCTCCGGAAGTTCAAGATTGATCAACGGGATATTCAGCTTTCCTAATTCCGCTCCGGCGATGTTGTAATAATTATCTTCGGGGAATTTCATCCGGCGGTATACTACAACTCTGGCATCTTCGGATATGCCGGCTATTTTTTTTGTTTCTTGGAGAGCATCACTAATATAGCCGATTTTGTCTACAAGACCAAGCCCAAGAGCCTCATCGGCCAGGAACACTCGCGCTGTGGAAACTTCCGTGAGTGCCTGCGGCGAGAGCTTGCGGTGTTTTTTTACTAAACCGATGAATCTCTCGCCAAAATCGTTCACCGCCTTTTGCATCAGTTTTTGTTCTTCTTCACTGCTCTCCCGGAAAGGTGAGCCCATATCTTTATGTCTGCCGAACTTTTTAACATCTACACCGAGCCCGAGTTTATTCATTAAGCCGCTGACTTTTGGTTGCAGAGAAATAACGCCCACCGAGCCCGTGATCGTCGTGGGATGCGCCATGATTACATCCGCGGGAAGAGATATGTAATAAGCACCGGACGCGGCGACATCCATCATCGAAACCGCTATTTTAACTCCCGTTTTTTCTTTGTACACGGAAATTTCATGGTACAGAAGGTCACTTGCGGTAATGGTCCCCCCGGCTGAATTTATCTTCAGCAAAACCGCCTTGATCTGTTTATCTCTTTTGGCTTTATTGATTTGCGCCACGACTTCCTCCACAACACTGGGCGATGTGCCGATGAGATCTTTTTTAGGAGAGTCGGAAATCAAGCCGGTTACGGATATCAGCAAAACCTTATCTGAACCGGTGCCTTCCAGGGTGAATTCTTTAAGCGGGTCGGGTACAGCGTTGAATAAGTTTACTCTTGGAGCCGCGCAGCCCGTGATCAAGATCATGGAGAACAATACTGCAATGATATAAAATCTTTTCATGTTTTACCCTCCTTTGTTGGGTGTAAACTCATTAAATCCTTTTTTCTCTGGTTAATTTTTTATCGCCGGCACATAAGGTGTCTGGAGATATTTTCTAGCCTCAACCTTTGCTGTGCCTTCACCGTTTTCTATTTTCAGCGCCTTGGAATAATATTCTTCCGCCCGGGCTCTGTCTTTGCGGATATCTTGAATCATCCCCAGCCTCACTAACGTCCAGACACGAACCCGCGTATTGTAAAAAGCCATATCTTGCAGAGCTTTCTGAAAATATTCTGTTGCCTTGTCGTATTCTCCCTGATTGAGAAATATTCTCCCCATTAGCTGGTTGTATCGCGGCTGGAGCTGAGTAACATAGGGAGGCTTAGCCGCTTTAATATTATTCTCTATTTCCCGGGCCAGGGCAAAAGCTTCCCCGAACCGGCGCAATTCCGCAAAAGCATTGGCCTGCGCGAATAAAAAATTATAGTTGTTGGGAAACTTTTCGCGCAATTTCATTATAACCGGCAAAGCCCGCGCCGGTTGTTTTTCAAAAATCAAATAAACCGATTGGAGTTCAGTTTGCGCCATAGCCTGCAATAGATCACCCTTTTGCGCCGCCAATTCAATTTCCTTCAGCCCTTTTTGCCTATCACCGGAGGTGATCAAAAGGGAAGATGCAAAGCGGGTCAAACCGGGCAGATGATCAATATGGTAATGGAGCAGGCCCATCAGAAAATAGATATCAAAATTATTCGGCTCTGCCCCCCTGGCCTTATCCAGATAATTCCAGATATTCGATGTTTCCTGCGCCATCACTAAATAACGTTTTTCATGAACCGCCAAGTTAGCTTTGGCAATTTTAGCCAGGGCCATGGCCAGGTAAGCCTCGGAGTCTTTAGAATTCGTCTCCACCCTTTTTTCTCCCCTTGAAAGTGCTTCACTGACATAGCGCAAGATAGCTTCCTGATCTTTCTTTCGCGACTCCAGATCATAACTCATTTCATAAGAAAATAAGTGCAGTATGGCCAAGTGGGCATAGCCTGCGGGATTTTCCGGCTCCAGCTCTATCGCTTTTTTCAGCAAGGCAATGGCGCTGGTTGTTTCCAGGTTAAAGGCTTTATCGATTCCCTGCTTGAGATAAGAATGGAATTGATTGGTTTGTAACGGGGCTGCTTCTATATCTGCCGCGATTACGCAGAGAAATAGAATCGGGAAGATGGCAATAAGAATAATTTTAGAACAGTTTTTTTTCATTAGTTTTTCCCATATCAGGCTTCAGAAAAAAACCCGGGCATCAACGATCGAGACGCCCTGCCCATCCGGATGGACAATTACAGGATTGAGATCCATTTCGCTTATCTCGGAACAATTTATAAGCAGCGAGGATACACGACAGATAACTTCGACCAAGGCTTTTACATCGGCCCGGCCTTTGCCTCTGACTCCCAGCAGAAGTGGGTAGGCCTTGAGTTCTTTGAGCATATCACTGGCCTCCCTTTTTGTCACCGGTGCCAGGCGAATAGACGTATCCTTAAATATCTCAATGAAGACACCTCCCAGTCCCACTATAATAATAGGACCGAAAGCCTGATCCCGGCGGCCGCCGACAAAACATTCGATACCCGAGGGCGCCATCTCTTGAACCAGAAAGCCGTCGATTACGGGACGCGGCTTCAGACGCTTCAATGTTCCTTCCATTTCCGCAATGGCCGTAAGTAGAGCTTTCTTGTTAATGATATTTATCATCACGCCACCGACATCGGATTTATGGGAGGCATCGCGGGAAATGAGTTTCAAGGCTACAGGGTATTTAAGCGGGACGCGGCCCACTGATTTAGCATTCTGAATGACCATACTTTTTACCGGCTGCAATCCGGCAGTGGAGCAAATAGTCAGAGCTTCATCTGTAAACGGAATGCGCTTTTCGAGCAGGCAGCGCTCCCTGATGGTCTGAATTGTGTGCAGATCAACATCATAAGATGGAGCTCTGCCTCGGGCATTGCGCACTTCTTTGCGTTCGTAATAAGTTAACGAAACATGAAGAGCGGAGGCTGCTTCCAGCGGCGATGTAAAAATAGGAAATGCGTGATTTTTCGAAACATCGAGAATTTCCTCACGGTCGGAAATCATGGCCAAGCAGACCGGTTTTTGATATTTGGCAACGAGCTTTTCCACACCCGTAAGGAAAGTCCGTGACATTTCAGCTTCAAAATTGGCGGAATAAAGATGGTTGAACAAAACGCCGTCATAAGTCGAAAGCTTCAGAGCTTCCTCAAGAATATCGGTGAATATTGTGTAGTCAAAGATTTCTCCCAGATCCAGAGGGTTCTGGTGGGCAATGACGCGGGTATTGTAAATGGTTTTAAGTTTTTCGATGAATGATGGAGGAAAGGGGATGATTTCAAAACCGTACTTGGCACAGGCATCAGCGGAAAGAACCGCGTGACCTCCCGAGCGCGAAAGAACAGCAACGCGGCGGCCCTTCATCAGCGGGAGGCGGATAACTTTGATGGCGTTAATAAAATCAATCTCATCTTCAATCCTGATTACCGCCGCCTGACGAAAAGCACCATCGATCACTTCATCGCTGCTCGAAAGCGCTGTGGTGTGGGATTGGGCAATTTTTGCGCTTAAGGGACTCCTGTTGGATTTTTGTACGATTATCGGTTTTTCCGATTGCATGGCCAGATCAAAAAAAGCTCTTCCTCTTTTGAAACCTTCAAGATAAAGAGCGATTATATCGGTCTTGTCGTCATGGAGAAGATATTCCAGGAAATCAACTTCGTCAAGCTGGAGTTTGTTGCCTGTCGCAACAAATTTGCCGGGCTTGATGCCATAACCGGTAATGGCACGCAGATAAGTTCCGCCAACGCCGCCGCTCTGGGCAATGAGGCCTACACGGCCGCCAGTCGGGATATCCTTAAAAAAAGCAAACGGCATCATCATTTTAATATCAAAATTTACGGTACCGACGCAGTTCGGGCCGATGACCTTCATGCCGTATTTTTCGGCAATTTTCAGCACCTCTTCTTCGAGAGAATAATTGCCGTGAGAATATTCGCTAAAGCCGCCCGATTCGATGACAATACGCCGGATTCCCTTTTGGCCGCAGGCCTCCATAAGGGCGGGGACGGTTTTCGCCGGCGTTAAAAAGATAGCGACATCAGGAATTTCCGGAAGATCGGCAACGTCTTTATAAACGGGGACGCCATTTATTTCTCCCGCATGGCTGCCGACACCGTAAAGAGCGCCTTCGTAGCCGATTTGTTTGTTATTGAGCAGGACGATTTGTCCCAGATTCATTTTTGTAGTCGAAGCCCCGAATACCACTAAACTACGGGGATAAAAAAATTTTTCCATTACCTATTTCTCCTTTTGCCTTGTCATTGACAGATGATGTGCTGACAAATGTCCCCCGCTGGCGGGGGATTAAGGGGGTGGACCTATTAATGTAGCCGTAATGTTCATAAGTTACAGATTGACAATCCTTTATCCACCTCCGTCACTGCGTGACACCTCCGCCGGCGGAGGATACGGAATGACATTCTTACCGATTACGATACAATCTCGCAATCCGGGTCACCCAATCGCTGCAGACATCCAAAACGGGTTTTTTTATAGAATAACAGGCGGGATGTGTCAAGTTTAATAGGTCTGGGCAAAGACCGATAAAGGTCGCTAAAAGATTCGTTTGACTTCTGCCCTTCAGTTACGTTAATTATCAATAGAAGAATATATTCTTGGCTTATTTCTCATCACGATCAGACCGGATTCATAAACAGATTCATGTCATTTCTCAATTTAAGTTTAAAGGCAGAATCATGACGGACAGGAAACGTAGTGATGACCAGACAATCTCCGAAATCAAGGCCCTGCGCCTGCGCCTCAAAGAACTCGAAAAATCAGAAAGCAAAAAAAAACGGGCAGAAAAAGCTCTCATAGAGACTGAGCAGCGTCTCTACAGCATCATCGGCGGTTCACCCATTCCCGCTTTCATGATCGGGAAGGACCACAGGATCATATATTGGAACAAAGCTCTGGAGGAATTAAGCAGAATTAAAGCCCAGGAGGTTATCGGTACGCGTCAGCAATGGCGGGCATTTTACAATAAAAGGCGGCCGTGCATGGCTGACCTCCTGGTAGATCATAAAATTGAAGATATTCCCAAATGGTATAAGGGGGAATATATCAAATCCAACCTGCTTGATGAAGCTTATGAAGCAACAGATTTCTTTCCCGAACTGGGCGAAAAAGGAAAGTGGCTTCGTTTTACGGCGGCGATTATTCGCAATGCGGCGGGAGAATTGGTCGGGGCTGTTGAAACTCTGGAAGATATTACCGAACGAAAAAAAGCGGAAGCAGCACTGCTGCAGGCCCATGAAGGGTTGGAACACAGAGTCCAGTTGCGAACCGCGGAATTGGCCAAAGCCAATGAGGCTTTACTTGCGGAACTGATGGAGCGTCACCGGACGCAGCAGGCATTAAAGCAAACGACGGACCATCTTTCCCTGATTCTTGAATCTTTGCCGATTGTATCTTATACTCGAAAGGCTGATGGCGATTTCGGAATTACTTTTGTCAGCAACACTATTGAGGAGATTACGGGATATCCAGCCCAGCGTTTTATCGAAGAAGAAGGTTTTTGGAAAGACCATATCCACCCGGATGACCGCCAGCGGGTTATTACCGAACTTCAGGCAGAGCGAAAGAAAGGCACTCATCGCTTTGGCTATCGTTTCCGGGTTATGGATGATTCTTACCGCTGGTTTTCCGATTACTGGAGGATTATCCGGCTGCCTGCCGGCTCTTCGACTTATATTGTCGGTGCCTGGCAGGATGTGACGGAAGATAAAAGAATCCGGCAGGAGGGAGAATTGCGTCTCCAGCAGATGATTCAAACCCACAAACTCACCGCCCTGGGAGAAGTTGTCGCCGGTGTTGCCCACGAGATTAACAATCCCATCAGTTTTATCGCCTATAATGTGCCGGTTCTTGAAGAAATCTGGAACACTGTTGAGGAGATTCTTACCGGTAACGGATTAAACCATCCGGACTGGAAGAAAAAGGGTCTTAGTCAGCAGGATGTTTGTCATAACATGAGGGAGATCATTCAAGCTTTCAAGATCGGTGGAAACAGGATTAATCGCGTTATCACAAGCTTGAAAGAGTTTTCGCGATCAGATGAAACTACCCATAAAAAACCGGTGGCAATTCAAGATGTTATTCAGGGAGCACTAATTATTGTCGGAGCCCAGGTGAGAATGACCGTATCGAAGATCGATCAGGAGATTGCCAAAAATATCCCTCCCATCAACGGTCATTTTCAGAAGATAGAACAGGTGATCACCAATCTCATGATCAACGCCCATCAGGCCATTGAGGCAGGAAAGAAGGGTAGAATAGTCATTCGTTGCCGCTATATTGAACGGTTAAACGCCGTAGTCGTGGAAGTGGAAGATAATGGTAAGGGCATTGAGCGGGAGATTATTGATCATATATTCGATCCCTTCTTTACTACGCGCCGCGACCGCGACGGGACAGGTCTGGGCCTTTCCATATCTTACGGCCTGATCAAGGAACACCACGGAATCATCAGCGTCCTTTCCCGGCAGGGGATAGGCAGCCGGTTCTCCGTTTATCTGCCCGTGGATGGCCAGACGAATATCAGTCTTTATCCGGCTATCCTCTGCATCGATTATAACGTAAAATATCTGAAGCAACTGAAGACCAACTTTGTTGATGCCGTAATCTGGCGCTCCGAGCCAAAGGATAAAGTTGAGGATATAATCAGTTTTTTAGAGGAGCATCCGGAGGTGGATATTGTAGTTTCTGAAATCCGTTTAAAAAGCTTTGACGGCTGGAAACTCCTGGGAATGATCCGCAGCCGTTTTCCTTTGTTGCCCGTAATCCTCTATTCCAGCGATAAAAAGGCAGCAAAACAGCCCGCGGAGATTACGGCTATTCCGGATTTGGTTTTACTAAAGCCGTTTAACATAGATAAACTTCAAAAGATTATTCATGATTTGGGGAGGCAACGGCTATGAAAATTCTGATTGTAGATGATGAAGATGTTTCCCTCACCTCCGTAAGGAGAATTCTGAGATGGCGGGGCATCCGGGATGTAGAGGTCTGCGATAATGGCAAGGATGCCATAAAAAGGATCAAAGAGGAAGATTTCGATATTGTCCTTTTAGACCTGCTCATGCCTGAGGTAGATGGAATGCAGGTTCTGGAATCCGCAAAACCATTCCGGCCCCAGACGGAATTTATCATTCTGACGGCTGTTGATGACATCCCGACTACAGTCAAGGCTATTCGCCAGGGAGCCTATGATTACCTGGTTAAACCAGTGGACAATGAACTTCTCTTTCTATCCATCGATAGAGCTTATGAACGAAAAGGGCTTCTTGCCGGGTTATCCACAACCGCCCGCTGTGATGTAAGCGGCATTCCTGCGGCGTTTTCCGATACAATTACTTCGAACCAGCAGATGAAAGCCCTGATTTCCTATGCGCAGGTTATGGCCCGCAGCGGCAACCCGATTATGATCACGGGTGAATCAGGAACAGGGAAAGAATTGATGGCCCGGGGAATCCATAGGGCAGGCCCAGCGCCAGATGGTCCCTTCGTCGCGGTCAATGTCTCCGCAATTCCTACGACGATGTTCGAAAGTCAGTTCTTCGGTCATACTCGAGGCGCTTTCACCGGAGCCGATAACCGCTACCAGGGTTTTTTTGAGCAGGCCGATGGCGGCACTCTGTTTCTCGACGAAATAGGAGAACTGCCTATCGGGGTGCAATCAAAACTTCTGCGAGTTTTAGAGGACAAGACGTTTACTCCTTTGGGCGCGTCCAAACCCGTCTCGGTGGATATAAGGTTTGTCTCGGCCACGAATACAAACATTGATCGGGCTTGTCAGGAAGGAAAATTCAGAATAGATTTGATGTACCGGCTGAAATCAGTCTACATTTGTCTGCCGCCGCTGCGGGAAAGACGAGGCGATATTCCTGAACTTGCCGCCCAATTTCTCCGCAATGCCTGTAAACGGCATGGCCGAGATATTAAAGGCTTCAGTCCCGAAGCCATGGATATTTTGGCCAACAAGGATTATCCCGGCAACATCCGGGAACTATCCCAGATAGTGGAGAATGCCGTTATCCTTGCCGATACCTCTATTATTTTACCTGCTCATCTGGGAGAGATAACCGAGCCGTTATCTTCCCCCTCCGGACGTAAACTTTGCACTTTCAAAGAAAACTACGATCTCCATCTGGCCTTTGTTCTCAATCACACTAAAGGAGATCGCCGTCAGGCAGCCCGGATTCTCGGAATTACGTTGAGGCAGTTGCAGCGGAAATTGGCAGAAATGAAATAATGCTAAGACCATTTCCATAATAATCATTTGATTTTAATAATAAATTGGCGTAAAAAATTAACTGCTAAATCAATTCCGCTGTTTGAAAAACAGCGGAATTATGTATTACGTATATTAATTGTTCGATGATCAACAAAAGGAGAAACAGATGAAAGAAACGTACATCCGATTTATGGCACCAGTAATTCCGGCAACCATTGATCAACTGATGAAAGTCGTGGATAAGAAACTCCACGAAAAATATGAGCGGCTGAACTTGCTCCTATCTTCTCCCGGTGGCTCTGTCTTTCATGGCTTATCAGTTTACAATTTCCTAAAAGGATCTCCCATTCAAGTCTACACCTACAATTTCGGAAGTGTAGACTCCATCGGGATCGTTATTTACTGCGCTGGTTCTAAACGCTTCTGTGTTCCTCATGCCAGATTCCTTATTCATGGCGTTAAGTTGAATTTCCAAGGTCAAGCGAGTTTTGATGAATTTCAGATTCACGAACACTTAAAATCTGTTCAAATCGATCAGAAGAACATTGCCCGAGTGATTGCTGACAACACAGGCAAAGGATCAGATGTCATTGAAAAGGACATGCATGACAGGAAAACATTAAATCCGAACGAAGCAAAAGATTATGGCCTAGTTCACGAAATCAAATCTGAACTCTTCCCGGCTGATGCTGAGTTTATATCCATAGGAGAGCCTGTACAGAATATGCCTATTCAGATTATGCAACAGGTTCCACAGGCAGGGAACTTTACTAGATCAGCGGATTTAGATATTGTCACAATATGAAATATCATCGAACAAGGCGTTCCAGCGGACGGCTAATCGCCGCCGCTGAGCTTTATCGTTGGGCGTCTGAATGTTGCGGTAACCGGGGATAAGGATTGAGCACTTATGAGTAAGACATTCGACCAAGGCAAAGATGAAATTGCAAAGCTGTGTCAGTATTTCGCTACGAACCAGCAGTCCTTCCTCGCCCCTGGAGTCAAGGAAGACCATGTCCGCCAATCGCTCATAGACCCTTTTTTCGAGGCCCTTGGTTGGGACGTGCACAACTTCTCCATGACCGCACCCCAATATCGCGAAGTCATTCCCGAAGACAGTCTGGATGTGGAAGGCCAACAGAAGGCACCCGACTACACCTTCCGCGTCGGCACATTGCCGAAGTTCTACGTCGAAGCCAAGAAGTGCGGCGTCAATATCAGCGCCGATCCCGCACCGGCTTATCAACTTCGCCGCTACGGCTTCAGCGCCAAACTTGCCCTGTCAATCCTGACCGACTTCGATGAACTGGGCGTGTACGATTGCGCCTCTCGCCCGCGACCAGGTGACAAGGCCAGCCATGCCCGTATCCAATATTTCGGGTTCACCGAGTATCCTGACCGTTGGCGGGAGATTTGGGACGTGTTCTCGCGCGAGGCCGTCTGGTCTGGGAAGTTCGACCAGTATGCCGCCTCCAAACGCAAACGAGGCACCTCCGAGGTTGACAGCGAGTTTCTGAAAGATATCGAAGGCTGGCGCGATGTACTGGCACGAAACCTCGCCCTACGCAACAGCGATTTATCGGCAGACGACCTCAACGCCGCCGTTCAATGTATCATTGACAGGATCATCTTCCTGCGCATGGCCGAGGATCGCGGACTGGAGTCTTACGGGCAACTACTCAAACTCTGCGCGCAGCCGGACATCTACGCCCGTTTTATGAGCGGATTGTGCCGTAAGGCCGATTCGAAATACAACTCCGGCCTGTTCCACTTCCAGAAAGAACCCGGTGTCTCTGATGCGCCGGACACGCTCACGCCGTGTCTGGCCGTGGACGACAATGCCCTCAAGCCCATTCTCCAAAGCCTCTATTTCGAGCACGGTTGTCCATACCACTTTGGCGTTTTGCCAGTGGAAATCCTGGGCACGGTCTACGAACGCTTTTTGGGCAAGGTCATTCGCCTGACCGCCGGGCATCAGGCCAAGGTCGAAGAAAAACCCGAAGTCCGCAAGGCCGGTGGCGTTTACTACACCCCCGCCTATATCGTGAACTACATTGTCCATAACACCATCGGCAAACAGATTGCAGGCAAAAGCCCTGCCGATCTCGCTGGCAGCAAAACCACGCCACCTTTCCGCGTACTCGACATGGCCTGCGGCAGCGGCTCCTTCCTCCTCGGCGCCTATCAGTACCTGCTGGACCATTGCTTGAAATGGCATCAAGCTAACCCTTCCCGCAAAAACGCTAAGGCCGTCTATCAGAACGCCAAAGGTGAAACCCATCTCACTATCGCCGAACGCAAACGCATCCTCACCACCCACATCTACGGCGTTGACATCGACCGGCAAGCCGTTGAAACCACCAAGTTATCATTGCTGTTGAAGGCCCTCGAAGGCGAAAACGATATCACCCTCTCCCGGCAGATGGAGCTTTTCCATGAGCGTGCCCTGCCGAACCTATCGGACAATATAAAGTGCGGAAACTCACTTATAGCCTCCGACTTTTCTATGGTTCCCGAAGACCTCGTTCGCGTGAAGGCCTTTGACTGGCCCGCGCAGTTTCCGGATGCCATGAAATCCGGTGGCTTCGACGCCATCATTGGCAATCCGCCGTATATCCGCATCCAGACGTTGAAAGAAACCGACCCCGAAGCAGTAAACTACCTGAAGGAACACTACGCCGCTGCCGCGAAAGGAAACTACGACATCTATGTTGTCTTTGTTGAACACGCATTGAGCCTGCTGAATCCCGCTGGAAGACTCGGCTACATCTTGCCGCACAAATTTTTCAATGCTCAATATGGCGAGGCACTACGCGGGCTGATTGCCGATGGCAAGCATCTCTCGCATGTCGTCCACTTTGGCGACCAACAGGTGTTTGATGGCGCGACGACGTATACCTGCCTCTTGTTCCTCGATAAGTCGCTGACCGATGAATGTAGCTTTGCCAAAGTTAACGATCTGATCGCTTGGCGCGCGAGCGGGGAAGCAACCGAAAGGCCGATCAAATCAAAGTATATCACTGTGTCGGAATGGAATTTTTCTGCAGGGAACGACGCAATGTTCGAGAAACTCGCTAAAATGTCCGTGACGCTTGGTGAAATATCGCATCTCTTCGTGGGTTTACAGACCGATGCGGATGATGTATTCATCGTGGAAGAAATCTCAACAAAAGGCGATCGCATCCTTTGTTGGTCGAAGGCTATGGAGAAAGAATACTGGTTTGAGAATGAACACCTGAAACCTTTCTTGAAGGGCTCACTTAACATTCGCCGATACTGTCTATCCGATGTGACAAAAAGACTACTATTCCCCTACGAAACCCGTGATGAGAAGTCAGTGTTGATTGATCCAAAGGACTATAAACGTCGTTACCCGTTATCATGGGCCTATTTGGAAGCCAACCAAGTAAGACTTGCCAAAAGAAATAAGGGAAAGATGGGCCATGAATGGTATGGGTATGTTTACAAGAAAAATCATACTCGATTTTGCACTCCAAAAATCATTGTGCCTTCACTCGCAAAAGGAAGTTGCTTTGCAGCCGATTTCGAAGGCCGTTATTATTTTGTCGGAAGCGGCGGAGGTGGAGGCGGCGGTTACGGAATAGTCCCTAATGAAGGTGTTGAATCTTCCATTTTGTATCTACTAGGCATCCTCAACTCGAAGCTATTGAGTGCTGTCATCCGGGCTAATAGCACATCTTTCCGGGGCGGCTACCTTGCCTTGAATCGACAATATATAGAGCGCTTGCCGATTCGAACAATTGACTTCTCCACGCCCGCCGAAAAAACGTTGCATGACAGACTGGTAGTACTGGTTAATAAGATGNNGACCACCGACGCGGAGATCGACCGCCTGGTGTATGAATTGTACGGCCTGACGGAAGAGGAAATCAAAATCGTGGAAGGTGAATGCTGACGATGACGCCACCCCACATACCCCTGAGAACAGTGGCCTTTCTAGATATTCTCGGGTTTAGAGCCAAATTATACGAAACCCCTCTTCTCGAACTCGCCAATTGTTACGAGAGGCGAATACTTGAATCACAATTCATAAACCGTCCGTTTGATTCAAAAGGGAAGACTCCCACGTTATTTAAAGACCACCCAAACAATGTGCCGTGGTGCGCGCAATACGTCTTCTCAGATTCAATCATTTTGGTCTCTCATGACGAGGACATTATGAGCTGCATGAAGCTTATTGTCTATGCATGGCGGCTTTCACAGAACTTCATAGCATTCGGCATGCCTCTTCGTGGTGGAATAGCGTACGGCGAGCTTTACGCAAACCCGAACCTCAATGTTTTCCTTGGTAAAGCTTTGGCGAAGGCATATGAACTCGAGCGTTGTCAGAACTGGATAGGAGCAGCGATAGACACCTCAGTTATGGAAAGATTCCCCACAGTTTTCGAGACTATTGACAAAGACGATTACCCGATTCTGAACGACCTTCTTTTTGAGTATCTCGTTCCATTCAAAGACGGAACGACAAAACGTCTTAGAACCCTGAATTGGCGCTGGAATCTCATTGTCGAGAAAGGAACCCGTGCGCTCTTCAGCGATAGCGAAGATACAAGGGTAGTTGAAAAGATTCGCAACACGCTGAAATATGCGGAAGCATTTGTTCAGACAGGCAGGTTGTATGTGAATGACCAAAGTAATCTACCAGTTGAATTGCGTTCCGGTTGGATCGGAGCAAAGGAACCGCCCTTTGAGCATGGAGACGATTTGTGATCATATTGATAGTTACTTAAGAGTTCATTATTTGTTCACGCATGAAGAACTGGATTTCATCATCAACTACGACATCANNACAATTCGGAAATAGAAAACCGGCGAAGAAACAGGACGTCCAACAACCATCCGGGCGCGACTCGTGACCCGCGGCTCAATGATGGCGTTGGGCTGAAAAATGATGATAAAATTATTCATTTCTGATACATTCTAATAAAAGTTATTAAGATATTATAAAGAGGGTAATGAGAAAACGAAAACTACTCGAAAAGATTCTATATGGTTCTAAAAATATTCGATTCGCAGAAGCTACCGATGGCAGATCAATAATGAAAGATTATCATATTAATATTTTTTACAGTGATGATGATGATGGTTATATTGCCGATATTCCTGACCTGCGTCACTGTTCTGCCTTTGGCGAAACTCCGGACGAAGCTCTTTCAGAGGTTTTAAAAGCAAAAAAAGCCTGGCTTGCGACAGCACATGCAAATAAAAAACCCATCCCAAAGCCACATTATCGTCCGGTGATTTATCAAGTAGCTTAGTTTGGATTGTCACGTAATACTCTGGATGAGACTGATAGACGACGTTAAGGTCGTTCCCCGCGACAAAAACGTCGCCATCCTCAGTAGTCTGTATATACTCACTAAAGTAGCTATTTCGCAGTACAGGTAACCTCAAAGGGGTGACATAAAGATCACCTTTTTCCCGGTAATTCCATCCATACAATTTCTTATAAATCAACAAAAACAAGCACCAGCGGTGATTTCAGAGGGTTGGCACATCTGTTGCTCTGAAAAGATTCAAAGAGATTCTGAGTTCAAAGCAGATCTGGATATTAAGTAGTGAGAGTATAATAAATAATTTGGCTGAAAGCCGGTCTTCTTTTTTAAGAAAAGGAGTGGCGTATGCTGGCATCATTAAAGTTACTCGATCTGATGGAAAACAGTTCGGCGTCTATTGCCAAACAATGGGCGAAGGACGTGGTTAAAAATCCCAAAACCCCTTATTATCATAACAGTGACCAGGATAAAATCATTCCTCAGGCTGTAGAATTTTATCAGAAATTAAGCCGCGTCTATACAGATAAAGACCCCTTCACGGCCATACAGAAATTTATGGGGAAATTCGCTGAGGCGAGATTTAAGGAGAAGGTTCCCCTCCATGAAGCACTTTATGCCATTGTTCTCATGCGCCGTCATATCTGGCTCTACGCTGAATTTCAGGTAATTTTTATCACTATCATTGAGCAGCATCAGGCTATGGATAGCCAAACACGCACTATTCTTATGTTTGATTATATCATGTATGCCTTTACCGAAAAATATTGGGAATTAATGAATCTGGAGTTTGCCAGAAAGAATAAAAAGTAGTTGGCGTTTGTGGTTTTAATCAAGGGCTGATTTTTCTTCTGCCCGGTACTATGAAAGGAAGGACATATGCAAGCTTACGCCGCAAAACTTATTGATCTAATAGAGCTCAAGGCCGAGAATATTGCCAAACAATGGGCAACAGATGTGATGAAGCATAATCGAACACCATCTTATAGCTTACTACCGCTGGACAGGGTGATTGAGCGCGGGGTNNTTTATGCGCTGATACTCTTGAGAAGGAATCTCTGGCTTTACGCAGAGTTTCAGGGGGTTTTTGTTACGGCTTTAGAAAAGCAGCAGGCGGTGGAAAGTCTGAATCGAACGATTCTCATGTACGATTATGTGTCCTACCAGGTCATAGAAAAATACCAGGAGTTGATCAATGATGACGTTGATAAAAAGCTTGGTTCTATCAAGACGATGATGATGAACACGCCTATTGGTGGTATAAAAAGTATCTATAAAAGCGGACTGATGGGCATCCTTCTTTTAGGAGCCTGTATTTTAACTTATTATTATCATGTATCCCTGGCGACAGGGACAATTTTCACTCACCTCTTCTACATTCCAATTATTCTGGCCTCTATCTGGTGGGGTAAAAAAGGCATTTTCGCAGCTATTTTTCTCGGTGTTCTGATTTTAACCAGCCACGCACTTTTCCTGAAAGCCGTGCCATTCGTAGATGATATTATCCGGGCTTTAATGTTTGTAGTAATAGGCGGTGTTGTGGGCTGGCTTATGGACGGCATTAAAAAAATAGAAGATCTGTATAAGGCCACTATTTAAATATAAGTTCAATAACAAGAGGAGATGAACGTGGAGCGTGAGCAAGTCAATACAGGAAAAGTTCTGTCCGTTCGCAGCAGTGTCGTTGATGTCCACTTTCCGGTGGCGCCTTCGATCCGTAATGTTCTTAAGGCTGGTGATAACGGGCAGGTGATCATCGAGGTTTTTACCCAGCTCGACAACAATACTGTCAGGTGCGTTGCCCTGACCCCAACCCAGGGTCTGGCCAGAGGTTCAGCGGTTACCGATACGGGCAAACCCTTTGAAGTTCCTGTAGGCAAAGAACTTTTAGGCAGGGTCTTCAATGTCTTCGGACAGACCATCGACAAGAAGGGGCCCATCGAAGGCGGGGAATTGCGCTCCATCCACCGCAAACCGATCCCCCTGATGGACCAGTCCACCGTGTCGGAGATCTTTGAGACGGGGATCAAGGCCATCGATGTCCTGGCGCCCCTGGAACGGGGCGGGAAGGCAGGGCTGTTCGGCGGGGCCGGTGTCGGCAAGACGGTCTTGATTACGGAAATGATCCACAATACCGTCAGCCATCATGAAGGGATGAGTATCTTCTGCGGGATCGGCGAGCGTTGCCGTGAGGGGGAAGAGCTCTACCGGGAGATGGAGGAAAGTGGGGTTCTGGGCAATACGGTAATGGTCTTCGGACAGATGAACGAACCACCAGGCGCCCGTTTCCGAGTCGGCCATGCCGCCCTGACCATGGCAGAGTATTTTCGTGACGACTCCAAACAGGACGTTCTGCTCATGATCGATAACATCTTCCGCTTTATTCAGGCAGGCATGGAAGTATCCGGTCTTTTAGGACAGCTTCCCTCGCGTCTGGGGTATCAGCCGACCCTGGCCACGGAACTGGCCGAACTCGAAGAGCGGATCTGTAACACAAAAACAGGCGCCATTACCTCTATTCAGGCTGTCTATGTACCGGCAGACGATTTTACCGATCCTTCGGCGGTCCATACCTTTGGTCACCTCTCGGCGACCATCGCTCTCTCACGCAAGCGGGCGAGTGAAGGACTTTATCCGGCCATTGACCTTCTTCAGTCCAGTTCGAAGATGATGATGCCGAGTATCGCCGGTGAGCGCCATTACAAAATTGCCCAGGAAATTCGCAAGACGCTGGCGGTTTATGAAGACCTCAAAGATATTATCGCCATGCTCGGTATTTCCGAACTTTCCCGCGAGGATCAGCGCACGGTATACAGGGCGCGCAGGCTGGAGAGGTTTTTTACACAGCCGTTTTTTGTCACTGAACAATTTACGGGTACCGCGGGAAAAATGGTCTCCCGTGAGGAAACTTTGATCGGCTGTGAAAGGATACTCAATGACGAATTTGCTGAATATCCGGAACGCGCCCTCTATATGATTGGAACAATAGACGAGGCTAAAATCAAAAATGATGCTTAAGATTTTGCTACCGGCAGAAATATTAATAGAGCAGGAAGTAAAGAAGATTGTCGCCGAGGCGGAAAACGGTTCCTTCTGCCTGATGCCTAATCACATTGATTTTGTGGCAACACTGGCACCGGGACTTTTTACTTATGAGCGGGCAGAAGGGGGTCAGGAAGTATTGGCAATGGACGTGGGGACGCTGGTGAAAAAAGGGGCGGATGTTCTTGTATCCACGCGCAATGCCGTACGCGCCCCGGATTTGGGGAAATTAAAACAGGTTGTTGTGCAGCAATATGACATATTGGATGAGCGCGAAAAGATGGTTCGTTCCGCTTCAGCTAAACTGGAGGCCAGTCTTATTAGACGTTTTGTGGATCTCAAGTAGGGAACGGTTTGAAACCGTTCCCTACACTTGGGACTTTTACAACGCAGCACCAAAAGCGAGTAAAAATGAGGTTTGAACATGGTTGAAATAAGACGGACATCAAGTCAAAGGCGCAAAGATATTGCCGATCGTTTCGCGGATAAAGTAGCCAAAAGAGAATTACTGCGGCTGAAGAGTATCCGGCATAAGGACGAAACGGTTTGGTTCGGTTTGGGTATGTTCGGAATTGTCGGCTGGTCTGTAGCCATTCCTACCCTCATCGGTATCGCCGTTGGTCTCTGGATCGACCGGACCTGGCCGAGCCGTTATTCCTGGGCGTTGATGTTTCTGATTATCGGTGTGGTGTTGGGGTGCATTAACGCGGCATATTGGGTAAGGAAAGTCCGCAGCAAGATTATTGAAGATGATGAATAATGAATTAAACATTGTAACTGTTGCCCTTCTTTCCGTGGCGTTTGCGGCAGGGCTGGTTTTGGGAGCGTTTTATTTTATCGCTCTCTGGCGGACGGTGCGCAAACTTCCGGATGCGCCACGTCCCTTGCGCCTGATGTTAGGAAGCTTTGTTGTGCGCATGGTGGTGGTGTTGCCGGGATTTTATTTTGTGATGAGTGGACATTGGGAAAGGCTGGTTATGGCGCTTCTTGGTTTCATTTTAATGAGGATGATTCTCACACGACGCCTGGGAGTGGATAAAGCGGTTTAAGGTGTATTGATATTTTTCAACAGCCTATTTAGGAGTTCAAATGGAAATCGTAGCCGTTAATCAAATCAGCCCGGATCAGGTCATTCTCTGGAGTTGGGGCTTTATCACTATCAATGTAACCATTATCTATACATGGCTGGTTATGGCAATTCTGGTAGGCGGTTCCTGGCTGATAACGCGCAATCTTTCCACGGATATCAATACTTCCCGGTGGCAGCATCTCCTCGAAGTCGTGATCTCCACCATCCGGAGCGAGATCCAGGAGATGACCAAGAAGGGCGCTGATGACTACATCCCTTTAATTGGCACCCTGTTCCTTTTTATCTGTCTCTCCAATGTTCTGGCTATTGTTCCCGGATATGTCCCACCTACTGCATCGCTCATGACAACGGCGGCGCTGGCCATCTGTGTATTTATTGCCGTTCCCATGTACGGCATCTCGCGCAACGGCCTGCTGCACTATCTGAAGGAATATTTCCAGCCCAATTTCATCTTCTTCCCGTTCCACATCATGGGAGAAATATCTCGGACGCTCGCCCTCACGGTTCGATTGTTCGGTAATATCATGAGTCATGAGAAGGTTATCGGAATTCTTCTTTCTGTCACGCCTCTGGTGTTCCCTGTCATTATGCAGGCACTGGGGCTTTTGATTGGGGTGATCCAGGCGTATATTTTTGCCATACTTTCCATGGTCTATATAGCCTCAGCGCTCGGCGCCGAGGAGGAGTTCCATCTAGAGGTAAAAAGTGAAGGCATACCAGCCTAATAAACTTTTATAAAAGGAGGAGTTTTTTATGGACAGTTTAAGTTTAGTTGCGGTGGCTTCAATTATTGCAGCGGGTTTAACGATGGCGATCGGTTCAATCGGACCGGCCCTGGGACAGGGGCGAGCAATCCAGCAGGCCCTTGCCGCTATTGCCCAGCAACCCGATGAGCGAAATTCTTTGACTCGAACCCTGTTTGTGGGGCTCGCCATGATCGAATCCATCGCGATTTACTGCTTCGTCATTTCCATGATTGTGATCTTTGCGAATCCTTTCTGGGGTTACTTTGTAAAGGCAGGGGGATGATCCATGCATATCGACTGGTTTGTTTTGTTTTGCCAAATCTTCAATTTCCTTTTGCTTGTCTATCTCTTGAAACGCTTTCTTTATGGGCGGATCATTCAGGCGATGGATGCGCGGGAGGCAAAGATGGTCGCGCGCTTCGATGAGGCCGAAGACATGAGAAGCAAGGCGAAAGAGGTGGTCGAGACCTATGACAGGAAGAACCAGTTTTTCAACGAGAAATCGGAACAGATGCTCAACGAGGCAAGTCAGGCGGCCGAAGCCAAACGAAAAGAACTGATAGAGAAGGTACGGGCGGATGTTGAACTGATCAAAGTGCGCTGGCAGGATATGCTCATCAGGGAGCAGGAGGCGTTTTTCCAAGACCTCCGCCGGCGAGCCAGCCAGCAGATCTACGCGACCGCCCGCCGGGCATTGACGGATCTGGCGGATGCGGACCTTGAACAGCGGATTGTGGATGTCTTTATCCGCCGCATCCGGGAATTGGATAAGGTCAAAAGCGAGGAGATCCGCAAGGCTATCAGCAGCGGGGGCAACCGGGTGGTTGTCCAGAGCGCATTCGGTGTGTCCGACGAGATGAGGAGACAAATCGAATCCGCACTGAAGAAGCAGATCACCAACGGTTTCACCATCCGCTACATGATGGAACCGGAAATTGTCTCCGGCATCGAATTGCGCGTCAATGGCCACAAGATCGCGTGGAGCCTCAACGATTATCTGGAGACACTCGTGGAGAATCTGACGGAGACCTTACAGCGGGAGGCGCAGGGAGTATCCTGACGCCACTTGCTTTACACTAAATGACGGTTTCAGGTGTGACCGGATGGTCGCCCGCCGGGAGGAATTGGATGAACGAAAATATTAGTGACGCTCGGGAAATGAAAGCATTTCTCAATGGTACATTTGCAACGATGGATCAGGTGCTGGCTAGCCAGAAAGCCGAACTGAGACAACACGAAATTGGCTCGGTCGAGTTTGTGGGTCGGGATATCGCCAGAGTCAGCGGCCTGCCCAATATCCGTGCGGAAGAAATGGTCCGTTTTGCCGGAAATTTAATGGGACTCGTGTTTAACATCGATCCGGAGGAGATTGGCGTGATTCTTCTGGATCCCAGTGAAGACGTCCAGGTGGGAACGGAAGTCCACCGCACGGAGCGCGTCCTCGACGTTCCTGTCGGGGAAGGCCTCCTTGGCCGCGTAGTTGATCCCATGGGACGTCCTCTGGACGGTCTGGGAGAGATAACTTCGGTCAAACGTCTTCCCGTGGAACGGCCGGCGCCGGCGGTCATGGATCGTGCCCCGGTTACTGTGCCGCTGCAAACTGGAATCAAAGTCATTGACGCCCTCATTCCCATTGGCCGGGGGCAGCGGGAACTCATCTTAGGCGACCGTCAAACGGGGAAAACGGCTATTGCCGTCGATACAATCATCAATCAGAAGGATACGGGAATCATTTCTATTTATTGCGCGGTCGGCAAAAAGAGCTCCGATGTGGCCAAGGTCATCGCCGAGCTGCGTAATTATGGCGTCATGGGTTCCTGCATTGTTGTCGTGGCCACGGGTGAAGATACCCCCGGCTTGCAGTTTGTCGCTCCCTATGCGGCAACAACGATGGGAGAGTATTTCATGGAGCAGGGACGTGATGTTCTCATAATCTATGATGATCTTACATCGCATGCCCGCGCTTACCGTGAGGTTTCTCTGCTGCTGCGGCGGCCTCCGGGGCGTGAGGCCTTTCCCGGCGACATCTTCTATATCCATTCCCGACTGCTGGAACGGTCAACTCATTTGCGTCCCGAACTGGGCGGCGGATCATTGACCTCATTGCCGATTACCGAGACAGAGGCGCAGGATATGTCGTCCTACATTCCCACGAACCTGATTTCCATTACGGACGGACAAATTTATCTTTCGCCGGTTCTCTTCAACAAGGGAATATTGCCGGCTGTCGATGTGGGAAAGTCCGTTTCCCGCGTGGGTGGAAAAACGCAATTGTCGGCCTACCGTTCCGTGGCCGGTGATCTGCGTCTTTCCTACTCGCAATTTGAGGAACTGGAATCATTCTCGCGTTTCGGGACGCGTCTCGACGAGAGTACCCGCAGGGTTCTGGAGCGTGGGTGGCGAGTCCGGGAAATCCTGAAACAGGGTCAATATAAGCCCCTGCGCGCCTCCGAGCAGATTGCCTCTCTCATTTCCGTGACGGGAGGGGCTCTGGACAATGTCCCGACGGAGAAGGTGCGGGAGGTGGAGGGCCATGTCCTCCGTGCGGTGAACGAGCAACTGCCGGAACTGTGCGGACGGATTGAATCGGGAGCTAAACTGGAAATTACCGATCGGGACAGCATTCTGAACAAGGTCAAAGTTGCGGTCGCGCCCTTTGAAATCGTAGAGGAAACAAATGCAGACTACTGAGTCCCTGAAGAGAAGGTTGAAGAGCGCCGGAGATCTCCTGTCCGTTGTCAAGACCATGAAGGCGCTGGCGGCGGTCAGTATCCGGCAGTACCAGCGGGCTGTTGAATCTTTGACGGACTACAACAGGACGGTGGAGATGGGTCTGCAGATAGTCCTCAAGGAACGGATGGGAGGAGCGACACAGACGAAGACCGCTGCGGTGAAGCGTCTTGGCGCCATTGTCTTCGGCTCCGATCAGGGGCTATGCGGCCAGTTGAACGAGCAGATCTCTGTTTTTGCTCTGGAACATATGAAAACCATGGGTGTCAAGAAGGAGAACCGGATGGTCCTGTCTGTCGGAGCCCGTGTGGCCGATTATGTTGAGGATGCGGGACAACCAATCAATGAGGTTTTGACAACGCCGAGTTCCACGGCCGGAATCACCCCGCTGGTTCAGGAGATTATCATGATCATTGATGAATGGCATTTCCGCCATCAGGTCGACCATTTTCTCCTTTTTTACAACAAGTATTTATCGGGGGCAACCTATCGCGCCCACATGGTTCAACTCCTTCCAGTCAATAGAGAATGGCTCAAAGAAATAGCCAGAAAGAAATGGGATTCCAAATCATTGCCCATCTTCAGGATGGATGGTGATTTGATTTTCTCTTCGCTGATTAGGGAATATCTCTTCGTTTCCCTTTATCGCGCCTTTGCCGAATCCCTGGCCAGCGAAAATGCCAGCCGTCTGGCCTCGATGCAGAATGCCGAGAAGAATATTGAAGAGCAACTTCAAGATCTTCATGTCCAGTTTCACCGCACGCGCCAGATGACCATTACAGAAGAGCTCCTCGATATTGTGGCTGGTTTTGAGGCTTTGCAGAAAGAGGCAAGTTAGTGTTTTATCAAAAAAGGGAGGTTTTTTATGACTACGGGCTCGGACAAAAGAATCTGTGTCATTTGTGCTTGGCGCGAGAACTGCACAAAGCGTTACCGGGTCAAGACAAATGCCCTGTTTGATGTCAATTGTCCGGACTATACAAGAGATATCAAGCTGCGGGATAAGGATGTCGATAAACTGGTCGAAGATCAGGTTGAACGATGGCAAAAGGAGAAAAAAGAACAGCCAGGTCATGTAATCACCCTTTCGAGTGAGGCCGGCGCCGGAGGCGGTTGGGTCGGCAGGATTGTGGCTACACAGCTTAACATGATTCTGGTGGGCAGCGAATTGATTCATAAGGTTGCCGAAAGCGCGCATATGAGCGATAAGGTAATCAAATCCCTGGATGAAAAAAGTATTTCCTTCCTCGACAGCGTCATCAGTTCCTTTTTTGCCGCCCGCCACATCTGGCCTAACGAGTATCTGCGTCATTTATCTCTGGTGATGCACGCCAACGCGAAGCATGGCAACATGATCATGATTGGCCGCGGTGGCAGTTTCATCCTCAAAGATGAGGCTTTTCGGGTAAGGATCATCGCTCCCCAGGAAATGCGGGTGGATAAAGCCATGCGCGATCGTCGTATATCCCATGAGGAGGCACTGGCTTATGTTATGAAGTACGAAGCGGATCAAATTGCCTTTATCCGGAAATATTTTAATGAAGATATTAACGATCCCAAGCATTATGACATAATGATCAATACAAAGAATGTCAGCATTGAAATTGCCGCGGAATCGGTTAAGAAGGCCTTCATTGCCTGGAAGTCAACCCGCGAACAGGGAATGAAGCAATAGCAATAGTTAATGGTGGTAGCAGAGCAATGACAAAATTTGAACGCGCTCTTTTTTTGGGATTGGCCGAAGAAATTGTCCTGCAATTACGCTCCCGGCTCGCGGAGATCGAACAGTTGCACCCGAGGGAGTCGGCCCTCGGTATTGCCACATTCCAGGAACGTCTGTGGAGAATTGAAGAGCTGCTGAATACAGTAAAGAAAGACGGAGATCACGCATCCTAATTCCAATTCAAAAGGGATCATTTGCCGTTTTTCAGTGTCGCGGCCAGATAGATGGAAAAGGTGGTTCCGGAATTAACAATGGATTCGACCGAAATCAAGCCATTATGGTATTTGATGATGGAATCGCTGATGGCCAGCCCCAGGCCGATGCCACCGCGTTCCTTCTTCTTTTTTGTCGTAAAATAAGGATCAAATATCCGGGAAAGATTTTCNNTAAGCTCCACAATGCCGCCATCGGGCATGGCCTCTTTGGCATTATTCAAAACATTTTCTGCCACCTGCCTGATCTGGGCCGCATCAACTTCGCAAGGCCAAAGTTCTTCGGCTATGGAAATATTACAGGTGACATTGGAACCTTTAAAAACGTTTTCCGCAGCCTCTCTCAAAATAGGCCCCATATTTTCCAGTTTGCGAACCGGATAACCACCCTGAGCAAATGTACTCAGCCGGTGAGCCAGTTCTTTGGCTTGCAAACCAGCCCGTTCCGCCACCGCCAGACCATCCTCCATGATTTTATCTTCATCANNAATGTGCCCAATGATTCCAGTTTGGTTCGCTGGAGAAGCTCATCCTGCGCCATTTTTTGTTCGGTAATATCTTCCAGTGTCTCCATAGCGCCGAATAAATTTCCGCTGGAATCTCTAAGTCCTGCCGAAGTGATACGAAACCATATTCCCTTCTCGCCCATATCAGGAAAAAATTCCGTCACTTCATAAGCATCTTCCAGCAGTTTTGATTTACTCCACTTTCCGGAGTATAACTCGACAATTTGACTGGTTTTGCCATCAAGAATCAGATCAGCCAGGCAGGGACGCTGTGTTGCATAAAATGCGCGCCATTGCTGATTAGTGCCGATGATTTGGCTGGGCCTGATGTTGCTCAGCGCCTGCAGAGCTCTGTTCCAGTATATTATTTTATGATCTTTGGATAACACGAAAGTGGGAATAGGGGAGCCGTGGATAATACTGATTAATTTTTGCTCATCCCTGCGGCCGCGCCACATCGCGTAAATAAAGCTTACGATTGCTGTTATCGACAGGGCCAAAATAAAAACGAGAAAATGATTATCCATAATATGATCGCGTACTCAAAGGCATCCAGATTTTATATATTATCTTTGCATTATACCGCCGACGGAATTTTGCGACCGCAGCGGATAATCACGATAAGCGATATCCCTGAAAACTCCTGTTCTGGCTTGTGCGATGGTGGCAATCAACTCATCATCGATATAAATGCGGCCGTCACCAATTACAACCGTTGCGCCGGAATCTTTCAGACGCGAATATCGCCGGACGTCAACTTCATAACGAGCGCACTTATTGTACGGGCGAATCTGGCCATTAAAGGAAATCTCCGAGCAGCCAAGAGCGCGTCCCGAACCTAACGCGCCGCGCCAGATGCAGTAAAAGCCAAGCAACTGCCAGATGGCATCCACACACAGGCAGCCCGGCTGTACAGGGTCGCCCGGCATATGGCATTGAAAATACCAGGCATCCATACGAATATTCTGCTCAGCGATTATTTTCCCCTGGTTGCCTTTGCTCTCGATGGAGAGGATACGATCGAGCATCAGGAAGGGAGGGGCGGGAAGTCTTGCGTCAAAATCCGCCGGAGGATCGGTTACCAGCGTTCCGTAAGCGAAGGCCATAAGTTCTTCAAATTTAAAATGGTCGCGCTCCATGAATTCTTGATATTTCATAATTGTTTTTTTCACTTTCGTTAATTTTTTTTCCGGGGAGAAATGAGAATAATTGGCTCAATAACAGAATGATCCCCCCGGATTTGAAGTTTATTGCATTTAAACTATAAGAGAAATTATCTTTTGTCAAAAGAAAAGTGTATGGGGGAAAATGCTGTTATCAGCAGGGAAGCAGTAGAAAACATTAGATAAGTGAGAAAATAGCATTTTTTGACCGGCAAAGAAGCCGGTAAATTTAAATGGCGCTGGCGGAAAAATTATATTATAGGAGTGCCCGACTGAACAACTTCCATGAGGAGAATAATAATGAACAAAGNNTTAATTAAACTCAGCCGCAAATTTGTTGTTTCCATTCTGGCTCAGTCGGCGTCAATGAACTTCATCGGCCTTTTCGGCTTTAAAAGCGGGCGCGATGTCAATAAACTGCAAAACGTAAAGACAAAAACAGGAACAACTCAAGTGCCCATCGTTTTGGAAAATACAGTTGCCTATATCGAAGTAGAATTGGAAAAAGAATTAGATTGCGGCACGCATACTATCTTTGTCGGCAATATTGTTGATGGTGATTTAATCAGCAATGAAGAGCCCATGACTTACGCCTATTATCAGCAGGTTAAGGGCGGTAAATCACCGAAAACTGCTCCTACTTATATGAAAGATGAACCAGCGGCAGCTTCCCCGGCCGGTGCCTGCTACGTTTGCAGCGTTTGCGGCTATGTTTATGACCCGGTCAAGGGCGATCCGGATAACGGCATTGCCCTTGGAACAAAATTTGAAGATTTACCTCCATCCTGGACATGTCCTGTCTGTGGCGCGGATAAATCAAAATTTGAAAAAGAATAATAGCACTCATTTGTGTGTTAATTTATCTTTTCCTGTAATATTGTTTTTCTTATTTTCCCAATTCANNTCAATCGGAAATAATCAAAAAAATGCTGAATCCTAACTTAACATGTGGTACAAGTATCGCGGGCAGGTCAGAACCACCACAATTATAGTGGATTAAAATTCCCTAAATTCATAAGGAGGAAATCAGCTATGCAGAGGGTAAGAGATCTTCTAAAAAGTAAAACAAAAGAGGTGTGGTCTATTTCACCAAAGTCAACGGTATTTGATGCCTTGAAGATCATGGATGAGAAAGAGATCGGGGCATTAATGGTTATGGATAAAAAAGATAAAGTAGTTGGAATTATTACTGAAAGGGACTACGCGAGAAAGGTGATTCTGAAAGGGAAATCCTCCCGCAAAACACTTGTAGAGGAGATTATGACCCCTTCGGAGAAAATGTATGCTGTCAAGCCTGATACCCCTGTTGAAGATTGTATGGTTCTAATTACAGGGAAACGGATAAGACACGTGCCTGTTTTTGATGGCGATCAATATGTCGGACTCATATCCATCGGCGATGTGGTGAAATCCACCATATCCCAGAAGGATATACTGATAGAGCACTTGAGTAATTACATTGGTGGAAAGTATTGAGTGACCTGCCCCCCAAACCGAACCCGCTTTCATGAGAATCTTTAGTCGTTATCAGGAATGAGCATCAAGATTTTATAATGAATATATCTACCTCGATTTCTGGAAATCATGACTATGACGTTGAGGAAATCCGAGATGGGGGAAGGACGCTACAACGGCTGTAAGAATAAAGGTCAGTAACAGGATTATCAATGATTTTTTGGAGATCTATGAATATCTTATTGCTGACAAGGTTATCTTGAAGATTACAATCGGTTATTCTCGCTTTTCATCAGATAGTGAACCTGAACAGTTGTAGATGTAATACAAACACTTGATTGCTTATTCCTAATATTCAAATATCTTTTTGGGAAAGAGTGAGGAAACTAAAAGGAGGGTGATGCACTTTTCATTAAATCCCCCGCCCTTTAATTTCCGCCCACCAGGGGCGGGAAAACTGTCTTGATCATTTACCATTCATTATTCGGACTGTTCGGGGGAACAGTTCCTACATTCTAACCCCTTACCTCTGAACCTTCGGTCTTCAACCTTTGGTCTTGCTGTTTTTTCCAAACCCTGTTCAGGCGCAAAGAGTTGCTGACGACCGAAACTGAACTCAAAGCCATGGCCGCTGCGGCAAATTCGGGATTAAGCAGTATTCCGAAGAAAGGATACAAAGCGCCCGCGGCTATAGGTATTCCAATCACATTGTAGAAGAAAGCCCAGAAAAGATTCTGCTTGATCACACGCATTGTGGCCTGTGACAGGCTGATGGCTTCAGGCACTCCCAGCAAATCATCGCGTATCAAAGTTATATCACTGGCTTCAATGGCCACATCTGTTCCCGCGCCAATGGCAATGCCGACATCCGCTGCTGCCAGCGCCGGAGCGTCATTGATCCCGTCACCAACCATGGCGACAACTTCACCCGCCTTTTGCAGTTTTCTTATTTCATCAGCCTTGTTACCCGGAAGAACATCCGCCAGTACCTGATCAATACCCAGCTGACCGGCAATAGCGTTAGCCGTACCGGCATTATCACCAGTGACCATCATCACTTTCAATTTCCGGCGCTTTAAGCTTTCAATTGCTGGTTTTGCCGAATTTTTCGGCACATCGGCCAGAGCGATAAGACCGATTGCCGTCTTTTCTAAAGTCGCATACACAACAGTTTTTCCTTCCCGGGCAAGTTTAGCTGCTGGTTCATCCAAAGCATCTATAGGAACACCTTCACTTTTCATAAAAAAGCGATTGCCGATAAGACATGATTTATTCTCGAGTAAAGCCTTTGCTCCCAGGCCGGAAGCCACCGTAAATTTTTCCACGGCAGCAACTACAATTCCATCAGTTTGCGCCCTTTGCAAGATTGCCTGCGCCAGCGGGTGTTCCGAGTTTTTCTCCAGTGCCGCGGCATAAGCAAGAACCTGGATGCTATCAAACCCTTTGGCTGCGATCAGATCGGTAACTACCGGTTCACCGCGGGTAAGTGTGCCTGTTTTATCGAAGATGACAACAGAAAGTTTATGTATTTTTTCCAGAGCTTCGCCGCCCTTAATTAAAATTCCGCTTTGCGCTCCCAGACCGGTGCCTACCATGATTGCCGTCGGAGTGGCCAGCCCTAAAGCGCAAGGGCAGGCAATTACCAGCACGGAAACGAAGTTAATCAAAGCGCGGCTGAAATTGCTTTGCGCGGGGAGAAAATACCAGATAGCAAATGTAACAAAAGCAATGACAAAAACTGTGGGAACAAAAACAGAGGCAACTCTGTCGGCCAGACGCTGGATAGGGGCCTTGGAGCCTTGTGCCTCTTCGACCAGGCGGATAATTTGCGCCAAAGCGGTTTCGGCGCCCACACCTGTCGCGCGGAAAGTAAAACTGCCGGTTTTGTTCATGGTGGCGGCGAATACCTTTTGTCCGATTTCTTTGGCCACCGGCATGCTCTCGCCGGTCAACATTGATTCGTCAATTGTGGATTGGCCGGATAAAATGACTCCGTCAACGGGAATTCTTTCGCCGGGTTTGACAAGCAGGGTATCACCAATCTGCACTTCTTCCACGGCAACTTCCAGTTCTTCGTCTTTCCTGATCAGATGTGCCGTTTTAGGCTTAAGACCAATCAGCTTCTTTATTGCTGTCGAAGTTTTTCCTTTGGCTTTGGCCTCCAAAAGCCTGCCCACCAGGATGAGAGTGACGATCATTGCCGCTCCATCATAATAAACATGAGGCATAAAGCCTGCTGTCATAAAAAAATGAGGGAAGAAAGTTGCCGCGGCGGAATAAACATAGGCGGCAAGAGCGCCCACGGCAACAAGAGTGTTCATATCGGATGTTTTTTGCAAAGCGGCTTTAATCGCGCCTGTGAAGAAACGGCTGCCTACCCAAAAAACAGCGGGAGCAGTTAAGATAAACATGGCCCAAAGCATGACCTGGCGGGGAATTATTTGCAGAAAACCAAACCAGTGCTGCATTGAACCTATAAAGATGATAACGCTCAATATTGCGCCGCAGGTTACCTTTAACTTCAGATCNNTCATAACCTTGTTCGGTTATAACTTTCTCCAGTGCCGCTATGCCACCCCATCTTGCTCCATGAATAATTGTGGCACGGCCGGTAGCCAGGTTGACGCTGGCATCCAGCACACCTGGAACTGAATTTAGCGCATTTTCCACGCGCCTTACACAGGCCGCGCACGTCATCGCGCCCACGGAAATAGTGATTTTTGCCTGATCTAAACCGGTTGTAACTTTATTAGACAACTTCGTATCCCGCCTTTTTTATTGCCGCGGCAACTGCCTGAGGATCAACCGCTTTTACTTCCTCATAAGTCGCCACGCCTGTTTTTAAATCGATTTTGACATCTTTTACACCATCCAGAGCGCTCAGTGCTTTAGTAGCAGCCATAACACAGTGCTGACAACTCATCCCTTTTATTTTTATACTTGTCATCTGTTAAACCTCCGTGAAAAGGATTTTATACCATTTCGCTTTCTTTGNNTCAACGTATGTACAATACGCTTGCGGAGACCTCTCCTTGCCGCCTCGTTATCCTTTGAAAGCGAAATAGTATTATAGTAATTTAAGAACTTTTAGCCCGAATAGCAAGGTCGGCAGACGATATTTTCGGATTTATTTTTGTTATACACAGAGACATATTGAATTGCGTATACTGTCATTCCGGCGAAGGCCGGAATCCAGGAAAACACTGGATGCCGGATCAAGCCCGGCATGACAAACGGTTTGATATATACGTCGCCCATGTATAATATATGGCATTATATCATGCTTGATTAAAACTTTATTCTATATTAGAATGCGTCCCAAGGTGGAAAATGATTCTTCGCTGCTGGGGCTCCAGAGGCTCTATACCTGTTTCGGGCAAACAATATTTGCATTACGGCGGTAACACCACTTGTCTCGAAATCAGGACAAATGATGATAGAATATTGATCGTTGATGCCGGTTCCGGTATTCGTGAGGCAGGCAATTCTCTAATTGCAGCCGGCCGGCATGAGTTCACTCTTTTATTAACGCATGCCCATTGGGATCACATTATGGGCTTTCCCTTTTTTAAACCAATTTATTCACACAAAACCAATTTGAACATCTGGGGCTGTCCGTTTGCCCAGTCTTCTATAAAAGAAATGCTTTCGCGTGTCATGGCGGCGCCTAATTTTCCGGTAAATTTCGATGCCATCCACGCAAATATATCATATCAAGACATGTGCGTTGAATCCTATACCCTTGGTTCGATGGTGATCACGCCCATAGCTCTTAGCCACCCTAACCAGGGTTCGGGTTACAAGTTTGAGGAAGACGGCAAATGTTTTGTTTTTCTCACCGACAACGAGTTGGGTTACAAGCATGAAGGCGGGCTTGATTTTCAGGACTATCTTGAGTTTTCGCGGGGCGCGGATTTGCTCATCCACGATGCTGAATACAATGAAGAAGAATATAAGAAAACCCGCAGTTGGGGACATTCTGATTACAAAGACGCCCTGAATCTGGCGCTGGATGCAGGAGTGAAAAGTTTAGGGTTATTTCATCACAATCAGGAAAGACTCGATGACGGAATTGACGCGATTGTGAATGATTGCCGCGAGGTAATAAGCCGGCGCGGCAAAAAGATGGAATGCTTTGCCGCTGGGCAGTCAATGGAATTTAAACTTTAATCTTTGCAGTTTCGTAGTGCTAATATGAAACCTTTGCAAAACTATATAAAACCAGCAATTATGTCATACCGGCGAAGGCCGGTATCCAGTATTATCAAGCATCTCCTAGATTCCGGCCTTCGCCGGAATGACGAATAGAGGAGTTTTGCAAAGCTCTCAATATATATCCATAGGGAGATTCTAAAGCATGGTTTTTTTCCTGCACATGCTATTGATGGCAATAGCAACACTGGGCATTATTGCTGGCGTCAGCGCCGTCATTTTTTTTCGCAAGCAGATCAACTGGCTGAAAATTCATAAATCATTCAATTCATTTGGCCTTTTGGGAATGTCAGTCGGCATAAGCATGGCTGTTATCTATGTTTCCGGAACAAGCGGTAAGCACATCAACGGACTTCACCAATTTATAGGCTCGGCAGCATTTATTATTGCGGGCGTTACCTTGCTTCTGGGATTTTATCAATTTAAAGCCAAGAACAAATTAGCTGTGAGAACAACACATCGCTTGCTGGGACGTTTTTCTTTAGTGCTGTTCCTTACGGCAATAACGTTAGGATTGAAGCTAATCCATATACTTTAAACCTTCGGCAATCAACCTTGACAAATACTTGCCGCTGATATTAATTCGAGACCTTTGCAAAATTGTATAAAACCAGCAATTATGTCATTCCGGCGAAAGCCGGAATCCAGTATTATCGAGTATTTCCTAGATTCCGGCTTTCGCCGGAATGACGAATAGAGGAGTTATTCAAAGATCTCAATTCATGCCTGCGCAATTGCGCCCTTGTGGTCAAAAAATATGTTTCTTCCTACAACCAGCGCGGAATTAAAAAAATTAAACTGGGATAAGCTTGATGTAATTCTTGTCACCGGAGATGCTTACATTGACAGCCCCTTTATCGGTGTTTCCGTAATTGGCCGGGTTCTGACAAACGCGGGATTTCGAGTGGGAATCATCGCCCAACCCGATATTCATAGCGATATTGATATCCGCCGGTTGGGAGAACCGGGGCTGTTCTGGGGNNGGAGGGAAAAATAACCGCCGCCCCGATCGCGCCGTGGTTGTCTATTGCAATCTCATCCGTCAGTATTTTAAAAATACTCAACCGCTGGTGCTGGGCGGGGTTGAGGCAAGTCTGCGCCGCATCGCCCATTATGATTTCTGGTCGGATTCCATCCGCCGGTCTATTCTGTTTGATGCCCGGGCTGATAT
>PLNU01000170.1 GCA_003142835.1 Syntrophaceae bacterium
ACACAGTCTCATTCGCCGGGCTTCGCTTAAATCTTAATTACTTAATTACTTAAATCTTTGATCTTGAAAAGCATGGTTAGTTGTGCAAGATCTCCTCTAGAGATTGGATGTGCTTTAGACCTTGACGGATTGCTAAAAGTGTTATACTGTTTTCCAGAAAGCGTATAACGCTTGGAGGTTATTATGGTCACTTTAAATTCAGCAATTGTTACTGTTTCTTCAAAGGGTTGGGTGGTAATCCCTTCCTTATTTCGCAGGCAAATCGGCTTGAAACCAGGCATGAAGATGGTGGTGACTGAAGCAGAGGGCAAAATCGTTCTTACACCGCAAGCCATCGACCCTGTGGACGCGCTCTATGGCAAACTGGCTAAGGGTGAATCTCTGACAGAGGAATTGCTGGCTGACCGGAAAGAGGAAAGAGACCGTGAAAAAGCCAAAATACATTCTCGATAGTTATGCCCTGCTTGCGTATTTCCAGGCGGAACCTGCGGGTGTGGAAGTTCGGAATATTTTAAAGGCGGCATCGTCAAATCAGGTTGCAGCCTTCCTATCGATTATCAGTCTCGGTGAAATCTACTACATTATAGCCCGCAAAATAGGGGAAGAGAAAGCCGACGCAAGCGTAAAAGATATATCTTGTTTGCCCATCGGCCTGATTGATGTCACGACAGAACGAGTTCTTGCCGCTGCCCATGTGAAGGCTCGCCATCCAGTCTCCTACGCGGATGCATTCGTCGTGGCAGCGGCTGTGGAATATTCGGCCACAATCGTTACAGGAGATCCAGAATTCAAAGGAACTGAATCTCTGGCCGCCGTTCTCTGGCTTTGAAAGTATCGGTTTAATGGAAAATGTAGTTACGGTATCAAAGCGAGACCTGCCCGGCGGGAAAGAAACTGAATAAAATATCTATGAATGACACAGCAATTTGCCATGATTCACGAAATACCCTTCACCCATATCCTCCGCTGGCGCGAAGTCGGGAGAATTTCCGAGAGGTGTCACGCAGTGACGGCATTGGAACGCTTCGCCTGCTGGACGCCATTCGGGAAACCGGTGTGCCGGCGCGCTTTTATCAGGCTTCGACCTCTGAGCTGTATGGCAAGGTGCTGGAGGTGCCACAGACCGAGACCACACCGTTTTATCCTCGTTCACCTTATGGCGTGGCAAAACTTTACGCCTTCTGGATCGTCAAAAACTATCGCGAGGCCTACGATCTGCATGCCAGCAACGGGATTCTCTTTAATCACGAATCGCCCCGGCGCGGTGAAACCTTTGTAACGCGTAAAATTACCATAGCCGGCGCGCGCATCTCGCGCGGCCTTCAAAAATGCCTCTACATGGGGAACATCAATGCCTTGCGCGACTGGGGTTATGCCCCCGATTACGTGGAAATGATGTGGATAATGCTCCAGCAAAACACGCCGGACGATTATGTTGTGGCGACCGGTGAAATGCACACAGTTCGCGAATTTATCGAAAAATCATTCAGCCACACTGGGATTCAAGTGGTCTGGGAAGGCGAGGGGGTCAAAGAGATCGGCGAAAATGCGGCAACTGGCGATGTGATTGTACGGATGGACGAACGCTATTACCGTCCTGCCGAAGTGGAGCAACTGTTAGGCAACCCTGCCAAAGCCAAAAAACAGCTCGGCTGGGAACCAAAAGTAAAATTTGAAGAGCTTGTCAAAATCATGGCCGTAGGAGATCTTAAAATTCTGGACGGAATGGCATATTCTAAAGGATTCTGAAGCAGCCGGGCGTAAATTGGAACTCATGCTCATTTTATGAAGACAGATAAGATTGAAACCTTTGCAAAACTATATAAAACCAGCAATTATGTCATACTGGCGAAGGCCGGTATCCAGTATTATCAAGCATTTCCTAGATTCCGGCCTTCGAGACTGTGTCGCAATCATCGTTTGTCATTGCGAATACACGGCAGTGCATGTGGCAATCTTAATGATAGCTGTTAGAGGTAGGGAACGGTCGCGACCATTCCCTACAGAGGTCGTTTCACTCCCTCCAATGACATTGCGACACAGACTCGCATGTCTGGGAAGGCCTGAATGACGAGTAGAGGAGTTTTGCAGGCTTCGACAGTCCCTTTTATAAGCTTGACACCTTGCTGCATAATTGTTATCATATTTCATCAAAGTGTAATCACTTACGGGAGGCAGATATGGTAAGGACACAAATACAGTTGCCTGAAGAACAGGTGGCTATACTGAAAAAAATGGCCGTGGCCGATCATAAATCAATGGCTGAGATCATCAGACAGTCTGTTGATTTTTTTGCCAAGGCTAAGTACGGAGGGGGAGAGGAGCAGCGTCGGAGACGGGCAATGGCGGTTGCCGGTCAGTTTCGATCCGGTGTCAAGGACATGGCATCCTCTCACGATTCCTACCTGACAGAGGCTTTCGGCGAATGAGCATTTTTATCGATACGTCAGGATTCATTGCGGTTCTGGATATGGACGACGCGAATCATACCGGGGCCGCAGAAACCTGGCAGAATATTTTGACATCCGCGGAAACACTCGTGACAACCAACTATGTTCTTGTGGAAACCTGCGCTCTTGTGCAGAACCGGTTAGGTATGAAAGCGATAAAGGTGTTTCAAGAAGATATTGTTCCTGTCCTCCGGATTGAATGGATTGACAGTACTGTGCATCATGCCGCAATGGGAATCATGCTTGCCGCTTTGAGGAAAAAGCTGAGTCTTGTTGATTGCGTGAGTTTTGAAACCATGCGGCTTTTGGGAGTTACAACTGCCTTCACCCTTGACAGGCATTTCAAAGAACAAGGATTCATATGTCTCCCTGAATAGGGGGTTTGCAATTTGTCGTTTCACCAACCCCTTAAAAGAGGAGATCGTTTTTCATGAAAAAAGCGCTTATTACTGGAATCACCGGGCAGGACGGATCGTATCTTGCCGAGCTGCTGCTGGATAAAGGCTATGAAGTGCACGGCATAATCCGCCGCTCCAGCTCGTTTAATACCGGACGGATTGTAAATGATGTTTCAGTTGCACAAAGCGTGATTCGTGAAGCGTGGCTCGTGAACTTAATCCGCCGCCGGCGGAGGATATGTGCCCGGCAGCCAGGAAACACTTGATAATATCGGATTCCCGCCTTCGAGACTGTGTCGCAATCCTCATTTGTCATTGCGAAACGCCTCTCAGGCGTTGTGGCAATCTTAATATATTCAAAGACTTACGAGATTGCTTCGGTCGTTGTACTCCCTCGCAAAGACATTGCGACACAGTCTCTTCACCGGAATGACAAAATCGGTGGTTTTATACAGTTTTGCAAAGGTCTCAGTGATTAAAAAGGAAGGCGTGGCGCATTAATATGAGTATGTATTTCCAAATTAAAAACCCTAAAATATATTTGATGATTTTCAGCGATGTATTAATATTTGCGTTATCGATTATTATCTCTTACTTATTTCGCTTTGAATTTTCACTTAGCCCATTTTACATTCAGCAAATAAAAACAGTTCTCCTCTGGATTATTCCTTTGAAGATTATTGTCTTTTTATTTTCCGGTGTTTATCGGGGAATGTGGCGCTATACCAGCATTCGTGATTTTTGGCTTTTAGCTCGGGCCTGTTTATTATCCACTTTATTAATCCTCGCTGTGATTTTGTATATGAGCGGCTTTAAAGGATATTCCCGCGCCATTTTTATTATAGACGGTGTTTTAACTTTTCTATTGGTTGGCGGCAAACTCATGGCTATTCGTTCTTACTTTGCCGGTTTCGCCAATCCAAAAATAAGAGAAGAACTTTTCCCAAAAGTTACTTATAAGAACGTACTGATTATCGGAGCCGGAGATGCCGGTGAAAAAATATTGCGGGAAATTTTTGAAAACAATCAATTGCACTATAGAGTAATCGGTTTCATTGACGATGATCCCCAAAAACAGAGCCGGTCGATCCATGGCGTACCCGTGTTGGGCAATCTGGAAAAAATTACATCTATTTTAGAAAAGGAAGATGTTCATGAAATACTTATTGCCATTCCTTCGGCCAACGGCGACCAGATCAGGAATATTGTTGAGGCCTGTAAGGATTCCAATGTTTCTTATAAAATATTGCCGGGAATTGGCGAACTCATTGACGGCAGTGTCAGTATCAAAGTGCTCAGAGATATTAATTACGAAGACCTTTTGGGACGGCCTCCGGTGCACTTGAATATTAAAGGTATTCGCAATTACATTGATGGGAAAACGGTTTTAATTACCGGCTGCGGTGGTTCGATTGGTTCCGAGTTGTGCCGGCAAGTGATAAAATATCAACCCGGCTATCTTATCTTGCTTGATGCCAGTGAAATGAATCTATTTAATATCCAGTTGGAACTGCAAAATGAAAGATATTTCCATAAATGCGAGGCAATACTGGGGCAGGTGCAGAACGAGCATCGAGTGGAGGATATCTTTAAAAAATATAAGCCGCAGGTTGTCTTCCATGCGGCGGCTTATAAGCATGTGCCGATGCTGGAGAAAAATCCCTGGGAGGCCGTTTTCAATAACATTGTAGGCAGCCGTCTGGCTATGGAGATGTCCATTAAACATCATGTCGAGCGCTTTGTTCTGGTATCTACGGACAAGGCAGTTCGTCCCACAAATGTCATGGGAGCAAGCAAGCGGGTTACCGAATTGATCATGCAATCCGTGCAAGGCAGTGATACGCGCTTAATGGCCGTCAGGTTTGGCAATGTTGTTGGTTCGTCCGGTTCGGTAATTCCGATTTTCCGTCGGCAAATTGAACAGGGAGGCCCCGTGACCGTTACTCATCCGGAAGTAAACCGCTATTTCATGACCATTCCAGAAGCCGCGCAGATGATTTTACAGGCCGGTGCTATGGGTGAAGGCGGAGAAGTCTTCATTCTAAGAATGGGGACACCGGTTAAGATAGCTGATATGGCACGCGACCTAATCCACCTTTCAGGGAAAGAACCGGATGTGGATATAAAAATTATTTATATCGGTTTGCGGGATGGGGAAAAGCTCTACGAAGAGCTGATCACGGTTGGTGAAGATATTTTGCCTACCGTCCATGAAAAAGTCATGGTACTGCAATCAAATTATCAACCCGGTGAAGGAAAAATATTGCAGGAGTCGCGGGAAATACTGGGAAATAAAATTGATGAACTGATGAAAGACGCTCTCCGCCATGATTCCCGTGCCATTAAGAAAACACTAAAAGAAATAGTTCCCGAATACACACCGCAGGAAAATGAAGCTGTTCTTTGAACACAGTGTCATTTTCATTCAAGCGAAACGCGACGCGGAAAGTCAACCGGATGCCCGATCAGGTAGGGCATGACGTACAATGACTAGTGACCTTTGCACAACTCCGGTATTCGGGCTGACGGGCACATATCCTCCGCTGGCGGAGGTGTCACGCAGTGACGGAGGTGGATAAAAAAATTCCAATCTGTAACTTCGATGAACCAACCTTGCGCCTGCAATAACATCCACCCCCTACCCCCGCCAGCGGGGGACATTGTAGGGCATGATCCCCGATCAGCCGAAAAACGGCGCGGTTGGCTTGTATGGCGAATGCTTGGTATGACTTCACCGGCATGACATAATTGCTGGTTTTATGCAGTTTTGCAAAGGTCTCTAATTGTAGGGTGGATGAAGCAGAGCGCATCCACCATGTTGGTGGAACCGCCGCGCTTATTCCACCCTACGAAAATTATAACTATTGTCTTTTTCGTTTCACTCTTCACGCTTCACGGTGTAGTCTCTGAGTCCGGAATGACGAATAGAGGAGCTTTGCAAAGGACTCAAAATGAAAACCATGACCCCCAAATTATACTTGAAAAGTAATGCCATGTGTGATACCTTTAGGAGCGTCTCGTGAGAATCTTCAAAAACGCTTGGTTTGTTCGTTTTGCGCGTGCTCAGAAGATCTCCGATGACACACTTTGCGAGGCGATTATGCGGGCCGTGAGTGGGCAGGTGCGATGCCGACCTTGGTGGGGGCGTGCTCAAACAACGCCTTGCTCGACCCGGGCAAGGAAAGTCGAAAGGCTATCGAACGGTAATTTTGTTCCGCGAAGGACACAGGGCATTTTTCGTGTACGGATTTGCCAAGAGCGATCGAGATAACATCAGCAAGGACGAGGAAAAGCAGTTCAAGAAGATGGCCAAGTATGTCTTGGGGCTTTCCGAAGCCCAATTGAACATCCTGATCGCAAACGGCCAGATTGAGGAGGTTGAAAGCAATGACGAAAAGGTATCGAAGTGAGGTGTTCGCCGCGATCCATGAAACCATGGATGCGTTGCACGAGGTCGGCGCGATCAACAAGCAGACGATGCGTGAGTTCGATGAGTCTTGTCTGACCACGGTGCGAGTGCTCAGCCCAGAGGAAATCAAGACCATACGCCTGCGCGAACGCATCTCCCAGCCGATCTTTGCGCGCTATCTGAATGTCTCGAAAAACCTCGTTTCGGATTGGGAACGGGGTGTCAAAAAACCTGGCGGCCCGGCCTTGCGGCTGCTAACGGTAATCGGGGAAAAGGGACTGAAGGCGATTGCGTAACATCCGATTCCGTGAGAGATTCCCCTTTGCCAATTTCTCTCACGCTTCACGGTGTAGTCTCCAAGCCCGGAATGACGATATAGAGGAGTTCTGCAAAGACTCACTCAATGAGTGTTTAAAATATTTTAAAAAACTGTTGACTAAAATAAACCAGATCTTGAAGAGAGGAAGAGATGAAACAAACAGAAATGCCCCAGCATGAAGGAGACACCATGAACGACGAAATCGATCTGCGCGTTTATATTAATACTTTAATGCATCACAAATGGCTCATTCTGGGCCTGACATTAATTTCCGGTCTGGCAGCCTTCGTTATTGTCTCCGTTTCACCGCCCACTTATCAAGCAACCGCCCTTGTTGCCGTCACGCGACCCCTTTACCAATTCCAATTCACACCGAACATCCAGAATATCACCGACAAGGAATCCGTCCAACAGTTTACCGGCAAGATTGGAGTAGAATTAGCCACCAGTGATAACCTTCTGCAGCAGGTATTAAATGCTATTGGACAGGATGTAAAACCCAAAGAACGATCACTGTTTAGTTTCAGGAAGAAAATTAAGGTATCAACAAGCACAGATCCCTCTGTTTTAAAGTTTATAGCAACCGATAGCGAACCCCTATTATCAATGAATATCGCCAATACAACAGCCAAACTATATGTACATTATGTCAATGAACTTTATGGCCAATCAACTGCACAAGAAAAGTTCTTCGAACAACAATTGACGCAAGCCCTAAACGATTTGAATAACGCAGAGCAAGCTCTGATCAAATTCCAGAAACGCAACAAATCATCCATCCTGGATGCCCAGTTGGTCAACAGCCAAAGTACATTCAACACTTACCTTGAGTTGAAGAACTCTCTGAAGCTTTTACTACTGAATATCCGAGGTTTACAAAACCAACTCACGCGTCAACCCGCCGACAACCCTTCGACGCTGGGTGATGATCTCACAGCACTGCTCATGCAGATTCATGCCTTTAGTATACCCCAGGGCAGTCCCCAGGGCAGTCCCCAGGGCAGTCGTCCCCAGGTAAACCTGAATACACAGCCCTCCCTGCCTATTCAGTTACAAATTCCCTCTGCGGCCAATCTGTCCAGCAAAACAGCCGGCCAACAGGTGGCTTACCTCAATGAACTGGCTAGATCCATGGAGGCCAAACGGGCCGAGATACAGAGACAGTTGGATATCATGCCTAAAAATATTCTGACACTTCAAGGGCAGCTCCAGAAAATCAATACCGAAAGTGCGGGACTTTATCGAAAACTAAATTTAGTGCAAACCGTTTACGACTCATTGGCACAAAAAGCAGGTGAAACGCGCATCACATCTCAAGAAACCTCCGGACGGGTACGTATAGCCAGTTATGCCGCCATACCGGATAGGCCCATGGGTGGACGTCTCAAGAAAACAGCCATCGTAATTATTTTGGCATTCTTCATCAGCGTCTGCGGTGTTTTTATCTGCGAATTTTTTCGTAAATCCCCGACTGCAGCCTCTGCAAATATTTAATCGTCGAAATAGCAAGGTAGCCGGTAGGGTGGAACAAGCGCAGCGGTTCCACCAACATGGTGGATGCGCTCTGCTTCATCCACCCTACTTCACGAATTACGCTTCACGAATGTCCCATGTTGGTGGGGGGTTAAGTTCACGAGCCACGCTTCATGAATTACGCTTCACCAATGTCCTCCGCTGGCGGAGGTGTCANNTCTTGACTTTCATTCTTAATTTAAGTATTTTCATACATGTTCATACCGTGAACAGATAAGGTTGCAATGCCAAATTATCTAAAAATTGATCTTGAAACCGAAGAAGCTCTGAGTGTGCTTCGGGAAATCGATGCCGATCCTGAAATGACCCAGCGAGCGCTTTCGTTGCGCCTGGGATTGAGCCTGGGTAAGATCAACTTCCTCGTTAAAGCTCTGATCGAAAAAGGTCTAATCAAAGCAGAAAACTTCAAAAATTCCAAAAACA
>PLNU01000135.1 GCA_003142835.1 Syntrophaceae bacterium
ACCGCGACCAACATTTGCCCGGTTCGAAGCATAAGCCCTAGCCGTTTCCTCGGTGATTGATCCTTTTTCATAAAGATCGACAATACAGTTGTCAAACGTGACCATGCTGAAAGCTTGGCTTTGCTGAATAATATCAGAAAAGGTTTTGCCTTCTGATTCACCGTGGAGAATTACTTCTTTAACCCGCATGTTTGTACCTAGCGCTTCAAAGGCGGCAATACGGCCACCGCCGACTTTTGGCAGAAGGCGTTGACAGATAATCCAGCGAAGCGAATCAGCAAGACGCGTGCGTATCTGGTTTTCTTCGTCTATAGGAAACATGCCAAGAATACGGTTAATCGTTTGACCAGCATCAATTGTATGCAAAGTGCTCAGCACAAGGTGACCTGTTTCAGCAGCATTTAGCGCAATTTCCACAGATTCACGGTCACGCATTTCACCTACAAGAATTACCTTTGGCGCCTGACGCAAAGCTGCGCGTAACCCATTGGCAAAGGTGTCAAAATCCTTACCCAATTCGCGCTGATTGATAGTGGCTTTTTTTTGAGCGTGTGTATATTCTATCGGATCTTCCAGTGTAATTATATGCAAAGAGTTTTTTTCATTGATTTCATTGATAACCGCAGCCAGAGACGTGGTTTTACCACTACCTGTTGCGCCGGTTACCAGAACAATGCCGTTCTTTTCCGACGCGACGCGGTAATACGCATCTGGTAATGACAGCTCTGTGCAAGTAGGAATTTGAGTGTCAAGTTTTCTTAAAACTATAGAGTAATGGCCGCGCTGTGAAAATATATTCACGCGGAAACGGGCAACACCCGGCAACTCGTATGATAAATCGCAGGAACCTTCTTTAATCAGCATTTCCAGCAGCCGTTGATCTTGATTAATTAAATTCAGCGCAAAAGTTTCCGTCTGAAATGGCGTCAGTTTTTCAAATTGTGGTTCTAATTCAACTCCGACCAATAGTCCGGATACCTCTACCTGAAAAGGCTTGTCCACGGTCAGAATCAAATCGGAAATGTTGACGTTGGATTCCACCATTTTCATCAGCAGATGATCTATTTCTGGTTTTCTCATAAGCCATCCTCTCGGCGATATTTATGCTTCGGTGAAATCGGTAGGTGGATGTTTTAAAAACTGACGGAATCTGGTTTTGTCATTAGATTTCATGTAGGCATCTTCGCCACCGATCCAACCGCGAGTATAAAGATCCATAATTGCATCGTCCAGAAGTTGCATCCCGTATTTTTTACCTGTTTGCATCATGGACGGAATCTGATAAGTTTTCGACTCGCGGATCAAATTGCGCACAGCCGAAGTGGCAATTAAAATTTCCAAGGCTACACAACGGCTTCTAACATCTATTCTTTTAAAAATAACCTGCGACATTACTGCCCGTAAACCATCGGCAAGCGTAGAACGAATCTGTAACTGTTCGGAGGCAGGAAACACTTCAATCATTCTATCGACAGTTTTTGCCGCGTTGGTTGTGTGCAATGTGGCAAAAACCAGATGACCGGTGGAGGCGGCTTCTATTGCCAGGGAGATGGTTTCAAGATCACGCATTTCCCCGACCAGAATTATATCCGGGTCTTCACGAAGTGCTCCACGCAATGCCGCTGAAAAACTCTTTGTGTGAATTCCTACTTCGCGGTGATTGATGATACAACCCTGACTTTGATGAACAAATTCAATCGGATCTTCAATAGTAATTATATGATCCTTGCGCAGACGGTTAGCTTCATCGATGATCGCCGCCAGTGTTGTTGATTTACCGCTACCGGTTGGACCTGTCACAAGCACAAGACCACGCGGCAGCGTTGCCAATCTTGCCACTACCGAAGGAAGTCCCAACTCCGCACAAGTTGCAATTTTATTGGGGATTTCGCGGAAAACCGCGGCGACACCATACTTTTGCTGAAAATAATTAGCCCGGTAGCGCGCCAGACCTGGAATTTCATAAGCAAAATCGACGTCTCCGGTTTCTTCAAATTGTTTAATTTTATGTTCCGGTGTAATTTCATAGAGAAGTAATTTTAATGCATCATTGGTGAGGACGTCGTATTTAATCCGTTCAATTTCCCCGCGTATTCTGATGGCGGGTTGCTGACCGGAAATAAGATGGAGGTCGGATGCTTTCTGATCATGCATAAGTTGGAAAAAAGCGTCAATTTTTGCCATATTTTATTCTCCCGCAGAAATTAATTACTTTTGATCTTTTCCTGCCTCAAAAAAACATCCGATTAAAAGATTATGAACTAGTTGCCAAATTATTTATACTTAACGGCATTTGCTGTGATAAATCATTCATGAGTATAGGAAAAACCATTTGATTTTGTCAAGACAAGAATAAATCGCAAACATTTCCTATCAGACTCTTATCTGGTCATGTGCTCAGCGTCAACAAGTTCTTGACACTGACACAAACAATAATATATGCTCGCGCACGTTTTCCAAATGTTTGGGGATGTAGCTCAGCTGGGAGAGCGCGGCGTTCGCAACGCCGAGGCCAGGGGTTCGATCCCCCTCATCTCCACCATTTCATACTATGTAAAGAACAGATCGCTGCTTTATAGTTAATACCATTTCGCTTTCTTTGGCTAACTTTGTTGGCAGCGTCGTCGGCTTCCTCAACGTATGTAAAATACGCCTCGTCGCCTCCTCCTTGCCGCCTCGTTATCCTTTGAAAGCGAAATGGTATAATAATTACGGTTTTCTTATTTTTTTGTAAAATTATTCCCCTTAACATCGAAAATCTTTGCTAATTGCCATTTTTTACGCTTCTTCCAGCTTCCTTTGTGGTACGCATAACTGGCTAAAAGCGGCAGCACGGTGGTAGCTTCGGCATAAACCATTTGCTCAAAAGTTGCGTCCACTTTGCCCCAGGAATTGGCTTCCTTGAGAGTGGAACTGGAGCAGGCGCCGTCGCGCGCATCAGCAACGGTAATTTGGATGGCGTATTTATGCATGGGAACTTCTTTACCTAATATCTCTGCGCAAACCACAGTATCTTGAGCGAAGTTTTTCGGAACGCCGCCGCCGATCATCAACAAACCGGTATTGCCAGCCTCAATTTTGACCAGTGTCAACTCCAGAAAGTCTTTTACCGAGTCAATGGAGAGATGATGCTCAGGTCTTTCGTACTGATGCAACACCAGGCCGAAGCCCGCCGAACTGTCCGAAAAGGCAGGACAAAAAATAGGAACGTTATGCTCATAGGCCGCCTGCACAAGGGAATTTTTCTTCTTGGCGTGCTTTTTTAAATATTTCCCCATTTCGTAAATGAATTCGCGCGAGGAATAAGCACGCGGCGGCAGGTCATCGGCAATTAATTTAATTGTTTTATCACAAGACTGGAGCTGCTTCTCATCGATGAAAGTATCGTAAATCCGGTCGACATAGAGTTTGCGTAATAATTTATCGTCAACAAAAGGAGTGCCTTGGTAGTGTTTGAAACCGAGAGCTTCAAAAAAATCCATATCCACGATTGAGGCACCGGTAGCGACAATGGCATCCACCATATTATTTTTAACCAAATCGACATAGACTTGCATGCAACCTGCGGCACTGGTGGAGCCAGCCAGAGTTAAAATAACAGCGCAGCTTTTTTCTTTGAGCATCCGGTCGTAAATATCGGCGGCATTAGCCAAATCGCGCGCCGAAAAAGACATCCTCTTCATGGCGTTGATAATATCAACCGCGTCAATAGCCTTAATATCAATATGTTCAACTGATTTGTTCAATAAATCTTTTTTCTTCATTAATTTTATTACTCCCCTGGGATAAAAATATTTTCACTTCCAAATGTACACGCCTTACTGAGGGCAGCATTCTTCTGATACCATTTCGCTTTCTTTGGCTAACTTTGTTGGCAGCATCGTCGACTTCCTCAGCGTATGTACAATACGCCTCGTCGCCTCCTCCTTGCCGCCTCGTTATCCTTTGAAAGCGGAATGGTATGAATAACTATTAAAGCATGGCTCAACAAAAGTCAATCCATTGAATGTTTTCTGCCAGTATTAATTTGCCAACCCATCATAACTTAAAATCAGTACAATCCGAATTAATACAGTATTATTTTACAAAGACTATTTTGGGCATAATGACATCTTTTTTTCATTAGCTTTTTTTAGCTTTTGCACTATATAATGAAACACATTTCATTCATTCAACATACTGACATCGTCAGCATAATTGATCGCACTGAGGCAAATTAGGTATTATTAACGATGGATACATTTACTTTAGCCGCTACCAGTTTCATTATTTCTCTTTCTCTGCTGCTCACTGGCAAAAACGATGAATTGCAGGAAGCCTTTGCCGGCCTTTGTGCTGCCGTCTTTGTTTCGCAAATAGGTGTTTTTTTTCAGAACATCTTTGCCCCGGGATTTTGGCTAAATATCGAGCATGCCGGGATTTTGGCGATTCCACCGCTTGCCCTTTGGTTCTTCCGGCAGCTTACCCGCAATAAGTCTTTCCTTTCCAGAAGAGGGGTTATTTTTTCCACCGTGATCAGTGTGCTGGGTTTAATTTCCCTCTTCACCCCAATTTCCCGCTGGGCATATTTTCACCTCACGGTAATTGCCTATACCTGCATCGCTATATTATTTTGCTATATCGACTTGTTGAGCCATGTAAAAAAATTGCCTCCCAGCACGGAAAAAAAGAGGCTTAGTTATCTTGTTTTCGCCTGCCTAATTGCTGTGGTCATCAGTAGTGTTGATTTATTCAGCTATATGGGCTTCAATTTACCAAAGATAACCGGTTTGATTTTATCGGCCTTGCTTTATCTGATTTTGTTAATAATTGCTTATCCGCAGCTTAATGAATTGCATGATTTTTTCGCACGGGCTCTTATAATTTTTATCAGTACCCTGACCGGAACAATAATCTTTTATTTTGTGGCTTTATTTTTTAGCGACAGCGTGCCTTCTTTCACCAGCATACTGATGACATCCTTTTTAATAGTTATATCCCTGACACCCGCAAAAATGATTTTAAAAAATTTATTTAGCTTTTTTTATCCGGACAGTAAGGATGTATTCACTTCCCTTTACGAATTTGATGAAAAGCTGGAAAGGGAAAAAACCCTCATGCTGGCTGAGATGGCGCCTGTATTTGCCCATGAAATCCGCAACCCGCTTGGCTCGATCAAAGGCGCGGCACAGTATTTAAAATCTGAAGCATCCACAGAAGAACAACAAAAACTATTTGATGTGATCATTGAAGAAGTAAACAGGCTCAATGCCGTCGTAAGTCAGTTTCTTGATTATGCGCGGCCTTACAAACTCAAACTTAAATCTCAAAATATCAACATCATCGTCCAAAAGGCTATTTCCGTAATTGCCGCCAACCGGCTGGCAGAAAATATTACTATTGTCCGGGAGTTGGGTGAGGATATACCCGAAGTGGAAATAGATGAACACCAAATAATACAGGTTATTTTAAATATCGCCCTCAATGCGATTGAATCGATGCCGCAGGGCGGTCGCTTAACCTTTCGCACATCCAAAATTGAAACCATCACGGGAGAAGCGGTCAGCATCACAATTCGCGATACCGGAAGCGGCATAAGTCAAAAGGAAATAAAAAATATTTTTAAACCTTTTTTTACGACCAAAGAAAGAGGAGCTGGGCTGGGTCTGGCCATATGTCAGAGAATAATCAAGGAGCATGGCGGAAACATCGCCGTAAAATCGATCCCCTCAAAAGGCAGTGTGTTTTTCGTCAGGCTCAATAAGGCCGTTTAAATGCTAATACCACTTCGCTTTCAAAGGATAACGAGGCGGCAAGGAGGAGGCTCCGCAGGCGTATTACTAATACGTTGAGGAAGCTGACGACGCTGCCAACAAAGTTAGCCGAAGAAAGCGAAATGGTATAAACAATCCAACTTGATTTATAACCCAAGGCGTAATAGTTATAAGAAATGAACAAAATATTAATAGTAGATGATGAAATAAATATGCGGCTGGTGTTAACCGCCATGCTGAAGAAAGAAGGCTATGAAGTTGCTTCCGCCTCCGACGGACAGGAGGCACTGCAAATTTTAAAATCGGGCAGAATAGCGGCGGTCGTGACTGATCTGAAGATGCCTAACATTGACGGGATGGAACTGCTCAACCACATCATTTTGCAATACCCGGCAATTCCAGTAATTATGATTACTGCTCACGGCACTGTCGCTACCGCCGTAGAAGCCCTCAAGAAGGGTGCCCTGGACTATATTACCAAGCCGTTTGAACTCGATGAATTAAAAAATGTTATTTCCAAAGCCATAAAAACGCGCAATTTAAAAGAAAACGAATTGTTTTTGCCGCCGGAAGAAATTGAACGCACCGGTATTATCGGCACAAGCAGACAAACGCTGGAGATATTTGAAGCCATCAAGCGTGTGGCTCCGACAACAACAACAATTATGATCACCGGGGAAACCGGCACCGGCAAAGAGCTGGTGGCCGATGCCATTCATTACAACTCTCCGCGTAAAAATAATCCGCTCATCAAAATCAATTGTGCCGCGATTGCCGAAACTCTGATGGAAAGCGAACTATTCGGTTATGAAAAAGGCGCCTATACCGGCGCGGTCATTACCAAGCCGGGGAAATTCGAATTGGCTCATAAAGGGACTTTGTTTCTTGACGAGGTGGGAGAAATTCCACGCGATATGCAGGTAAAACTTTTACGCGTCATTCAGGAACAGGAATTTGAACGCGTGGGCGGATTGCGGACGATAAAAGTAGACGTGCGCATCATTGCCGCCACCAATCAAAACCTTCTGCAGCAAGTGCAGGCGGGGAATTTTCGTGAAGATTTATACTATCGTCTCAATGTTTTTCCTATTGACGTCCCACCGCTCAGGGAAAGAAAAGAAGATATCCTGCCTCTGGTTGATTATTTTATGGATAAATTTAACAAAAAGCTGGGACTTTCCGTTGCGGTGGACAGCGAAGTAAAAGAAATGCTTTTACGCTATGAATGGCCGGGCAACATCCGCGAATTGGAAAACCTCATCGAAAGAATGATGCTGCTCGCCCAAAACAACATCATCACTTTACAGGAAATCCCCGGCGAATTCAAAACCGCCGTGGATAAGGCGATAATTACACAAACAGACAATAGCAAAAAGCCTTTTAAGGATTTTATGCGTAATCATATGGAAAATGTGGAGAGGCAAATGATTATCAAATGTCTGGAGAAATCAGGGGGGAATGTTACCAAAGCAGCCAAGGAATTGGGATTGAGCCGCAAAGGATTGCAGTTGAAAATGATCAAATACGGCCTGCGCAAATAGTTAAAACTTATTTTACTGTAATAATCAACAGCTACCATTTCTAAATCAAAGATGATATCGAGGCGGCAAGGAGAAGGAATTTTGAATTTATCTATTGTCGTATATTTTACTTTAGCGTTGATGAAGTTTTCGAGTCTTTCTCCTTTAACAAAACAGTTATCCGGCAAAATATAGTCGGCAACATCATCTTTCTGGATAGCAAGGGCTATAGTTTACAGCTCATAGGGATTGTATCCGTAAGCGTATAAGCTGCCAGAAAACTGATCAGATAAAATGTTCTGATCAAAGAAACTGCATAAATCTTGATGGTCTCGTAAAAAGTCTAATAATCGTCATACCGGCGAACGAGACTGTGTCGCAATCCTCGTTTGTCATTGCGAGTTCACGGCAGTGAACGTGACAATCTTAATATATTCAGACACTTATGAGATTGCTTCGCTCATTACATTCCCCCGCACGCTTTGCTCGGGGCTTCGGCTCACCGCAAAGACATTGCGACACAGTTTCGAAGGCCGGTATCCAGAACATATTGAAATGACTGGATTCCGGATCACCCGGCATGCGCCCGGCTCTGAGTCCGGAATGACAAAACAGGGGTTTTCCGACTTTTTACGGTTTCATAAATCTTTATTTTTCCTTTAATATTTATTTCTCGGCCGTGGCCTTGCCATTTTTAGTTTAGGTTTGGGCTTGGATATTTCATCCTCATCAGTTCCAGCCATTGGTTGAATCGGAATCGCGTGCAGCGATTGTTGATAATAATCATCCAAAAGCATGGCAATCAACGCCAATTCATCATCCGACTGCGCTAAATTTCGCGCCAGAGGCAGGAAGCGCTGCATCCGTTCAACTTGAAGAGTATCGCGGGCGTGCAGGCGAGATTCCAGAAGCGCCGTGATCCTTTCGGCAACAACTCTTTCCAATTCTTCATCACTGGCAAGCTGGCGCTCTTCCATATTAATATTATAAAAGCGGGCAATGCTTTGCAGCTTGAATTTTTCCATTTCCGCGACCAGCGAAATGGCCACACCACTTGAACCCATTCGGCCGGTGCGGCCGGCACGATGAATATACGCCTCCGGGTCTTCCGGCGGCTCATACTGGATAACGTGAGAAAGATCGGGAATGTCAATACCCCTAGCCGCCACATCTGTTGCCACTAAAAAACGCAGGGCGCCGCGTTTTACCCGAGCCATGACCTTTTCCCTCGCGCTCTGGGCCAGATCGGAGCTCAATTCATCGGCATCATAGCCAAACCGCTTCAGGACTACCGAAAGATAATGCACGGTGTCTTTGGTATTGCAAAAGATGATGGCGGAAGCCGGGTTTTCAATTTCAATAATCCGCACCAGCGATCTTTCCTTGCGCATGCCCGGAACTACATAATAAAGGTGCTCGATTTCCGCAATATGCACCTGATTTCCGCTTAAACTCAGCAATTGCGGCTGACGCAGGAATTGATCGGCTAATCTGATCACCTGAGGAGGAAACGTTGCCGAAAACATACTGCTGGATATTTCGCGCGTTGGTATATATTTGCGGATTTTCACCATATCAGGATAAAAACCCATGGATAACATGCGGTCAGCTTCATCAAAAATCAATATCTTCAGGTGATCCAGAGAAAGAGTGTTTTTCAACAGATGATCTAAAATTCGTCCCGGCGTGCCCACAACAAGTTGAGCGCCACCGCGAAAAGCTTCCAGTTGGGCATTGTAACCTACTCCGCCGTAAACTACCGCCGTTCTCAAATTCGTCCCTTGTGTCAGCATTTGAGCTTCCATGGATACTTGCAGGGCAAGTTCACGCGTGGGAACCAGCACCATGGCCTGGGCGAAGTTTTGCTGCATATTTATTTTTTGCATAATGGGCAAAACATACGCGCCCGTTTTGCCGCTGCCGGTCCTTGATTGCACCAACATCTCGCGACCGGCCAGAAGATAAGGTATTGATTTTGCTTGCACGGGAGTCAGGCTTGTCCAGCCTGCCCGTTCGCAAGCGGCTCGCAACTCCGGCGATAGCTCTTCTAGGGATATTTCGGCGGGGGCATCTGCCGGTTCAATTGTCTTATCATCTAGCTTATTTTCTTCCATAAAACCCAAAACCTTTCATAAATAAAATAATTACTTTACTTTAATTAGTTTAGTGTTGCTCAGGAATCAAGAAAAATATTTAATTTTCCATACACAAACTGTCTTCTTAAAGAGAAAACCTTGAGAAAGAAGAAAATATCTTGACAGGCGCTCCAGATTAATATAAGCTACTTACAATTAGCAAGAGGCTTTTGAGCCCCGCCCTTTGGAGAGTTTCAAGTATTCAAACAAACAAGCCGATATTTAATCATTAAACTGCAAACAAACTCGTGACTATCTTTGTGTGTTTCTTGGAAAATAATGCAGAACAAGCAGGTAACCCTCATCATAACAACGTTTTACGTTGCCTAATAAGAATTTAAATTAAGGAAGTATTTATGAACATTGAAGATATTAAAAGATTGCCGATTAGCGAGCTCAATAATTTAGCCAAGGATTTAAATGTTCCCGGTGCCAGCGGTATGCGCCGCCAGGATTTGATCTTCGCCATTTTACAAACACAAGCCGAGCAAAATGGCGCGATCTCCGGTTCGGGAGTATTGGAAATCTTACCTGATGGTTTTGGTTTCTTACGCGCCGTTGATTACAATTACCTGCCCAGCCCTGATGATATCTATATATCTCCCTCGCAGATCAGGAGATTTAATTTAAAAACGGGCGATACAATTTCCGGTGAAGTTCGGCCTCCTAAAGAAGGCGAAAAGTATTTCGCGCTACTGAAAGTTGATACAGTAAACTTTGAAAGCCCCGAACAAGCCCGCGACAAAATTCTTTTTGATAACCTGACACCTCTTTATCCGCAGGAAAAATTAAATCTGGAGTTTGATCCAGAAAATTATTCCACCAGAACGCTGGACTTGTTTGCGCCCATTGGTAAGGGACAGCGTGGATTGATAGTTTCTCCGCCTCGTGCCGGCAAAACAGTTCTGCTGCAGGATATTGCCCACAGCATTACAGCAAATCATAAAGAAGTGGTTTTAATGGTGCTTTTAATTGATGAACGGCCGGAAGAAGTAACCGACATGCAGCGCAGTGTTGCCGGTGAAGTAATTTCTTCCACATTTGATGAACCAGCTTCCCGTCACGTGCAAGTAGCAGAAATGGTTATTGAAAAAGCCAAGCGCCTCGTTGAACATAAAAAAGATGTGGTCATTTTGCTCGATAGCATCACCCGTCTGGCGCGCGCCTATAACACTGTAGTTCCGCCCAGCGGAAAAGTTCTTTCCGGCGGCGTCGATTCCAATGCTCTGCACAAACCGAAGCGTTTCTTCGGTGCGGCCAGAAATATCGAAAACGGCGGCAGCCTGACGATCATTTCCACCGCCCTCATCGATACCGGAAGCAGGATGGACGAAGTCATCTTTGAAGAATTCAAAGGAACCGGCAATATGGAGCTCCATTTGGACCGTCGCATTGCCGATCGCAGAATATTCCCCGCGTTTGATTTGATCCGTTCGGGAACAAGAAAAGAAGAATTGCTGATTCCCAAGGCGAATCTAAACCGCATCTGGATATTACGCAGACTGCTTCAGGAAATGAATCCTGTGGACGCAATGGAATTCATCATCGGCAAAATCAAAAAAACGCAAACGAACCAGGAGTTCCTGGATTCGATGAATTCATAAGAACAAACATGATGCTTTCGTAAAAAGACGCAAATTGCCAATTCTGGGACGACTTTGTAAAATGCGCCAGAGGCAAGGCGCACAAAGCCTGAGGAATGAGGCCTACTTCTACGTAGGCAGCAGGTAGCCTGCCCCGGCGAAGGCCGGGGAAGGATGCAGTGCAACGCAGCATATGGACTTTTTACGAAGTCGTCAAATAATTTCTTGAATTTTTATTGCATATATTATAAGGCAGCCAAACTGCCGTGAAACTATACTAAAACTTTATTAGTTACAGCTAAAGGCAAAAGGGGGAAAAGCGAAAATGAAAGAAGGCATTCATCCAGAATATAAAGAAGCAAAAATTACTTGTGTTTGCGGCAATGTTATCGAAACAAAGTCAACTAAAAAAGACATTAAGATAGAAATATGCTCAAACTGCCATCCATTTATGACCGGTAAGCAAAAGATCATGGATACGGCAGGCCGGGTCGAACGATTCAATAAAAGATACGCGCCAAAAGCAGAGAGCCCGAAGACAGCAACGGCACCTACGAAAACAACGAAAAAAGCATCTGCATAACTTTTCATAATTGGAATTAGACTCTATATTTTATGAGGAATAATCAACTTCCTTATCATTTGTAGGTAGCCTTTCCAACGGGAAGGAGCGCTAGTGTTATATATCAGTAAAACCTTGTCATATCGACCAACGGGAGATATCTTGCATCCTTTAATAATTGTTAAGATTTCTCGCTTCGCTTCGAAATGACATATTGTAAAGTTGTTATTGAAACACTACACTAGGAGTGCGTTTTTTTCCAACAAACTTTAAACTCTCTTAAACAAAAATCATGGATAATTTACTAGATAAACTGCGCGATATTGAAATCCGTTACCAGGAACTGGAGGGACAACTGAGCGACCCTCAGGTTGTTTCCAAGCAGGGTTTGTATCAGAAATTCGCCAAGGAACATGCCGACTTAAGCGAACTGGTTGAAATTATCCGCAAGTATGAAAAAGTTCGAAACCGCATCGAAGAGTACCAGGGATTTCTTAAAGAGACTGACGAAGAACTAAAGGCAATCGTTAAAGAAGAAATGCCCCAGTTACAACAAGAGAAAATTGACCTGGAAGAAAAGATAAGAGTCTTGCTGCTGCCGACAGATCCCAATGATGATAAAAACGTCTTTCTGGAAATAAGGGCGGGTACCGGCGGAGATGAAGCAGGTCTTTTTGTGGGCGATTTATTCCGGATGTACGCGCGCTATGCAGAAGCTCAAGGCTGGCGAGTCGAAGTAGTCAGCAGCTCACCTGCCGGCGGTATGGGCGGTTTCAAAGAAATCATCGCGCAAATTGATGGAAAAGGCGCTTATAGCCGTCTGAAATACGAAAGCGGCGTCCATCGTGTCCAGCGCGTACCGGTTACGGAAGCCCAGGGCCGCATTCATACTTCCGCGGTAACAGTGGCCATAATGGCCGAAGTAGAAGATGTGGAACTCAATATTGATCAAAACGAACTGCGGATTGATGTATATCGCTCCACCGGTCACGGCGGCCAGAGCGTCAATACAACAGATTCAGCGGTACGTATCACCCATTTACCTACAGGGCTTGTTGTTACCTGTCAGGACGAAAAATCCCAGCTCAAAAACAAAGTCAAGGCAATGAAAGTGCTGCGGGCACGCCTGCTCGACGCCATGGTACAGAAACAAAACGCGCAACAGGCGCAGGCGCGTAAAAGCCAGGTAGGCACTGGCGACCGCTCCGAACGCATCCGCACCTACAACTTCCCTCAGGGCCGCATCACCGATCATCGCATCAACATGACCCGCTATGATCTGGATAGTTTTATTAACGGCAACATCGGCGCAATGATTGACGCCTTGTCTGCACATTATCAAGCAGAATCGCTGAAATAAACTCACAAATTATAAGGTCGAAGTGGGTTGGTTGTGTAGTACAGGAAGTATACCTCGGAAAAACTCATCACCGATTTTTTATGTCCAGTTTTGGCATATTCTCTATGCTTCTACAAGTACGTAACTTTCAGTTCTGAATTGAGGTGAGGATTACGGCTTGAAATCAGGTTCCTTCAATTTGATAACCCTTCTCCCGGAATACTCTCAGGCATGTGTCCACCACATGGCTATCGTAAAGAAGCCCTCTGTTCTTCTCAATCTCCGCCAGCGCGGCGCCAATCCCCAGGGCCGGACGGTAGGGACGGTGGGAGGCCATGGCCTCCACTACATCGGCCACGGCAAGGATGCGGGCCTCGATGAGAATTTCCTCCCCTTTGAGCCCCCGGGGATAGCCGGAACCGTCCATCCGCTCATGGTGCTGAAGGACAATCTCCGCCAGGGGCCAGGGGGATTCCACGTCTTTTAAAATATCATAGCCTAATCGGACATGCTCTTTGATCATGGAAAACTCGATGTCGGACAGCTTCGTGGGTTTGCTCAAAATCTCCGTGGGCAGGATGATCTTGCCGATATCGTGGATGACCCCGGCAATGCGGAGACCTTCGATCTTCTCCGGCGGCAGTCCCATCTCCGTGGCCATCGTCCGGGCCAAGTCCGTCATCCGGCGCTGATGACTTGCAGTGTAAGGATCTTTCATCTCCACGGCCATCACCAGCACCTGAATGGTCGTTTCCACCGCCCGCCGCAATTGTTCCAGGGATTCCCGAAGTTTCTCCTCCGCCTGCTTACGCTCGGTGATGTCGTTCAGAAAATTCAGCGTAGCCGGCTTCCCCTGCCAGTTGATCAGGACGGTATTCAGTTCTACCCACCTGACACTGCCGTCCCGATGGATAATCCGAAAAGGATAGATGGAAGGAGAAGCCTCTTCCTTCACGCGCCTATAATGCCGGTCGATAACCATGTCCCGGTCATCCGGGTGAATAAACCCGGTAAATGGCATCGACAAGAGTTCCTCAGCGGAATAACCGATTATCCTGGTGGCCGTCGGATTGAAAAACACCAGCTTCCCATCCTGAGCCACAAAAATGGCCTCGCCGGCATTCTCAAACAGATTACGATAACTCTCTTCGCTCTCCTGCAACGCCGCCTCTCCTCGCTTGCGCTCGGTGATGTCGTTCAGCACGACACGGCACACGGGTTCGCCGTCAGCGTCCTGCGCGGCGGTCGCCGCCAGATGCGCCAAGAATGCCGTTCCGTCGCTTTTCACCATCCGCAGTTCGCACGCCTGCGGTTCACCGGCTTGCTCTGAGCTTGCCGAATGCGTCTCAAAGAGCTGTGTGCGGTGCAGGTAGTAGATGTCCTGGTCCTCAGGGAGGATGAAGCGGAAGATCGGCTGCTTGACTAGGGCGCTTTTCGCCACGCCCAGCAAGCTGGCGGCCATGTGATTGGCCTCCAGGATCAGCCCCTGATCGCTGAGGGTGAAATAGCCCACCGACGCCAGATCGTACAGGTCGAAATAGCGCGCCCGCGCGGCGTCCAGTTCCGCCTGCGTCCGGCGTAGCTCCTCGTTCTGCATCTCTAGCTCGATCTGATGCACCCGCAGCTCGTGAAGTATCTGCCGCGCCGCCTCGACGGACAACGATTCCATGTTTTCCGGTATCCGAAAGGCTTTTTCCCGGGCGATCCCCTCCGCCCGCCGGCGCAGAGCAACAGCCGGAGTTTTGAATTCACTGCCCGTGCGGCTTGTCTTCATGGTAATCCTCTTTTCTTCCTGCCGCATCATGCCCCGCCGTGATTCCCGCGATGCGCCATACCCCACCGCATGGGAAGTCGGCCTATACCGTAACAGCCGACAGGATAAAACCGGTCACATGATCGCGTTTCTCCCTTGTCCGGGATTCTTCTCGCCTTTGCTATTTTGCCCCGGCCAGGGAGGTTTCGATCCGGGCGAGGCGTTCCTCGAGCCTGTCCATCACCTCCGGCAGGGCCTGCTGCTTCTTGGCCCCGGAACAGAAGGCGGGGTTGTTTACCCACCAGTCCATCCCCATCTCCTTGGCCTTGTCGACGGAGCAGATGACCAAGCGGATCTGAATCGTCAAGAGCTCGACGTCCACCAGATTGATCCGGATATCGCCGGCGATCACAATGCCTTTGTCCAGGATCCTTTCGAGAAGATCCGCAAGATTTGTACTTTCCAGAGAATGTCGGGCGCCGCGTTGGATTGCCATTTTCTTTCCCCCCTTTTTCAATAGCCTGAAGACCTGAAATAGGCCCCTGCTTTGTCATTCTCACGAAAGTGGGAATCCAGAAGGTGTTGAAAACACTGGATTCCCGTTTCCACGGGAATGACGATTAAAACCATTCAGCGCGAAATTAAAAGGTCTCGCCTGCTATAACAATTTCCCTAAAGGTCCCAAATCCAGATTCAAATTATCGTATTCGAGACCAAATTCACGGGCGATTCTCGCGATCTCCTCAGACTGACGCATCAACGTATAACCGAGACGCTCAATCTCTTCATCCGTAAGGCCTCCCCCGTCAATCCTGCGAATCGCCTGTTTCTCCACCAGCTCGTGGAGGAGTTTGATCACGGTCAGAACAAGCTCGGCCAGGCCGTTTTTCTTCTTATCCGCATCGAGATTCAGGTGACTGGAGGAGGACCGCTTACCTTGCGGCGCCATAGTTTTCGCAAAATCGCTTAGGACCGGCGACGCCACACTTGATTCCGATAGGGAAGAAACCCCAGATGCTGTGTTCATGTTCATAACACCAGTCCCTCCTCGCGCCGGGCCGTTTCCACNNTCGCCGACAATCACGGCGCCTTTGTTGAGCACCCGGTCCAGGGTCTCGCAAAGGCTGACATGTTCCTTTTCGTATTCATCCAGTTCATCAAAAGCCATTCTGCACCTTCATTTTTGTCATTCCGGGCTTGACCCGGAATCCAGATACTTTCGTTTGTTCTCCGACTTCGCGATGACATCGCCTGGATTCCCGCCTCCGCGGGAATGACAACGAAGAGGGCGGGACTGACGATTTTTCGTGGTCTCATCCTGTGGGGATCGGTACAGAATCTGTCCCAGGGCATCGAGATTTTCGATTCCCCGGGGATCGCTCTGCCCATAGACCAACGGCCGGCTGATGCCGGGGAAAGTCAAAGCGAATTTTTCCCGGACAGCGGATTCCCTTTGGAACAGNNCAGGGAACCGGAATTTCCAGACGCCCGCAGGCGGCGACAAGATCCGTCGTTTCCGCAAAGGACATCTCCGTGAGAATGCTGACCGCATAGAGGGCCGACTGCGACGGGTCGCGCAGGATCGCCCGCAGACGTTTCAGATCCTTGGATAGTCTGACCAGACGCTCGGAGATCCCCGGCAACCGGAAGATTTTCTTGTACTTCAGGAAGAGGCTGAAGAACGCCTTCAACCAACCCTCGATGATCTCCGGCAATTCCAGCAGCCGGATCAGGTGACCCGTCGGCGCCGCGTCGAGGACCAGGAGATCGTAGCCCGCCGGGGTCAGGAAATCCATTACCGCCGCCAGAGCCATCAGCTCATCGATCCCCGGGGGCGACAAATCCATGATCCGTTCCATGACTTCACGATCAAACGTCAGATCGATGTTCGGCATCAGTTGGGAGAGAAATTGCGCCAGCTCCTTCCGGTACTGATTTTTCAGGGCAGCAAAATCGGCCGTGGCGTCCATTTCCATGACCCATAACCCCGGCGCCGCCTGTTTCGGCTCGGGACCGAGGGACATGTTCAGACAATCGGCCAGAGAATGGGCGGGATCGGCCGAAAAAAGCAGAGTCCGTTTTCCCGGATAGGTCTTTGCCCGACGCAAAGCGGTGGCACAAGCCAGAGTGGTCTTGCCGACACCCCCCTTTCCTGCAAAAACGAGCAGCGCCATATCCGGCGTTGGCACGGGAGGGGGACTTTCCACAGGGAGCGTTACCGGAGACAGTGCTAACGTGGCTTCCCCGGTGGCCGGCACTACTTTCTTCAGGCCTTCCCAGAAGGACCGAAGCGGTTTCATGCCGCGTATTTCCTCGGGATACATGGGAACACCCCAGAGCCGGAGCTTGGAAAAACCCGGCTCCTGGAAGATGCGGGCCAGCTCCCGCAACTGGCGGGCGCGGATATGACGGCAGGTGAGACACGGACTTTCCGGGTAGAGGCGGTTGATGACCACTTCCACGACGCCGATGCGGAGGCGCTGCAATTCCCGGATCAGATCCAGCGTCTCCTCGATGCTCAAGGCCTCAGCCAACATAACCGGGACAAACCGGCACTGCTGATGATCCTTGAGGAGTTTTTCCATTTGTTTGACGTCAGCGGCGAGTCCCTCGATGAAATGATCGAGGTCGTCCCGCTCATAAGACCCCCGGAAGAGCTTTTTCATGTACCGGTTTTTGGCCAAAAGGGCGTCTAAGGCCTCCAGCCACTTCCGGATCATCTCGGGCATTTCCATGAGGCGCAGGGTATGCCCCGTCGGCGCCGTATCCATGATGATCCCGCTATATGTTCCTTCCTTGACCCAGCGGCTGATTTCCAGGAAGGCCATCAGCTCGTCCATCCCCGGCAGGGAAAGCTCCATGAAACGGTTGATGTCCTCCTCGTCCAGGAAGGTTCCCCGGAAGGCTATTTCCCGAAGGCGCTGCCGGTTTTTCTCCTGGAAGTCGTGGAGATAGGCCTGTGCGTCCAATTCCAGGATCTCCAGATTGGGGGGCGGCTCGGTCCCGGAAAAACTGTCTTCCAGGGAATGCGCTGGATCGGTGGAAACCAGAAGCAGGGATCTCTCAGGATGACAGAGGGCAAGCTCCAGCGCCGTTGCTGTCGCGGCCGTAGTTTTCCCCACACCGCCCTTGCCGCCAAACAGCAGGAGCTGGATGTTTACATCGGTCAAAAAATCCGGTTTCCCTGGCGCGCTGTGCATCTATCCTTACCCCCCGGAGAGTATCAGAGTTTTTTCCTCTTACGTATCACAACCATCTCGTCTTCTTCGTCTTCTTCCTCGCCGCCCTCCCGCTCCTTGATGGCGTCG
>PLNU01000004.1 GCA_003142835.1 Syntrophaceae bacterium
GTCTTCTTCTGGCGTAAAGATTTCCGGTGTTATAGTGACAATCACCGGGATGGCAGCCACCGACCAGAACGCCGTCCGCGCCTAACTGAAACGCCCGAAATATAAACGAAGGATTGATCCGGCTGGAACACATCACCCGGACAACGCGCAGATTCTGAGGATATTTCAATCGCGTCGTTCCGGCGAGATCAGCTCCTGTGTATGTGCACCAGTTGCAGGCTATGCCCAATATCTTCGGTTCAAAATCCATGAAATTAATTTCCTTTCTCTAAAATAAAACAATATACATTTAATGCATGCCGTTCAAAAGTGTCCCAGATGCGCGGCGCGCAAGGCCTTCGGAGTGAGGCGTATTTCTCATACGCCGCAACGACGAAAGGCCGCAGCGCAACAAAGCAGATGGGTGCTTTTCAACAGCATGTCTAGAACTCCATTAAGCCTTCCATTTCAGCGAGTACCTGTTCGTTTGTGAAATGACGGGCAATAATCGCTGATGACGGACAGACGGACGCGCAAAGCCCGCAGCCCTTGCACAAGGCCTCATTAATCTCCGAAACACGCTTTTCATAATTAAACGCGGGCGCGCCGTAAGGACAGACGCGGACACAGTTCTGACAGCCACAACACGATGCCGGATTAACCATCGCCGTTGTGGCTTCAAGTTCCATTTTATCCTTGACAACAATGGTCAAGGCCTCGGCTGCCGCGCCTAAAGCCTGGGCGACTGTATCCGGAATATCTTTGGGCCCTTGACAGACACCGGCAATGAAAATACCTTCCGACATAGTGGAAAGAGGCGCAATCTTCGGATGCCTCTCCATAAAGAAGCCCTGCTTGTCTGTGCTGAGATTGAAAAGCCGCGCAATATCCTTGGAATCCGCCCGCGGAACAATAGCCGGCGAAAGCACCACCATATCTACCGGCAACTTCATAAACTTACTGGTGATCGTGTCTTCCGCCTCGACAATCAGGCGTCCCGGTTCCTCCGTGCTCTGGGTAACCCTTGCCCCTTTGCCGCGGATGAACTTTACATTCTCTTCCGAAAGGCGGTTGTAAAATTCTTCATATCCTTTTCCGGCAGCTCTTATATCGATATAGAACTGATAAACATCAGCGGAGGTTTTTTCCTTGAAAAGATGCGCGAACTTGAGTGAATACATGCAGCAGACGCGGCTGCAATGCTCATGATAATTTTTATCGCGGCTGCCGATGCAGTGCAGGATGGCGATAGATTGTGGTTCCTTGCCATCGCGCAGCGTCACCTTGCCCGCCGTTGGACCTGCGGAGTTGAAAAGCCTCTCTACCTCGAGAGCATTATAAACGCCGGGATACTTGCCGTAACCGTATTGAACCAGCGGCTTTGTATCCATCAGATCAAAGCCAGTCGCGACGACAACGGCTCCAACCTTGACATTAATAAAAGTCTCCTGCTGTTCAAAATCGATAGCCTTCTGTTCGCAGACTTTCTCACACAGGCGGCACTTGCCTTTGAGAAAATAAGTGCAGGAATTTTTATCAATAATAGGTTTTTGCGGCACGGCCTGGGGAAACGGAATATAGATCGCCTTTCTTTTCACGAGCGATTCATCCCATTCAGATATGCCCTTGCCGGGGCATTTCTCCGTGCAGGCCAGACAGGCGTTGCACTTGCTATGATCCACATAACGCGCCTTCTGTTTAATGGTAATATCGAAGTTGCCCACATACCCTTTTACCTCGGTTACTTCACAATAGGTAAGCATCGAAATGTTCTTGTGCTGCAAAACATTATCCATTTTGGGGGTGAGAATACAGGCGGAACAATCCAATGTCGGGAATGTTTTGTCAAACTGAGCCATGTGCCCGCCGATGGTGGAGTTTTTTTCCACGAGATATACTTTTTTACCGGTGTTGGCAAGTTCAAGCGCGGCCTGAATTCCCGCGATGCCTGCTCCGATAACCAGCACATCGGGATTGACGTCGATAACACGCGAGGTCAGCGGCGCCAAAAGCCGCGCGCGATAAACCGCGCCGTTGAGCAGCGCCTTGGACTTTGCCGTGCCTTCTTCAATATCACTGGTTACCCAGGAAACCTGTTCGCGTATATTAACAATGGTCAGAAGGTATTGATTCAAACCGGCGTTTTCGATAACTTTGCGGAATGTTTTTTCGTGCATGAGCGGAGAACAGGCCGTGACAATCACGCGGTCGAGGTTGAATTTTTTGATATCATTTTGAATCATTTCCTGTCCCGGCGTGGAACACATGAATTTATAATCTCTAGCGACAACAACATCCGGTAGAGTCGCGGCAAATTCCGCAAGCTCGCTTACCCGCACTGTTTTTGCAATATTTAAACCGCAGTGACAAACAAAAACACCGATTCTGCTCATAGTATCTCCCTAATACTTCACTGTAATTTGCCTTACGCCCTTGAGAACAAGGGGTTGCAACCCCTTGTTCTAATTGGTGGCACAAACGTTAGCCGCAGGCTCGTCAATATTTATTTCCAGGCTCTCCAGGAAAAGCTCGCTTACATCCTTAACTTTAATTTTATCATCGGCATTGAGTGTTCGAATGCTGTCTTCAAACATGGCAATGCAGTAAGGACAGGCAGTTGCCAATATCGTTGCCCCCGTCTCCAATGCCTCTTCTACACGCAGATCGCTGAGGCGCTCACCTTTGAGTTTTTCCATCCATAATCCGCCGCCGCCGCCGCCGCAGCACATGCTTTGTTCACGATTCCTGCCCATTTCGACAAAATCCAGCCCCGGTATGGATGCAAGAATTTCCCGCGGCGCGTCATAAACACCGTTGTGTCTTCCCAGATAACAGGGGTCGTGATAGGTCACCTTGACACCGCCAAAATCTTTTTTGGGGGTTAGCTTCCCTTCCTTAACAAGGCTGGCCATTAACTCGCTGAAGTGCACAACTTCGTAATTCTCACCGTAATCCTTTTTAAAAGAAGTCAGGCAGTGAGGTGAAACGGTTATTATTTTTGTGATACCTTTTTTATTGAAATATTGAAGATTATTNNACAGTGCAGCAAGTCCAGAACAGGTATTCCTTATCTTCGGAAAACAGCGGATATTTTTCTTTGGCCCAGTCGTTACGCTTTCCCTGATCGCCTGACCAGGGATTTCCTCTGGCCGACATAGAGCCGACAAAGGCCCGGAGGCTCTGCGGTAGCATACCGCCGCCGCTGTAAACATTTCTTATCGCTGTAACTACGTCGATGATCTCCACGCCACGAGGGCAGCGATCCACACAGAATTTGCATGTGGAGCAACCCCACATGTACTCCTCAATGCCATCAATGCCCAGCTGACCAAAACGGACAAGCTTACGGATATTGAAATGGGTTATCGGTGTCCAGGGACATGTTCCGGTACAGGTTCCGCACTGGTAACATTTTTTCAGCGCCTCACCACCTGCCTCCATAATCGCCTGAGACATTTCCAGATATGGTGTAACTGCTTGTGACATTAAATATCTCCTGTCATTTATAAATCATTAAAATAGAACTTAATCTTTTTTTCAGGGGTTGCTAACACACAAAAAAAGAAAACGCAAATAAAAATTTTATAAACCCCCGCACATTTATGGATAGTACTCTGAAAACTTTAAAAAAAACGAACCCAAAGGTTCTCCTCTTAATATTCTATGTTATTGCAACGTGAAAAT
>PLNU01000100.1 GCA_003142835.1 Syntrophaceae bacterium
CTAACACCAGGGGTGCAGTCCACTTTTACTGTAGGCAATTTCACTATTACTGCATACTGGAACGACCATTCGGCGTTTGATTCTTATTCATTTTTAGTCGAAGCAGAAGGTAAACGAATTTTTTATTCGGGAGATTTCAGGTCGCACGGTCGTAAAGCCAAAGCATATAAATGGTTTCTGCACAATGCCCCCAAAAATATTGATTGTTTACTTATTGAAGGCACAACAATAGGTCGAAAACAAGAAAATATGAAAACCGAAGATGATATTATTGATGCGCTAACTGAACTTTTCAAAAAGTCAGTATCGGTAAACTATGTATATGCATCCGGCCAGAATATTGACAGGTTGGTTTCGATTTATAAAGCCTGTTTACATTCTCATAAAACATTCATCGTTGATATTTATACAGCTAATGTTCTTGAAACACTTTCAGATTTTGCCAGACTTCCTTCACCACTAAAGGGATTTTCTAATTTGAAAGTTCTTTTCCCTTATCGCTTAACAACAAACTTATTCAGACGCGGATATGGTAAAATGGCAATTAAATTTACCAAACACAAAATACCAAAAGATAAAATATCTGAAAATCCATCAGATTATGTTGTGCTTGTTCGTCCTTCAATGATAACTGATTTGAGGAAAATCATTGCCGATAATGGTAATCTTATTTATTCAATGTGGGAAGGGTATAAAAAACAAATAGAGACACAACAGTTTATCGATTGGCTTAAAAGTAAAAACTTTACGATTCATTATATTCACACAAGCGGTCATGCTGATATTGACACATTGAAGGAATTTGCAGATGTTCTTGCACCAAAATCAATAATACCAATTCATACATTCAACAAAAAAGATTATAAGAATATTTTTAATCAAAAAGTCATAGAATTAAATGATAATGAAGCTCTCTACATATAACCAAAGCAACGCAAGTTTGTTCCAGTCCAGTGCATCCATCAAAAAACAATCATCACTCCAATTACAAACCGAAAACTACTGACTTGTTGATGTTTATGCTTTATGCTCTATATGTGAAGGATATTGTGTTTATCTTTGGCAACGGTCTGGCACTCTTGCTGACGGGAATATTGGTCGTGCTCTGGTATAGGTATCGAAGTGAAAAAACAGAGGGCATAATTAAATGACTTTTAAAATACCAAAAGAAAACATTGCCAATAAAATCCTTGCCTTAATTGGTAGATTATACCAAACAAAAAACCAGCCCCAAAACAGTCATTAAAAACCGGCTCGAAGGAATGAATAAATGACCAAAATTTTAGAGGGAACGACGGCGTTGTTCTTGTTAATCTCTGGCGCATTTTATAAATATGGTTATAACGTAACAGCATTGGTTTTCTTTTGCCTCGTTGTTGTTCTTTCGTTAGCAACCCTGCTCTCGATAAGAAAAGATATCAAAAAACCCAAAAATAAAGAAAAAATAAATCTATCAGAATTTACTTTCATTTATCCACCCGGTTATTACACGCACCCAAAATATTCATATCCACTTTGTCCAACTTGCCTAATAAAAAGGAACTTAAAATCACCCGTCGTAAAAGACAGAAACGCTTGGTACTGCATGTTTGCAAAGAGCCAATGTCTGGTAGCCGTGGCGAAGTCTTTAACGTGGACTGGTAAATCACATAACAAATCGCTACACGGGATCGCTACCGCTCCCCGTGAGCTTTTACGTTCTTCATCGACATCAATTTTTCTTTTACTGCTTTCGCATATTCGGGTGGTAATGTTGCTAAAATTAATTCAGCGGTTTTACTATCAAGTCCCATCTCATGCTTTTCCGTAAATAATTTAAAATATTTTCCTAATCTCTCAAGATTTGCTCCTTTGTCAGCCATCTTAATTTTAGTGAGAACAACAACACCGTCTTTGTCATCGCCGACTATATTATGTAGCGTCTCAATCCCCGCGATAATAGCGGCATGATCAGGGTCAAGTTCATTTATAGGTTTTAACCGCATGTCCGAATCAAAAAACTCACGTGGATCATAAAAGGCCAGCTTCGCTATTTCACTTAAAACCCTATCCCCCGTTATTTCTAATCGCTTATTCCGTTCTGCTCGTAACTCCGCAATTCTTTGTTTAATGTTGTGTTTTGTAAACAGCCGACATGCTTGAGATTTAGCTGTGTCGTAATTACTCCCAGGGTACACATGCATATATGCGCGTGTCTGGTTCTCAGCAAAATCAGACACAAACTCACGACACAGATGCTCTTCTTTATCGGTTAATGGTTCTAGCTTTCTTTTTTTTTGGGGTTTCTTTTTTTGGGGTTTGACCATAATCACTCCTTCATTAATTTTACTCTGGCAGTGGCCACTCTTATCGCCTTCGCTTCGTCACTGGTCTTTTCCAGAATAGCATTCGCAATCTGCGCGGCTTTTTTAGCTTGTTTATCCGTTAAATCTTTGTTGTGTTTTTTTCTGAATTCTTCCTGTTGCATCCAGGTGTAGATGGTGTTCTTGGAAATACCGGCTTTTCTTGCTGCCCCCTCAACGGTGTCGCACCCTATCAAGATCGGTATGGCCTTCAATTGCCTACTATTCAGTGACATTAGTATCCCCCTGATTCGTCATATTTTGTCCGCATTTCTGACACATTCATTTGTTTATCCCTATCATCCTGACACCAAAGTTAGCACCATCTTCCAAACACGGTTTTATCTATTAGAATCATTCATAAAATAATCCATTTTTCCACTTTTCTTATAGAGAGGGATATAATATAAAAACTCTCTACCTCTCTTAAGAATATATGCATAAAATATGGCATAACATCTTGTTAGCATTGCGCTATTTACGCTTTTAAAAAGTGGTGTCAAAATTGGTGTCAAAATCATTTTTCGCTCACTATCAAATAAGTCTTATTCGCCTTGTCCCAGGCAATTTCCTTGCCGGTAGATAGATTTTTCAAGGCTTGCAAAAATGGCCATAATCCTGTGCGGTCAACATGGACACCCCGCTTTAAATCGTGTTCACTTTTTGCGCCGATCAGCAAGATTCGCCGAATCTTTTCTTCTATCTTTGCAATTGCCGAATCAGCATCAATCGGATCGTGTAACCTTCTGACTTGTAACTGCCAATCCATAAGTTGAGTAACTTTGTGAACAATATCTTCGTCGATGTCTTTTTTCATCTCATTGACGGTCAGTAGCATCATAAATCTGAGCGCGTATGTGTCCAGCCGCTTTGCATGAATCGACCTGTCGAGGTTCATATACCATTGGTGATAGAGTTCCCTTGCCTTCGGTGTAATATTTACTTTTAAACCGCTGCCAACAAATTGTAGAATGTCACCTAATTTTTTTTGTAACAGGACTCTCTCGAGTTCCGGTATTTCGAGGGGGAAAGAATGCTTTTTTTCACCTGAGCCGGGCACTATAAAAATTCGATTATTAAACCCGATGTCCGTAAAACTCGCGTCCCAGGTGCGTTCGTAAGTTTGTATTGTGCTCGCCGCTAAGAGTGAGAGGTGCGCATCGTCGAGGTAGATAGTAGCCGTCTTCGTTTGCGCTTCATATCGATTAGATTCAAAAAGTGTATTGATAAAAGGTAACAGAACCGAGCCCTCAATCTTACACTTGGAGATCAATTGTCTGAATTCATCAAGGCACAATAAAACGTGAGATGATTCCTTTAAAACCTTTTGCAGCCCCTCAGCGCTCCCAACGCCGAGGCAAATCCTAAACTCTGTCATAACATCCTGAAAAAATTTGACTGTCTTGTTTATGGCAGTTGATTTTTTATCGTCCGCACTTTGCCCTAAAAGAATAACAAAAAGTCTAGGCTGTGTCTTTAGTTCGCTGGCCAATTCAATATTTAAAAATGATCCAATGCAGGTTAAAAAAGCGATATAGAAAAAATGCGCTGGGGCTTCCATATAACTTGAATATAAATCCGCAAATTCACCGGCAAGCCCTGACATAATGTCCGGGAAAGTCAGCGTGTCAGTGGTCTTTTCAGTCACAGGAGGGGCTTTTTCGCCAATTGGCGAAATGTTGCGCTCAATTCGTGGCAGTGCTGAATAAAAGTTTTTACATCCTTTGACGGCCTGATTGATTGTATGTTGGCCATAAGTTTCACCACTGCCAAAGTGTTTTCGATCCCATTTTTCACGAAATAGTTTTGATTCTCGGAAAGTCTTATCGATAGCTATTTCGTCGCCATTGAACCAAAAGGCCAGATGATTACATAAAGACAAGTCAGCTTCAGATTGCGAAGGGTAAGCGGAGAAATCACCGTCAAGTAACTTTTGAATTTCCGGGCCGGTCTTGCTTGCCAGCGCCTTCTTAAGCCGGTCGTCTGGAGTAAAAAATTGAGCAGGGTGTTTTTCCGCAATTGCGGAAATGTTCTTTTCCGGGAAAACTTCTTTATAAAATTTATCAATTTCTGCTTGTCGATTTTCAATTGTCAATGGATAGCCAGGTAATATATGGCCGGTCAATGTAACATAACGCCCGGATGAATATATTTCGCATGACCCGTTTTTTCGTCCAGACACAGGAAGGGAACCTTTGAGTAATATTCGAATGCCTCGTCCAGAAGGTGAAATTTCCGTGTAGCTGTTTAAATCTTTGATATGCTGTTCAATGGCAGGATCAATCAAATCAAAGGCAGGGCACCGGCATTTGTCGAAGTCTAAGGCTATATTCTGGTCGTTACTCGTTAGCACAAATCCAATGCCGTCAAATTTATTTGAAGCATCTCTGCATGCCTCGAAAGTTGACCAACTTAAGGGGTCATCTGACTTTGCATAGTCTCCGCCGGGTTTGTGCGGTGGTTTTGTGATTTTGCCTTCCCTTTGTTCAGCCTTCCAGTTCACAAATTGAGGAAGTGATTTAATCGCATCCGGGATATTTTCGAAAATCGGCTGTAAATATGTCATCGCTAGGCTCCAATCCATAATTTAAAAATCTTTTTGTCTTTTTTGGTTGCCTTTTTCCACCAGCGCTTTAATTGAAAAACCGCGTCTGAGTCTTCACCTGCTTTTTCTTTGGTCTTTTGGGTAGGAGGTGAGATTATATCTTTAACTATTTTATTAACTATCGCCGCCGTAACTTTCCCCTCTGGCGCAATATCAATTGCCTTCTGCCAGGCTTCGCGCTGCTGGGCTGGTTCGAGTTTAGATAGAGGGCGAAGATGGGTTTCGGGAATTTGTTCAGAGTCCACCAAGGTGGACTTTCCAAGATTCTGTTCGATCTGTGCAGCCTCTAGCTGATAATAAAGATATGCTTGCCCCTGTTTAAACTCTGCCGTGACACATTCCCGCCACGTCCCATATCCAAGCGCCGCCCATCCTTTACGTTCATAAAGTTCAAGCACTAACCCCCGGACGTTGTTCATGTTGGCATTGATCTTATCCGCGCATTCTCGCGCCTCCTTGTAAATCATGTTATTTTTTACAATCGCGATTTCCATCAGCAACTCCTTTCTTCAAAACGGCAAGTGCAGGCATCGGTTAGGCGCTCCATGGCTAAACGAAACGGATGGAAGGGACACGACATGAATCCCGGTATCGTGCCGTTGCCATCACAAGAAGCGACTTCCTTGCTGTGTCCACCCACACAGGCAGTACAGAATGCCCGGATAGTTTCAAGGGGTGATCTATGTGATTTCATTTTTCGCCGCCTTGGGAAATTATTCTTGATCTTGATTCTAACCACGTAATCAAGCTTTGGCGCTCATAAGCAACTGTATTGCCCAGCATTATCTTTTTCACTGTCTCTGTTTCCTTGAGACAATCAAGATTGGCCATGGTACGCCCGGAATATCCGGTCAACTCTTTAAATCGGGGATGGTTCCGTGCCACAAAAGGTGGCATCTCTTTTAGAAGCGCGCTTAAGTCAGGGTGCCGCCGTTCCGCCCTGTTGCGTGGTTCATCTAGGGAGAGTCCAGTAACCGGCTTGCTTTGTGTTTTTAGTTGCATTTTTTACCTCCAGTAGTTTAGTTGGGCTTTAATTGCCCTTTTGAAGGTAGATAGCATATTGAGGTGTGATGTTTTTTGCAGTTATAGAAAACCTATATCCGTTAAATACGGATGGGCTAATACCATTCTTGATGAAACATTGATAAACGAGAAAGATCAGAAAACTAGAAGACCAGCACAAAGGATGCGAAGGCTTCGGCATATTGGAAAAGCTTCAGAAGGGAAGAAGTCGGTTTGATGCCTCACCCAATTCTTGGATGACGGTGCATCTGTCCTTGAAGGGAATAAACCGCATGAGGGGGATGCTTGTGTCAAGTAACTTTTGTTTGATAATTGAACTGAGAGCAAGAAAGATTTTCCCCTGGAAGATAAGCTGATCCGCAAAGCTAAACATCAAGATAAGATAATATAGTTTTTTATCCTTATAAAAGTTCTCTGTCCGATCAATGTCTTTTGGCTTGCATTTCTCCTTCCTGGTACGTCTGCTTTTTTGATTCAGATACCGAATGACTTCGTAAACACCTCTCTTTATGGATTCGGGCGTTACCTGCCTGCCTTTCATAAGGGGTAGAGGCAAATGTTGATCCATGTCATAGAAGATTAGCAAAGCACGCAAATGCTTGGAGTTATTTGGATCGAAAAGCCGGAAGAATTGTTTTTGCATTTCCTGCAGACGGCTATAAGACCAAAGGACAGCTTCAAGGTGCTCCGGTGGTATTAATGTGGGCGCAAGATTACGCTCAATGGCCTTATCTAATATCCGCAAGTCAGTATAAAGATCCCACTTTTGTATGGAAATTTTGAATTTCTTTTCAATTTCCGACGGATAAAAGAGAATATCCTCAGCGTCTAAAAACAATTGCCAGCTCTTAGCCATACCTCGGTGGCGTGACCCTCGTCCCCGGTGGCTCTGTCTCCATGCAATAATTTCACCCCCTATAGTGGAGATTTTGGTGTGGCTTTGTTTCCATTCAATAATTTTATCCGTCATCTCCTTAGTTGATATTTTAGCATTGAATATCTTCATAAAGGATTGATAAGTGATTATCTCAGGGTATTCCCCGATAAGGTCTTTATAAATGCTTGTGGCTTGAAGCTCTTCACGAGATGCTGGGTGTTGCTGAAAAGCATTGTTAAGAAATTCAGACAGTGCCGGGACAGATGGTATGTTATTTCGTCTTGTCATAGAAACTTCAATATTTCCTCAGCGTAATAGACAAAGGCCACAGGAGGATTTTGTAACCGATGTTCGGGTTTTCTGTCGTACAGTAAGGATCATCGTAAAATCCAACTCTCATTGCCTTGCCCTCTACCCGCACCCTCATAGTGATACAAGGGGCAGCGGGTGAGGTGCCCGTTTTCGGTGATCAACCTATCCCCCCGGTTATCTCTCACTTTGAAAAGTTTAAAACATGACCGGCTTGATCCTGTCCGGCGTTCCGCTTTGACAATGCAGCCCCTAATGCCGCTGCTGCATCCTTCAGCCTGTTTTCGCTCATATGGGCGTAACGTTGAGTCATCACGTTTGTTTTGTGTCCTAGCAGTTTTTGAACAGTGTAAAGGTCCTGCCCCTGTTCAATCAGCCATGAGGCATAGGAATGACGGCAAGAGTGAAAACAGATTTTCAGCCGTCTATCGTCAATGCCTTCGTTGAATTTAAGGTCATCAACAACTCTGAAAAAGGTTGGAGAAATACGGTCCATTTTCCCCTTCCGTCCAGGAAAGACATAATCTGACGGTTTCTCATGGTGGCGGTTATTGAGCATTTCCGCAGCTTGCTCTGTCAAGAAGGCATATCGGCTACCGCCTTTTGCGTCCCTGATCGTCAAGGTGCCCTTGCTCAAATCCACATCCTGCCATGTCAGAGCGGCAATCTCGCTGAATCGTAACCCGGTATGCAGTGATAGTAATGTCATGTCATAGACGTCGGCGCTCTTTGCTTTAAGTGCATTCAATAGCTTGTCGGCCTCCTCATGGGTAAGGAATCGCATGCGGGCATTATCAACCTTGGGCTTCTTGATGTTGGTTGTGGGCGGTTCGCCTTCATACTGGCCCAGTCGTTTCGCGGTATTGAAAACCTGACGGATCAATGCGAGGGCATATTCAACGGATCGTGGGGACTGTCCCTTTTCTGACATGGTTTTTTTCAGCATTTCCATGTGGAAGGGGACGATGTCTCTCATGGCTATATCGCCTATGATGTCTTTGATCCAATTATTGAAGAGTCCTTCTTCTCGCGCTATAGATCGTTCTTTTTTGTCGGCTTTCGTTCGTGGCAGATAGCTGTCATTGAAGAACTTCCCGAAGATGACGGTTTCTCGCTCCTGCCGCTGTTTTTCTACTATGTCTACCTCTTTCTGCTTTACGGCAAGTTCCCGTTTCTCTGCCAGGGTTTGCGGTCCCTCCCCGATCTTCTGGTTTTCCTTCAGTTCCTTCAATCGATCATAGGCTTTCTTTTCCGTCCATCCCTCGCTTGCCCATCCTAAGCCTTCTTCCTTGTCCTTGCTATTGAGCTTATAACGGATCGTGAAGTATTGATCCATCCTGATGCCATGCTTCCGGATCGGATGTCTACGATAACGAACTCCAGGGAAACTTGTCTTGATCCATTTCGCCATGAGCCTTGATCCCCTTTCTTGTAATCCGTGTGTCTATCTGTCCCGCTATAGTCCCGCTTTTTTCGTTGAAACAGGGTGTTTTTTGGTGATGTCCTGTGAAGGTAATATAATGATAAGTTGTTTGTATGTCAAGGTATATTTGATGAAAAGTGAAGGGACGTGAAAGTTACATGTAAGGATTCCTAATCCGTGTGCCGCGCGTTCGACTCGCGCCAGGGGCACCAATTTATTTATGCTGTCAGTCTGTTCCTGTATGTTTTGTTTTCTCCAAGGAATACAAGATATAACTCAATGTCATTGACTTAAGCACGACAGCTCCCCTCTTTACTAAAGAGGGGTTGGGGGAGATTTTACGGAATGCCTTTCAAGTCCCCCTTTATAAAGGGGGACTTGAAAGGTAAAAATCCTTAAGTCAATGACATTGAGATATAACTGCCAGGCGAAGCCTAATCGGTGACAACTTATTTAAGTTGAATGCAGGGCACAAAAATCCTGTCTGATTTTGTCCCATTTTAACCATCTTTTTGTTTTTGTTAACTTAACCCCTCATTTTTATAACATCTATTGCTTATTTTAAGCCCTAAAAATTGATATTAAGCCTAAATAGCATAAAAAGGAGAGATGTAGTTATCGTTGGTGCATGCCGTACTGCAATTGGTGATTTTAGGGCCAGTAAAAGATATAAAGCCTTACAGTGGCGAGCAAAGGTACTGTTGAAAGAGCCTCAATTCCGGCCGAAATAATCGATGAAATTTGCCATTCATTATGATATAAGAAAATTATAGACTTATTTGGGTCTGACGAGATGGGAGAGTATCTCTGTGTATGGGTGGCGAACCGGAAATGGCTCCTCTATGCATGAGAGATATTTAGTTTTTGTTTGGTATGGTCAAGAAAAGGATAGCCTTAAAGTACTGTGGCGGTTGCAATCCAACATTCGATCGCGTGGGGTGTGTTAAGAAAATACAATCTGCGGCAGGAGATCGAATAGAGTGGGCTACTCTTGATGATGGTGAGTGGGAGAAAATATTGCTAATCCACGGTTGCAACACGGCATGTTTAGAAAAAAACTTTGATTTTTTAAAATATGGAAGAGTTTTATCAATTAGAAACGATGATTATGATTCGGCTGGAATCGTTAAAAAATTATTAAGTGAGGAAAAATGAAGATAAAAACGAAAGAAGATTATATAGAGAGCCTAAAGAAACAACATGTTGTCATCTATTACAACGGTGAGGAAGTAAAAGACCGGACGACCTTCCCTGCCTTTGTGCCGCATATAAACTCCGCAGCCAAAACCTATGAACTGGCTCTAATGCCTGAACACGAGGACCTTTTGACTGCTACCAGCAACATCACAGGGAAGAAAATTAGCCGTTTCACCCATATTCATCAGTCAGTGGACGACCTTATCAAAAAGGTCCAGATGTTGAGACTAATCGCCCATGAAACGGCAAGCTGTTTTCAGCGTTGCGTTGGTTTCGATGCTCTCAATGCCCTTTATATGACTACTTACGAAATAGACGAAAAATACGGGACCAAATATTTCAGCCGTTTCTCGGAATATCTCAAAAAAATCCAGGACGAGAATTTCATGCTGGTTGGCGGGATGACTGATCCGAAAGGAGACCGTTCCAAAAGACCGAGTCAGCAGGCAGACCCCGATCTTTTTACGCATGTTGTCGAGAAGCGGAAAGACGGAGTTGTGATTCGTGGCGCCAAGGCTCATCAGACCGGCGCTGTCAATAGTCACGAAATCATGATTATGCCTACTCAGGCCATGGTAGAAGGTGACGAAGCATATGCTATCGTGGCAGCTATTCCTCTCGATGCCAAGGGTATTACTTTGATTTTCGGTCGCCAGACCAATGAAGAGAGAAAACTGGAATGTGGCATTGACGCTGGGAATTGTGAATTCGGGGTGGTGGGTGGAGAGGCCCTTGTCGTGCTGGAAGACGTATTTGTCCCTTGGGAAAGGGTATTCATGTGCGGTGAAATCGACTTTACCGGGCTCCTCGTTGAAAGGTTCGCCACATTGCACCGCCAGAACTATGGTGGCTGCAAAGGGGGCGTATCCGACATCATCATCGGCGCCAGCGCCCTGGCCGCTCAGTATCAGGGTACGTTGAATGCATCGCACATCAAAGACAAACTGGTCGAAATGATGCATTTGGCGGAGACTGTCTATTCCGGGTCGGTAGCCTGCTCGGCCATGGGATCAAAAACCAAAAGCGGCGCCTACTATCCGGATCCGCTTCTCGCGAATTGCACAAAGCATAATATCACCCGAAACATCTATGAAATATCAAGACTGGCCCATGATATCGGTGGGGGCATCATGGCGACGCTCCCATTCGACAAGGATCTGCGCAGTCCTAAAATTGGGAAATATGTAGAAAAGTACATGAAAGGCATCGAGGGTGTTTCTACGGAAAACCGGATGAAGGTTTTACGGCTCCTGGAGAACATGACGGGCGGCACGGCACTCATTGAAAGCATGCACGGAGCCGGTTCTCCGCAAAGCCAGCGAGTCATGTATCAACGGCTTGGTAAACTAAGCGAGAAGATGAAAATGGCTAAAAAAATAGCGAAAATCAAAGAATAGGTTGCTGATTGCGGCAAGTCATACCATTTTTCGCTTTCAAAGGATAACGAGGCGGCAAGGAGGAGGCTCCGCAGTCGTATTATACATACGTTGAGGAAGTCGACGACGCTGCCAACAAAGATAGCGCTTTGATTTAGAATTGGAATAACATGATGATCGACAAGTGGGCTACTTTCGTGAACATTTCTGATTGGTTCAACCGGCGTGGTTTTGAGGACGTTTTTCCGGATTACGGACAAACGCAATAAAGGTAAGAAGAAATTATGAAAATAATAAAAGATAAAATGGAGCAATAAAAATGCCCACTTTTTCCAACTCTACAAGGGACAAGTGGTCAAATCTGCTTTTGACCAATACTAGCTAAGTCCCGCCATTACTAGCTTTCTGGCAGTTGGAGATTTATACTTCAACCGCATTTTCAAAGATAGGGTGATAGGGGAGATTTGGCGGGTGAACAGAACAAAAGGTGAACCGATTTCTCAAAAGGACGGACACCGCGATACATCCCTCACACAATGGATCGGCAACGCACTCCATTTTTTGCGGTCAAAATTCCATTGACATACAAGACCATTCTTCTTATACTCCCTTCCATCATAAGCAATGTCTGATCAAAAAAATACTAAAACAATTCAAAGAACGGAGGCATAAACATGGCAGAAGAAAAAGGATTGAATAAACCGGTAAAATTGAAAGCGGACTTGGCGGTATTCTTGGGTGCTAGCTCACTTCCTCGTACTGAGATAACCAAAAAGTTGTGGGATTACATCAAGGCAAACAAACTACAAACCAAAACAATCAATGGTAAACCAGAAAATGCCGGCAAGAATATTGTGGCTGATGCTAAATTAATTAAAATATTTAACAACACCAAAACTACCAGTAAGACTGGCAAATTAACTGATCTTACAAAGTTAAAAGAAGGTCAGACTATCGATATGATGCAAATGGCATCTGTTGTTAGTGCCAATATCGAATAGACTATACATATATAAGTGTTTTTTCAAAATAGGCAGGTGTAACAACCTGCCTATTTGTTTGCCACTTTCAGGTGAACATTTCTCACGGCAGTACTGGTTCTGGCGATCCAATCTTCAGCGGGTGATTTACCGTTATCTCGATTGCAGAGATCCGCACAACGGCTTTGCCCGTTCTATTTGATATTGGGGACAGCAGCGCCCTATTAATCGTAATTGGTGAAGTTTCCAATAAATTGACATCGTCCGCAATCCCTCACTATTCCTATATTTCCTGCGGTTGGAGATTTATACTTCAACCGCATTTTTAAAGATAGGGAGATAGGGGAGATTTGACGGGTGAACAGAACAAAAGGTGAACAGCTTTCTCAAAAGGACTGCTCACGCGACGCGGCTGAGTGGTTTCGCCGCTGCAAGCGGGCAGGTTTCTATGAACAGGGTAAACTACTCTATGAAAAAGGCGGTCTCAACATTGACAACCTCACCAAAGATGCCCTGGTTAATGTCGAAGAGGCTTACCCATGTCTGTGCCCGTATGCTGGCCAGTGCTGGTAGTGTCGGTGCTGAGAACAAGCCAAAGCGAGGGAGAAATCCACATTCTTGATTTTCACTAATGGATGGATTTTCAGCAAACGTTGAAAGTGCTATATTTGGTGAAGATTAGGCTTGACTACTGGGAATTTTCACTATAAGCTACATTTTCAGCAGATGCTGAAAGGTTGTTTAGCAATGAAAGTAAATGAGAAAAATATACTGGCAGAGGTTGAAAATACCTTAAGAGTTTGCCTGCAACGGGTCCCTTTTCTGGAGATCGAGTCCCTGGAAAGAGAACTCAAGGTCGGAGATGTCTGTATTGATATCGTCGCCACAGTGCGAATGGCAAAGCAACGGCAGCGTCTGGCGCTTGAAGTTAAGAACAACGGTCAGCCCCGAGTTGCCCGCACAGCAGCCTACCAGCTCGCCCGTGTTCTGGAGTGTGAACCTGATGTGTACGGTGTGTTTACGGCTCCATATATCTCACCCCGGACAGCCGAGATATGTGTTAAGGAGAAAATTGGATATCTGGATCTTGCCGGAAACTGCCGACTGACCTTTGGCCAGGTCTATATCGAACAGGAAGGCAAACCAAATCCTTTTGCTGAAAAGCGGGATTTGCGTTCCCTCTATTCCCCAAAGGCGGCACGAGTCTTACGTGTGCTCCTGACTGCTCCTAAAAAGCCATGGAGGGTCCAGGCATTGGCAGAAGAGGCGGAAGTCAGCTTGGGGCAGGTTTCCAATGTCAAGCGCCTCCTGGAAGATCGTGAGTGGCTTAAAAGTTCCGATGCCGGGTTGCTGCTCAAGGATCCGGAAAGCCTTCTGTCTGAGTGGTCTGAAAACTTCAACTCCAGGAAAAATGCACCCAAAAACTACTACACTCTGAAAAGTATTGCCGAGATGGAGGCTGACCTGGCTAAGACCTGCGAAGGGGAGGGAACAGCATATGCCTTGACCGGTTTTTCCGGCGCGGCTCGATACGCCCCTTCCGTTCGCTACCAGCGGGTCATGGCATATGTGTCACGTGATGTGGAAAGTATTGCGAAGATTCTCTCCCTGAAGGAAGTGGCCAGCGGCGCCAATGTCGCCCTCTTTACCCCCTATGACGAAGGCGTCTTGTATGGCACACGACAAATCGACGGGATTTGTATCGCATCACCGGTGCAGGTTTACCTCGACCTGCTCGGGGTGAAGGGCCGCGGTGAGGAAGCGGCTAAGGCAATATTGGGCGAGGTGATCAGGCGCTCATGGTGACACGCAGAGATTATACGGCTGGGGCAGTGAAAGCGGCAAAATCGGTACTTATTGAACTGACGCACCTTCTGGGTGAGTACCGGGACAATATCGTGCTCATTGGTGGCTGGGTACCGGAACTTTTGATCCCCCAGGAACCGCGACCCCATGTGGGAAGCATGGATATCGATCTCGCCCTGAACCATTTGAAAATCCAGGAAGAGGGTTACAAACTGATTGAGGAATTGCTCACTTCCCGCGGTTATTACCAGGAGGAAGAAAAGCAGCCCTTCATCTTTTTCCGCGATGTGCCGCTCAGTGGTTCGGTTATAAAAGTGGAAGTTGATCTTCTGTCCGGCGAATATGAGGGTACCGGCAAGAAGCACCGCACCCAAGTGGTCCAGGGAATAAAGGCACGCAAGGTAAGAGGCTGTGATTTGGCCTTTGAAATGGCCAGCGAAGTATCCGTAGAGGGGGAAATCCCGGGTGGTGGGCTGGACCGCGTGACCATAAGAGTCGCTTCCATTGTACCGTTCCTTGTCATGAAGGGGATGGCGCTGGACGATCGGCTCAAGGAGAAAGACGCCTGGGATATTTACTACTGCCTCCTTGCCTACCCTGGGGGGATCGACGCACTCGTGGAGGAATTCCGGCCCCACCTGTCCCATGGTTTGGTTCAGGAAGGACTCACAAAGATTGCCAAGCACTTTTCCACCATTGAAGCACTCGGGCCGAAGTTCGTTGCTGATTTTGAAGAAGCTGATGATCCGGAAGAAGTGGAGCGAATCACTCGTGACGCCTTCGAGCGGATAAATGCCTTCTTAAAAAGACTGGGGCTTGCATGAACAATAAACTGAAAGAGATATTCCGGGGCAAATAATCGAGGACAGTTCCAATAAATTGACATCGTCCGCAATCCCTCGCTATTCCTATATTTCCTGCCGTGCCTGACGGCAGGCAGGCGATTAATGTTTATTATTCAACCGCATTTTCAAAGATAGGGTGATAGGGAGATTTGGCAGGTGAACAGAACAAAAGGTGAACAGCTTTCTCAAAAGGACGGACACCGCGATACATCCCTATTCTCTGTCATCGGTAACGCACCCCTTATTTTGCGGTCAAAATTCCTTTGACATACAAGTGCCTTCTTCATATACTTCCACCGTGAAAAAGCAATACCTTATCACTGGAAGAAATGTTGATGGACAGCTAGGCGATGGAACGCGGAATGACAAATACACCACGACCCTTGTCGCCGATTCTCTGTAAATAATATTTATCAACAAATGTGCGAAAGATATTGTACATTATCTTAATTTGCCCTCACAACCCGTTAAAAAACTAGTGAAAGACACTTTCCTTTTAGTTGATTGGTTCGGGATTTTTTTGCAATCGTAGCGGGAAAGGATAGAATGAGGGCGGGTTTAGTGAATTAGAGGGAAATGATGAAATACAACATTAATGTTCATTGGGAGGCAGCATGTCGCAATATTCGGAAAAGTTAATTGAGTTTCTGCGCAATGACCATCCCGATCTTTCCGATTGGACAATAATTTGTGCGAGCGAAAGGGCTGTTGACCCTGTGCAGTATCTTATACACAGCGAACTTGGCGGCATTCTTCCAAAGGTCGAAGGCCTCAATTCATATATAACTAAAAAGATCGGCGAAAGATCGAATCTTCAACCTCTGCCGGGTGATGAGCGACTCCTTTACTTTATCTCGTTTATTGCAGAAAGATTTCCGGATGAGCCATATCCCGCACGCCGCGCCGCTGGTCTTCTACCCCTTATTTCTAAACTTTCGGAATATAATATCGGCAGGAATACTATTTTCGGCGCAGAGCGGTTTACCGAGGATGAGTGGAATAGACTTGAGGAATGCCTTGAAACTGCGCAGGATTTTCGCGTGCGGCTTTCCCAAACAGATATCTTCTTGCCGGAACTGGAAATAGCGCGGCTAGATGAGATCACTCCGGGCGAAAAGGAGATATTTATTGGACTTCCCGAGATAACGCCAGTGACCGAGCGGTTCTACAGAAAGATAAGTGGAGAACGGTTATTTATTGATAAGCCGCTTTTCGGGCCCCAGTTAGCCGGGCCTGATAGGCTTTCGTTTGATTCGGCAAAAAATCTTGTTTTGTCATTCGGCGGCGGTGTCGAGCCCTCAGAAGGCGCGGGCATTGAGCTGATCAGGCTTGCCGGACTTCATGCTATAGTTGACCTGGTCACGCTGGAGGTCTCCAATTTTCTTAAAGAGCGGTCGGCAAACGATCAGCTTATGATATATCTGCTTGATGAGTCGCTCACAACAATGCTTTGGAATAGATCGCTTCGCCTGTTCGCCAATGCTGTCAATCTTGCTGTCTGGCTGCCGTTTTCGACAACTTCGGCGGGAAGAAGGCTTTTGGCTGAGATAGAAAAGGCTGAGCATTCAGGCCTAATACCCGATTTTAAGAGATATGCCATAACCTGTGCGATAGAATTATCAAGGAATAGAGAAAATTATGTTCGCGAGGAGTGTGAGGCGCTTGAGGCTGCCGTATCTTTTTCCACCCTTCTTGATGATTGGAAAGAGAGGCTGGGGTGTAATCTAACTGATGCCGCGAAAATGCTTCTCGAAGCGAAAAAGTTCCGCGTCACAGGGAGCAGATCGGCACCGGTACAGGTTGTCGGTTTCGGCCATGTTTCGGGAGAGAGATTCAGCCGGGGATTGATACTTTCTCTTGATAGCGGCATAATGCCGACACAGCCTTTTGAAGGGCCTTTCATAAATCCGGTGCATGTTCCGCAGATGAGAAAAAGTGTATTTGAATACGAGGACCTTCTTTTCAGGCAGCTTCTGGCACAGGGCGACAGGATCAAAATAGTATCGGTGAACGATACAATACGGGAAAGAACGCCGAGCTACTATATGAGCCTTCTTTCGCAGGAATTTGGAAAACCGATCACGGCAGCAGCTTTTAAAGAATCGCCGTCAAAAAAGCAACCCACTGAAAAGCCTGTGATAACAATTGATGATAATCTAAGGAACAGACTTAAAGATTTTACATATTCGTTTTCGAGCCTTTTAAAGATCCTTGCTTGCCCGTTTTTGTTCTACCATCAATATATACTCAGGATTGAACCCCCTTCATTTATGGATGATGATGAGAAAATAAATATGCAGATGGGTAATTTTGTCCATAAATTCCTTCAACAACTTTCGACTGGCAGAAAGGAGCTGCTTGATAAATGGGAGATGCTTTTTGATGAGTTTTGGGAAAGTGCTGAAAACGCCGCAGTCAGAGACATTGACGGGATAAATATCTACATGCTTAACGCAAAGATCTTCTTACAGGAGATATATGAAGACGAGTCAGAGGCAGGCGAGCGCATAGTTTTTGCCGATAATGCTATATCGTGCGAGGAAAAATTCAGCGGCACGATCGCCGGGTGCTATAAGATAACCGGACGGTCGGACAGACTGGCAAAGATATCAGGGCGAACCGAGGTTATTGATTTCAAGTATTCAAAAAAGAAAAGCAGGTATAAAATCTCAGAAAAAACAACAGTGCTGGAACGCTTTAACGAAAAAGGTATTCTACACCCTGCGGCACAGCTTATTATCTATCAGCACTTTATTGAAGGAGTGGAAGGTGCCCGTTTTTATTTCCTGAAAGAATCCTCAAAAGATCGGGTTGTGGTACTCCCACTGGAGCAGAGTGTTACGGCGGATGAGCTTATGTCTGCTATAAAGGAGCGCCTTGACGCGATAATCGGCGGAAGTGAACTTCTGCCTGATCATAACTGTCAGGAGTGCGAATACTGCCTGTTTCAGGCATTATGCGGAAGGGCAAATTATTATAAGGCTTCACGGGGGAATGACTAATGGAAAGTATTCTTCTAACGGCTTCGGCAGGTTCGGGAAAAACAACAAGGCTCACCGATGAGGTGTTTAACAGGATATTTACCGGTGGAAAATTCATTACTGCCCTTACATTTACCCGTGCAGCCACAACTGAGATGCGCTCCCGTATAATGGAAAAGATAGCGTCAAAAAAAGACATGCTCCTATTGGATAGGCTGCGGCTTATTATGGAGGCGGGGCGCGTCGGGTATTCAACGATAGATTCCTTTTTTTACAGGCTTTTTGCTGCATCCGGTTTTGCGCCAAAGCTGGCTGACGAGAGGGCACAGATAGAACTATCCGGTGAGATAGAAAGCCTTTTTCGCGACGGCGTAATGCAAAGTGGCAAAGGGAATAAGCTGATAGTGGCTGCCAAGATATTAAGAACAGACATTGATACACTTTGGGGTCCTCTTGCCGATGAACAAACTATCGAGCGCTGTCTTGCGGATATGGATAGGCTTGAAGACCTTGATGATATTATGATGCAGAACGGTATATTAAGAAATATGCTTGAATCTCTTAGTGAAAAGGCAAATAATTTGTCGGAACTGATCCCGGCTGGCCATGTTCAAAATAGGGTTATAAATGCTTTGGCCGATTATGACAATTTTATTTCTAAGACAGTTGCAACCCATTCTGATCTGGAAAATTACACGAGCCTTGGCAAGAAGATAGAGTGGGATAAGAGCCCGTACTCAGATCTTAACAAAATTTTCAAGGATTACAGAAAGGCAGCCGAGAAGCTATCAATAAATAAGGCTCTTCTTAGGGAGCTTGCAGTTGCGTTTCTTTGCGAGATATATCTTGATGCGGCAGATGCTGTTAAGAAGGAAAAAGGGTTGATATTTTTCTCCGATGTGAGGAAACGCCTCCTTGCCCTTGACGATACCGCATCGAGTGAAAGGCCGAAGCTCATGAGCAACTACTTCTCCCTTGGGCTTGATAGGACTGAGCATCTTCTGATAGACGAATTTCAGGATACCTCGAAAGGCGATATTGCAATATTACTTCCCCTCATTGACGAGATTTTATCTGGTCATGGCGAGCGCGGCGAAAGATCTTTCTTTGCTGTGGGCGATTGGAAACAGATGATATACGGATGGCGTGGCGCAAACCGCGATGCGCTTGAACAGGCGCTTGGAAACTATATAGAAAACAGTGTAATAACTGAAAGCTCGCTGAAATACAACTATAGAAGCACACCACTTCTTATCTCTTTTTTTAATAAACTTGTAGAAAATCTCTTTGCCGGAAAAGAGAGGAATGAAACGCAGAAACCGCCGGAAAAAACTAACGGTTTTGATGGCGTGACAGAGGTGAACCTTATCAAGCTGGAAAAAGAGGGCACTTCGGAAGCCCCTTTCTATACCGCTATACTTGAGGCTCTGAAGGCAAAAAAGTCGGAGTACGGCTGTCAGTGGGGCGATATGGCGGTGCTTGCGGCTACCAACAACCATGTTCAGAAGATAGCATCTGAGTTTTTAAAGGAAGGCATCGGTGTGTCAGAGGTCAAAGGAAGGCAGCTTCTTTCGACAGAAGAGGGTGTTGCGGTAATGCTTTTCATAGCGGGTGTTCTTTCAAAAGATGGGAATACACAATTCGCTAAAATAGCGGCGCAATCGCCGTTATGGAGTGAGATATTCGGGAATATAGAGGATGTCAAGACTGAGTTTGCCAGGAAATTTCCCAAACCTTTCGGGATAATGGCTGTAAGTTGCGCTGTTGAGCTTTTGCGCGGGAAACTGCCGGCAACAATACTTGATATATGGCAGGATGAGGCACAGTCATTCTTTAGTGAAGGCGGCGCTGACGCGGATGGTTTCCTTTTACGGATGTTCAATATACGGTTTAGTGTGAAGGTGCCTGAGGCCGAGAACAGGGAAAATATTAAGGTTGATACTATCCACGGAACAAAAGGGCTTCAGTTTAAGCATGTTTTTGTTTTCTGGAACGAGGAAGAAAAAGAGTCGCCATTCTATCTGCATTCTGAGAAATGTAATGTGCAATTCACAAGTAGGGAGTTTGATTTCTGGGGCGCCAGCGAATCGGCCATTGCCAAGGATATTGTTAAAAATCGTGAAGCAAATCTGATGCGGATGCGCCGCGAGAAGGCAAATGTTTTCTATGTCGCCGCGACAAGGGCGGTACAAACACTTACAGTTTTTCTGCCGACAAATAAAGATGAGAACTACAAGGTTGTCCATCAGGCAGTGCTTGATACATTTTCGCGGTTTGCACCTGATGGCGTTAAAAAGGAGATTTGCTCTTTGTCCGGCCCTGCAAAAGAGGCTGAAAGCATAACAATATTTAATGTGCCCGAAAAACATAATGATGAACCTGATAAGTATGGCGAGATTGACCCGACGCTTATATCTGCCTATATTAAGGNNAGCGATTCGTTTTGTCGAAAGGAGCGATGTTTCTGCCATAGCGTTTAGGCCCGGCAAGCTCTATATCGAGCAGCAGATATCGGATAAAAAGAACTTTGGTATAGTGGATAGAATGATAGTGTCCGATGATCTTATCACCATCATTGATTATAAATCGGGCTCAATGCGGGGGCTTAGGCACAAATATGATGAACAGCTTACGCGTTACACAAAGATCATGCAGGTGCTCTATCCGCAAAGAAAGGTCGAATATTATATACTTTCAATAGATATTTAAAACTACTCCCTTACAGTCGACCTGATAAGGGAGTAGTTGCAATGACATGCCTAATACCAATTCGCTTTCTTTGGCTAACTTTGTTGGCAGCGTCGTCGGCGTCCTCAACGTATTATCATATACGTCTCTGGCGCCTCCTCCTTGCCGCCTCGTTATCCTTTGAAATCGAAATGGTATAAACAGATTAGTTTTTGATGCTCTTAATGAAATCTATATATTGCGTTGCTGTTTCCTGCGGTTTTTCAAGCATGGGCAGATGGCCGCAATCTTTGATGATTACAGTTTTGTGATTTTTTAATCCCTTTTCGAAAACCGGTACACTGGAAACATTAAGGACTTTATCCTGATCGCCCCAAAGAATTAAAGTTTGAGCTTTTATATTTGGCAACTCTTTTTCGAGAGATAAAAAATCTGGATAGATTTCTCTGAGCTCCTTTTCATAAAACTTACGATTGGTTAAAGCGGTTTGGGTCAGTACTTTCTTGAGCGGATAAGGTAGGCTGGGCGGATTAGTAAAAAGCAGTGCCATTAAGCGCGACATATCGTTACTGTCTTTTAATACAAGAGGGTTCTCGCCTTTGTCCATCATTTTTCTTACTACACTTTTTTCCAAAGACATGACCCCTCCGGCGTCAAACAGCCCCACGCTGATAATTTCATCAGGATAGCGCACGGCATAAGTCCCGGCGAAAAAGCCGCCCATGGAATTACCGGCGACATGAAATTTTTTCAGCTCAATTGCCTGGGCGAATTTATGCAAACGTGACATCTGACTTGATAAATCGTACGAGTCCTTCTCGATCATGGAACTTTCTTCGTAGCCGGGGATATCGGGGATCACCACATGGTAATCTTTAGTTAAATAAACGGCAAACATTGTCCAGTTGTCTTTGTTGCCGGTATAGCCGTGCAAAAGTAATATTGTCGGTCCTTTGCCTCCCTCCAGGTAAACAATGTTATGATCATCGATCTTGATTTCTTTTTTGGTAAGCCCTGCCTTACTTCTGGCTGCATCGATGATATAACCGGCTACCTTTTCCGGGAAAGCATAATAACCGGCAACTACAGCTACGATAACAACTAATATAGCAATTAAAATTTCCATGTTGACACCCCCCCATTCTCCTTATATACATTACCTGGATACTTAAAATTGTTTATTATAGCATAATTATTTATGGACATAATCATTAATTTTATAGATTTTTTTATTCATTTGGACAAATACCTGCCCGTTATCATCAAGAGTTTTGGTGTCTGGGCTTATGTCATTGTCTTTCTGGTAATATTCTGCGAAACAGGCCTTGTTGTTACTCCTATTCTTCCAGGCGATTCCCTTCTCTTTGCCTTGGGCAGTTTTGCCGCGCTTGGCGCGTTGAATATCGAAATACTATTAATCTCACTTTGTATTGCGGCAGTTGCTGGCGATACAGTTAATTATTTCATTGGTCATTTTATCGGTCCCAAAGTGTTTCATTTTTCTGACGGCCGTTTTTTTAAAAAAGAATACCTTGTAAAAACACATCAGTTTTATGAAAAGCATGGCGGCAAAACTATTATTATTGCCCGCTTCATGCCCATCATTCGCACGTTTGCCCCATTTGTTGCCGGTATTGGCGCGATGCGCTATTCCAAATTCATCCTGTATAACATCACCGGTGGTATTGCCTGGATTTGTATGTTCCTCCTGGGTGGTTACTTTTTCGGCAATATATCCGCTGTAAAAAATAATTTTTCGATAGTAGTTATGGCGATAGTGGTTATATCAGTGCTGCCGGGATTCTTCGAGTACTGGAGGCAAAGACGAATTGCTTCCAAAAAATAGTTAAACAGTGAAACTCAAGAGAAAATAGACAAAACAACATTCTGACAGACATTGCGGTGTGCTAAGCTGGGTCATTTTCTTGGGAGGATTCTGCTTTTTTTAAAATTGAAATTTACCTAAACCCACTCTTCGGAAATAACATCGCCGCGGGTGCTGACAATGATGGCCTTGAGGGGGACCTTCCTTTTTGCTGCCTGTAGCGCCGCCTGGGCAATTTGCAGCAGGCCACGGCAACAGGGCACTTCCATCATAATTACCGTGAGAGTATTGATTTTGGATTCGTCCACCATCTTGCGTATTTTTTCCACGTACATATCCTGCCCCTCATCAAGTTTCGGGCAGGCAATGGCCAGACTTTTGCCTTTCAGAAATCTTTCATGAAAATCAGGCAGAGAATAAGCGACGCAATCGGCGGCAAGCACAACATCTTTGCCGCGAAAAAAATCAGCGGTGGGATTAACCAGATGCAGTTGAATCGGCCAGTGAGTCAGTTCAGATTGTTGAGAGCCGGCAAGCGCTATGGCCGGTGTGGCCTGTGTCTTTCTTTCAAATACAGCATGAGCCGATCCGGGGCAACCGTGAGTGGCAGGACTAATAACACCAAGACCATGCGGGGCTGATTTGTCGCCACGTCCCTGAGCTTGTTCACGCTTTTTGCGCGCAATAGTTTCCTGAACCATCTTTTCATCAAACGGATTTGCTTCCTTCTCTTCAAGAGTGAGAGCGCCTTCCGGACATTCGCCCAAGCAAGCGCCCAGGCCGTCACAGAAAACATCGCTGACAAGTTTTGCCTTGCCATCGATAATTTTGATAGCCTCTTCGTGGCAACCCGGCACGCACAAACCGCAGCCGGTACACTTATCTTCATCGATCTTAATGATATTTCTTTTCATAAATTGTATTTCCAAATCTATCAGTATGTTATATTTAAATTCCCGTCAAAGATACTTTCAATAAACACTAAATAGTTGTTAATAAAAATATCTTTTCAGGGCTATTCAAAAATGTCAAGATGCTAGGCGCGCAAGACCTGAGCCGTGAAGCGTACATAGACGTACGTTGAATGGCGCAGGGTGTAGCGCAACGCCGCAGACGCCGTCCTCGCGAAAGCGGGGATCAGCGGTTTTCAATAGCCACTATGCCATCTTCTTCATCGCATCCACCAATTCTTGCACAGCAGCGGCAGACTTGTCCAATGCCTTCTTCTCATCTGCTGTCAGCTTGAGAGAAATAATCTGTTCGATTCCGTTTTTGCCCAATTTTACCGGTACACCGACAAAAAGGCCGGAAATGCCATATTCTCCTTCCAGATAAGCGGTACATGGTAAAATTTTCTTTTTGTCTTTTAGAATAGATTCAGCCATTTCCACGGCTGCCGAAGCCGGCGCGTAATAGGCGCTGCCTGTTTTTAAAAGGCTGACAATTTCCGCGCCGCCGTTGCGTGTTCTTGTTGCCATGGCCTCGATGCGTTCGGGAGAAAGAAGTTCTGTAATCGGCACTCCCGCCACTGTGGAAAAGCGCGGCAGCGGCACCATGGTATCGCCATGGCCGCCCAGAACCAGCGCGTGGATGTTTTCCACGGAGACATTGAGTTCCATCGAAATAAACGCGCGGAACCTCGCGGAATCGAGCACGCCCGCCATGCCGATCACTCTGTGCTTGGGGAAACCGCTTTCTTCCATCGCCACATGGCACATCGCGTCGAGGGGATTGCTGACAATAATTAAAATAGCGTTGGGTGAATACTTTACGACTTGTTTGGTTACGTTTTTAATTATTCCCCGATTAGTTGACAGAAGATCATCTCGACTCATGCCGGGTTTGCGCGGTATTCCGGCAGTGATAATAACTATATCGGAATTGGTCGTATCTTCATACGCGTTAGTGCCGGTCAGATGGGCATCGTGTTTTTCAATCGGCGCCGCTTGCGACAAATCCAGAGATTTGCCCTGCGGCACGCCTTCAATAATATCAATCAACACAACATCGGCAAGTTCTTTTTCCACGATCCTCTGCGCCGCTGTCGCGCCGACATTGCCCGCTCCTACTACAGTAACCTTTTGATTCATATTTTTCATTTCCTTAAATTTAATGTAATAACCCTCAGGAAAATTAATACAATATAACGAAAATTAAAGCAACTATCAGCGGGGCTGTTGAAAAACGCNNAACCGCACCGCTCAACGTATATTCATATACGCCTCGCGGTTCGTTTTTTGCGCGCCTTGCATCTGAACATTTTTGAACAGCCCCAAAACATGGGGTTTATCAACGACCTATCAGCCCCTTGTTTTCTCTGTTGCAAAAATAGATACCATAAGGTAGAAAAAACGTAAAGATTCAGAATAAATAATTAACTTGGGATGACATTTTAATATATCATCAGGAGAAAATAATGGGGAAACTCTTCGGCACTGACGGCATCCGTGGCATTTCCAATGAATATCCGATGACGGCGGAAATGGCTTTAAATGTAAGCCGTGCCATTGCTCACCTTTCCAAAAGGCAGGGGCACACACCCCGGATAATCATCGGAAAAGATACAAGAATATCCGGCGATATGTTTGAAAGCGCGATTATTTCCGGCATTTGTTCGATGGGCGTCAACGCCATTTCCGTGGGCGTCATTCCCACGCCGGGCATTGCCTTTTTAACTCACAACATGCGCGCCGACGCGGGCATTGTTATTTCCGCCTCTCACAATCCCATGCAGGATAACGGCATAAAAATTTTCAATAGTGACGGCTTTAAACTTTCCGATGAAAAAGAAAACCGCATCGAAGAGTTGATCTTCGCCAACAATATGAATAAGCTCCACCTAGCCCTGAAAGAGCTAGGTAAATTATCCCGGCTGGATGATGCCGCCGGACGTTACGTGGATTTTCTGAAATCCGCTTTTCCGCATGAAATCAATCCGGAAGGAATGAAAGTCGTCCTGGATTGCAGCAACGGTGCGACCTATCGTGTTGCCCCTGCCGTTTTTGCGGAACTGGGCGTTGAGGTTACAACACTGTTCGATCAACCCGACGGCAAAAACATCAACCTCAATTGCGGTTCTCAGCACCCTGAAAGCTTGTCTGCCGAAGTGATTCGTCATAAAGCCGATGTGGGCTTTGCCTTCGACGGCGACGGCGACCGGGTGATTGCTGTGGATGAAAAAGGAACCGTACTCACCGGTGATCGGATATTAGCCATCTGTTCGTCTATTCTCAAAAAAGAAGGCAAGCTGAAAAACAATTTAGTTGTCCGCACGGTCATGAGCAATCTTGGTTTGTCAGTTGCCTTTCAGGAATTGGGCATTGATTCTGTATTTTCCCAAGTTGGTGACCGCTTCGTTCTGGAAGAAATGCTGGCTCGCGACGCCATTATCGGTGGTGAAGATTCCGGCCATATAATTTTTCTGCAACATCATACAACCGGTGACGGCTTGATTACCGCCCTGCAAGTTATGGCCGCCATGAAAAAAGAACGCAAGACTCTGTCAGAGCTTGCCGGCATCATGACAGTGTTTCCGCAAATGCTAATCAATATTGACGTAAAAAGAAAGCCGGAAATAGAAACCGTGCCGGAAATTATGGCCGCAATCTCGCAGGTGGAAGAAAAGCTGGGTGATAAAGGGCGCGTGCTCGTGCGCTACTCCGGCACCCAGAACATGTGCCGCGTCATGGTGGAGGGCCCCACCAAAGAAGAAACCCAGACTTACTGCCGTCAAATTGCAGATGTAGTGAAAACAATGCTTACTGCTTGATTCAGGCAACTGCATTTTGTTAACATTCAAGGGACTTTTCTCTGCTTACCGGACAAAAAGATAATCCCTATCATAACTAATTTGTATTATAGAATTACTTCTACTTAAATATATTTTTTGATAGCTTATTAATATAGATAACTCTGAACAACCAATAATGAGTGAAACATGATATGAAAAACAGGAAGTCAAAATGGATTTGGGGTGGCATCTGCCTTTTTGTATTCATAATAGCAATTCTTGTTTTCTCGTTTCGCGAGACAATCCTGTTAAAAGCAGGAAGATTTATGGCACCCGCCGGCGATTACAAAGCGGACGTCGCCATTTTAGAAGGCGATGATTTTATTCGAACTGGTGTTGTAACGAGCGGGAGGGATTTATTATCATCAGGTAAAGTCAAGCGCCTCGTTATTGTCTTACAGAATATTGCCCCAGCTCATAGGCCGTATGGTATCAATGAGAACTATCCGGATATCGTCAAGCAAAAACTCAAAAACCTCGGCCTGAAGGAAACGGAATTTAAAGTTATTGTAGTACCCTCACGACATCCAGTAACTTTAAAAGAGGCGGAAGTGGTATTGGAGTCTCTCTCGAAGGAGAATATAAAGAGTGCCATCCTCTTATCACCAGGTTTTCATACCCGGCGGAGTTATCTGGCGTATCAATACGTAGGCATACCCCTGCAAATTAAAATATTCCCTTCTGCTTGTTTTACCGAGTACCAACTTAACAACTGGTGGGTTCAAGAACCTGGAGTTCGCGACTTCACGACCGAATTGTTTAAATTGGTATATTATTTAGCTGGAGGTTATATCCCTTTTAAATTTTATTACTAAAATGGAGTAACCAATTATTTGAGAGCATTGAGCGTTGCCCTGGCTTCATCAGCACCGGCAAAACCGGAATTTATCTTTAGAGCAGCACTGAGTTCTTTTTTAGCCAGATCACGGTTGCCGTTTTTATAGTATGCCATGCCCAGGTGATATCTGACCACAGGCTGGTCGGGCATTTTATCAGCCGCTTCTTTCAGATATGTAATGGCAGTTCCGGGAACATTTTTTTTATAATAAATCCATCCCAGCGTATCAGAAATATTGGCATCTTTCGGCATCTGTTCTTTGGCTTTTTGCGCCAGATTCAGAGCGACATCAATGTTGCCGCCATGTTCTGCATAAATGAAAGCAAGATTATTGGCCGCCGGAACAAAATTGGGATTTATCTTTAAAGCTTTTTCATAATACTCCTGAGCCTTGCTGTAATTTTTTTCACTTTCATAGATCATCCCCAGCGCCATTAATGCCCGAAGCGCATCCGGTGTTTTTTCGATAGACGCCAGATATTGTTTTTTTGCCTTATCAGTCAGATTCTGCCTCATATAAAAACCCGCCAATAAGATTTGCAGTGAGGGCAGGTTGGGATTGAGTTCAATTGCTTTCTTCATATAGCTTTCAGCCGCAGCCACATCTTTTTTTGTCTCGTAGAGTGCTCCCAGCATGCTATAGAAAACAGGATTTTGCGGTACAACTTTAATTTGTTGCTGTACCCTTTCAATAGCTTTGTCCGTATCTTTTTTGCTCAAGTAGACGGAGGCAATCAGTTGAAGCGCATCCACATTATCCGGCTGCAGAGACAATGCCTTTTCTAACCGTCCAAGCGCTTCTTTTTCCTTCTTTTGATATAGAAGAATTTTACTCGATTGGATATAGCCTGCCGGATTATTCGGTGAAAACTTAATTAAAGCATCATATTCTCTGGCTGCACCCTGCATATCCCTTTTTGACAAATAGGCATCGCCCAGAAGAATGCGTGCCTGGATATTGGATGGATTGTCCTTCAGTATGATATTAAGCTTATTGATGGCTTCGGAAGAATTCCCTTCTCTAAAGTTAATGTCCGCCATAAGAAATCTTGGCTGTTCCCATTTGGGATTAAGCTTTATGGCTTCTCCCAATTCGATTTTCGCCTGCTGGATATTACGTTTACCTGAGTGGGCCAGAGCAATTAAATAATGCGCCATAGCCGATTGCGGATTATCTTTAACATAAGCCTGAAACAAATTTAGTGCCTGGTCAAATTCATTCCGGCTCAATAAAATTCTTCCCTTCAATAGCAGGCCGTCCTGGCTTTTGGGATTAATCTTCAGGATTTTTTCCGTCTCTTTCAGCCCTTCATCATATTTTTTTTCATTGATATAAAAGTCGGCCAATTTCGCAAGAGCTGATATGTTTTTTGAATCTTTTTCCACAGCCTCTTTAAAGTATGTTTCTGCTTTATCTTTTTTTCCTTCGAGCAAATAGAAATTGCCAAGATGAATTTTAAGATTGGCATTTTTGGGTGCAATTTCAATTCCTTTCAAAAATTGTTTTTCCGCTTCATCTCGTTTGTTGACGATTGTATAAAAATTACCCAGCTGCATAAAGCTTGCTGCATCATTAGGCGCCAGTTTTGTTGCTTCGATATATTCACGCTCAGCCAATTCCTTGTTTCCTGACCGGAAATAAAATTCAGCAAGGGCAAAACGTCCCCGTAAAGATTTTTCATCCACCTTTACAGCAGCTTTAAGCATTTCTTCAGCACCGGATAAATCTTTTTTGATTATATAAAGGTTAGCAAGATGCAGGTATGCCTCAAGTTTGTTTTCCCCTTCAACCGCCTTTTTGTTCTCTTCGATCGCCCCATCCAGATTTTTTTCCATGAGATAAATGTTGCTCAAAAGCATATGGGCCAAAGAATTTTTTGCATCTTTGGCTAAAATAAATTCGGCCTGTTCTCTGGCCTTCTTGGTATCTCTGGACAGAAGGTATAACCCGCCTAACTGATTATGGGCTTCCACCATATCCGGATTTATTTCTACTGCCTTGGTCAGAGCGGCATATCCTTCCCTCACCATCCCCATTTTCAAATAGGACATTCCCAATTTGTAATAAGTTTTCGAATGTTTAGATTCCAACTGGATTATATTTTTATATTCAATAACAGCTTCTTTAAGCTTATTTTCTGAAAAGTATGACTCCGCCTTCTTCCAGTGGCGCTCAATCTTTGACTCTTTGGAGCATCCGGAAAGCAAGATAAGGAAAGCGATAACCGATAAGATGCAAATTCCGAAATACATTCTTCTCTTTTCTAAATTCATGCCTATTATCTCCTTTTGGTGGTTCGGATAAGTTAAAGTATAATGTTAATTTAGTATAGCCATTCGTTATTCCTTTTTCAAGATATAAATGAATTTTTCTTAACAAAAAGCTGGACATACCTATTTCTAGTTGGTAATATACTTTAATCGCGTTAGATTTAATCATTATAAGTAGAATATTAAAAAAAATGAGGTAATAAATCATGAAGAAAATCCTGATTGCTTTTTTATCGGTAGTTTATCTATTTTGTATTGTATTTGCATCTATTGCCTATGCACAGGATGCTGCAACTAAAAAACCTATAGAAAAAACACAAAAAAGTGCACCACCGGATACTTCAAAGAAAATAACCGATAATAAACAGGCTAAAGACAACAAAAAAATTGCCGGCGATGTTGTTACCGACGGCGATGAATATATAATCGGTCCTGAAGATGTGCTCCATATTTTTGTCTGGAAAGAAGAATCCCTTACCAAAACCGTTCCTGTACGCGTTGACGGCAAGATATCCCTTCCTCTTCTGGATGATATTCAAGCTTCCGGCCTCACCCCTCTGCAACTGAAAGAAGAATTAACCAAAAAACTGAGCGGATTTGTGGATAACCCGACAGTAACGGTAACTGTAACGGAGGCAAACAGTTTTAAAGTTTATATTTCCGGAGAAGTTAAACAACCTGGAATTGTCCGCATCCGCAGTGAAGTTACCCTGGTTAAACTGATCATCATGGTTGGTGGTTTTACGGAATGGGCAAACAAAAGAAAGATTTTAATCATTACAAAGGAAGACGGCAAAGAAAAAAGGATTACTGTTAATTACAACAAAATAATTGATGGAGACAAACCGGATATCGTAATCAAACACGGAGATACTGTAATTATTCCTTAGCAGGGTTTCTGGTTTGGAGTTTTTAAATGTTAATGCGTCCCGGTTGTGAAGTACTTACCATCGACAATCATGAAAGGATTTATTTTATGACTCTTCACCGCGCAATGCCAGTTTTCATTATGTTTTTATGCGTTCTGCCAGCTTCTTATGTTTACGCAGCCGATATTCTCAACCAAATTCATCCCAATATCAGTGTAAGTACTGAATATAACGACAATATTAATCAGACGACCAATAACAATAAAGATAACAAAAAAGATGATTTCATCACGACAGTTCTGCCCGGTATCAAATTTTCCAATATGGATGCCAAATCAGGCATTGATTTGGATGCATCCGTCGGTTTTGTTTTTTATGATAAGAATCCCAATTTAAATTATATCAGCGGCAGCGGAAGTTTGAATGCCAAATACATGACTTCTGGGCATGTCAATTTTTATCTTAAAGAAGCTTACTTACGGTCAGACAATCCCCGTGAGCAGGAATATTTTACACAGGTAGCAGACAATAAATATGTCCTGTCAACGTCTACACAGAGGTCCGTGTACTGGCGAAATGTCTTTGCCCCAACCGTCGAATATCAGTTTGGTGCAGAAAGCCGTATAGGTGTAAATTACCGGCACAATATCTATCAAACAGAAGACTCAATCTCGCAAAACAGTATGGAGAATTATATCAATCCTTTTATAACCCATTGGTTCGATAAGCGAAACGGAGTATATCTTGACTACGCTTATACTAACGGAGATTTTGAAGCGTCGCCTGATCTTAACGGCCACAAAGTAACTGCCCGTTATATGAATCGTTTAAATCAGAAAGCGACTGCTTTTCTGGAAGGTGCCTATGCAAATCGTTCTTTCGCCGTACCATTAATGAATTATAACATTTATGAACCCTCATTGGGACTGACATATGCCTTCACTCCCTCTTTAACCGCATCTGCCCAGATAGGTTATTATTGGATGGAACGGCCGAACGTTGATCCCGATTTTTCTGGATTAACTTTTAAAGCGGATTTAGCAAATACGGATGTCAAAACAACATATAGACTCAGTATCCAGGGCGGCTACACAGAGGATTATTTTACTGCTCAAAATCTTGGTTTCCAGAAATATTACAGAGCCACCGGCTCAATAAATCATAATTTGGAAAAGAGATTTTCCATTGGTTGTTTAGGCAGCATCGAGCGAACTGAATTCATCGATAGGGATCGCGCTGACACGACCTGGGGCGTTGGCGCCTCAGCCTCATATCAACCGCTGAAGTGGCTTACTCTATCTTTAGAAATTTCACATTATGCCAACGAATCAAACATCTCGGTAAATGAATACGTTGAAAACAGAGGAATACTGAAGTTAACCGCATCTTATTAATCCCAATCAACTAAGTCCTTTATTATTTAAGGTTGACCTCATGATGGATATTTTATAATTCATTAAAACTGAATAGCTGGACCGGCAGCACGGCAAATTATAAGGAGCAGAAAGATTTATGATTAACCCTGCAAAAAACTTTACACTTGATGAATATCTTGAAATCCTGCGACGCAGAATGTGGTACATCATTATTCCCTTTGTACTCGTTATGGCCGGAGCATCAATTTATGCAATAACTTCTCCCAGGGAATATAAAGCATCAACACTCGTGCTGGTATCTCCGCAAAGAGTTCCTGAAGCTTTCGTACAGGCTACAGTTACCTCCAAAGTTGAGGAACGGCTGCAGTCGATAGCGCAGGAAGTAATGAGCCGTACCAGTCTGGAAAAAATAATCACCGAATTCAGATTGTATGAAAAGGAGCGTAAACGCCTTTCGAAAGAAGAAATAGTTGAACTAATGCGCAAGAATATAAAAGTAGAATTGCCGACCAAGAGGGATGAAAAAGGTTTTTTTTCCATCAGTTTTATCGGCGATGATCCCAATACTGTGACTACCGTCGCCAACAGGTTGTCTTCTTTATTTATCGAAGAAAACCTTAAAATCAGAGAGCAACAGGCATCGGGCACGACTGAATTCCTGGCTAACGAGTTGGTTGAGGCAAAAGCAAAGCTGGATCAGATGGAAGCAAGCGTTGCCAAATATAAAGGACGTTTTATGGGTGAGCTTCCCGAACAGAGAGACAGCAACATAAAGATTCTTGAGCAAATGCAGAATCAGAGTCAAAGGATAAGTGAAAGCCTCAGAGCAGCTCAGGACCGCAAGCTCTTTATCCAAAAACAACTGACGGATATAGAAATGCCTATAAGTGCGCCCGCTACGGCGGGAAGTGGAAAAGATAGTCTTTATTCGGACAAATCCTCTTTAGCCAAAAAAGACGCAGTCTATACTGTGGCAGCTAGTTCAGGCGGAACCTATGAAACTAAAAAGGATAAACTAAAAAGAGAACTTGAAGATCTGCGGACAAAATATACAGACAATCATCCCGATGTCATCGCCATGAAGAAAAAAATGGCTGACCTGGAAAAAAATAAAGACACTTACGATAGTGATACTAAAAAAGATCCCCGTTATAAAGAATTAAAAAATCAATTGACGGCAACATCATTAGAAATAAAACATTTGCAGGATGACAGTGCATCCATTTCGGCTCAGATCAATAAATACATGAGGCGAATTGAACAAACTCCCGCACGTGAACAGGATATGGCTGCCCTGGTAAGAGAGTATCAGAGCATGAAACTAACTCATGAAACTTTGCTGAAAAAAAGCCAGGAAGCCCAGCAGGCTGAGAATCTTGAAAAACGGCAGAAAGGAGAGCAGTTCAGGGTAATCGACCCGGCAAGAGTTCCCGAGAAGCCCTTCTCTCCTGATGTTCCAAAAATTTTGCTCATCAGCCTGTTTGCCGGACTGGCAAGCGGTCTGGCTCTGGCCTTTATACTCGAACAAATGGACAGATCATTTCACGATGCAGATGATGTGGAAATTTCACTCGGAATCAAAGTTCTGGCAACGATACCTGAAATTGAAGAAAAACAATCTTAATTATGTATAAAAAATTCTATGGTTTTAAAGAAAAACCCTTTGAAATAGCACCGGATCCTGCATTTGTATATATGAGTGAAGCCCATCAGGAGGCCTTGGCCCACCTCCAATATGCAGTTCAGGAAGGCAAGGGATTCAGCGTTATAACAGGTGAAGCCGGTACCGGAAAAACTACGCTTGTACGCAAACTGCTCAGCAATATTGATGGCAGCAGTATACGAACCTGTTATATTTTTAACCCGATAATGGATCGTACCGATTTTCTCAACTATATATGTAATGATTTGGGTATTGAATCGGACGGTATCAAATCACTGGGCCAGAGCCTTGCCGCACTTCACAATTATCTGCTTCAATGTTTCACTAAAAATGAAAAGGTATTTTTGATTATTGATGAAGCTCAGTGCCTGGAGCCGAATTTACTACAGGATGTCCGCCTGTTGACTAATCTGGAAACAGCTAAATATAAACTGTTGCATGTTATCCTTCTGGGACAGCCGGAATTAAACCAGATTCTTTCAGAGCCTCGGTTTCGTCCTCTCAAGCAGCGCATAACCGTCCGTTATCATTTGCGCCCTCTGACGCTGAGAGAATCAAAAGAGTACATCATTTACAGATTAAAACGGGCGGGGTCAAGGGACATAGCCATATTTGACAACAGCGCGATAAAGGAAATTTTCCGTTACTCAAAAGGCATTCCGCGCCTGATAAATATTGTATGCGACAACGCATTACTTACGGGATTTTCACGGGAGCAAAACCGTATTGGGAAAAATATCATTCAAAGTGTTATCAGGGATATTGAAATACAAGAAAAATCTTTATGGAGTCTGAAGGGTAAGCCATTTCTACAGGCTGTTATTATTTTGCTTCTTTTAGTCCTCGTTTCTTGTGGCTTACTGTATTTGTTTTTACCGGACTTATTTAATAAAATATTGGGGATGCGAAGCCATGGGTAAAATGTTTGATGTACTGCAAAAAGTGCAGCGGGAAAAATATGTGGAACCTGAACCTGAAGATGAAGTTCAAAAATCTGTTCCGGGGGATCTTGTTCTGGATGATAAACTGGTATCTTTTTTTGCTCCTTCATCCATGGTAACAGAACAATTCAGAAGGCTGAGGACTCTTATTATTAATCCCGGAGTGAGAAACGCGCCCAAAATCATTATGGTCGCCAGTGCGATGTCAGGAGAAGGCAAAAGTTTCGTAGCAGTTAATTTAGCCAGTATTATCGCTGTTGAACTGCATAGCCACGCACTTTTGGTCGATTGTGATCTTAGAAATCCTTCCATCACTCGCTGGTTCGGTCTGCAGGAAAAAAGGGGACTTTCTGACTATCTAATGGGAGAGGCTGAAATACAGGATCTTTTGATCAAGACCTCTATCGACAAACTAAGCATTCTTTCCGGCGGCAGCATTCAGGACAATCCAGTGGAGCTAATCGGTTCTAAAAAAATGAAAACTCTGGTTCAGGATTTAAAGTCGAGATATGATGATAGATATATTATAATAGATTCCTCACCGATTTTAGCTACAACCGAGCCCAGCGTTTTAAACGAAATGGTCGACGGGATTATACTGGTTATCAAATCAGGCGACACACCCCGGGAAACAATTCAACAGGCTGTAAAATTGTTGAATAAAAATAAGATACTTGGTATTGTATTAAACAATATGCAATTTAAAACAAAAGCATTGTTCCAAAGATATTTTGGCACTAATCATCAATACTACGATTACAGTTATGCCAAAATGCATCCCGAACCGGGATTTTTGGGGAAATTATCCTTATTAATCGACGATATAAAAATTTTTTTCCAAAAATTATGGGCATCAAAAAAAAATGATCTCTGATAAATTTTTAGAATAAATTAATGAAGTAGTATACGGAAACAAAATACATTTGGAAGGAGTATATTGTTTATGCTGCGTATAGGTGTGATCGGATATGGGTATTGGGGTCCGAATGTTGTCAGAAACTTCAGTACGGCTAATGGTTCCGAGGTGACAATGGTTTGCGATATGAATCAGCAAACCCTCAAAAAAGTCAAAAAAGTTTATCCACAAATAAATGTCACTGATAATATCGATGAATTGATTAAAAGCCCGGATGTTGATGCAATTGCAATTGCCACTCCGGTTTTTACTCACCATGACCTGGCTAAAAAAGTACTCGAAGCAGGGAAGAGTGTTTTTATAGAAAAACCTTTCACCTACACTGTTGCCGAAGCAGAAGACCTGGTAGAACTGGCCGCAAAGAAAAATTTAAAACTGATGGTTGATCACACCTTTCTTTATACAGGAGCAGTGCGCAAAATTCGTCAGTTAATTGATGACGGCATACTCGGCAATCTCTATTATTTCGACTCCAGCAGAGTCAATCTGGGATTATTCCAACATGATGTAAACGTTGTCTGGGATCTTGCACCCCATGATATCTCCATTATGGACTATGTCATCGGTGAAAAACCGCAGGCCGTTGTGGCAACAGGTATCGGTCATTTTGGCCGTGGCCTGGAAGATGTCGCCTATCTGACTTTTTACTACGACCACAACATCATAGCTCATATTAACGTCAACTGGCTCTCACCGGTTAAAGTCAGGACCACACTGATTGGCGGAGAGAAAAAAATGCTGGTCTGGAATGATCTTGAGCCGGATGAAAAAATTAAAATCTACGACAAAGGTGTTCAGGTTAAAACTAAGGAAGGAAAATACAACCTACTTGTTGACTACCGCTCAGGTGACATGTGGGCGCCCAAAGTAGATTCGACCGAAGCGCTTAAATTAATGGCTGAAAAATTTGTCGACTATGTGGAAAATGGCGGAACCATCGTCAATGATGGAATTGCCGGATTGAATAACATAAAGATGCTGGAAGCAGCCAACAAGTCGCTTACTAATAAAGGTGGGATGGTTTATATATGAACCATGTATGCATATCAGATGATGTAAAACTCGGAAAAGATGTAAAACTCTCCAAGTTTATCAATCTTTATGGCTGTTGCATTGGTGATAATACAAAAATCGGCGCTTTTGTTGAGATTCAGAAGGATTCTCTTATTGGCAAAAACTGTAAAATATCCAGCCACACCTTCATCTGCGAAGGAGTAACCATTGAAGATAATGTTTTCATCGGGCATAATGTAACCTTTATTAACGATTCTTTTCCGCGTGCCACTGCAAAGGACGGGAATTTGCAAACCCAAGCCGATTGGAAAGTGGAGCCGATTCTTGTGAAAAAAGGTGCATCAATAGGTTCCGGCTCAACAATTCTCTCCAATGTAGTCATAGGCGAAAATGCTCTTGTTGGTGCAGGCAGTGTGGTAACAAAAAATGTGCCGCCCGATACGATTGCCGCCGGCAATCCGGCAAAAATACTAAGAAAGGTCGAAGAATAAAAGAGAAAGGTTCAAGGTTCAAGGATAAAGGGACAAGGATCAAGGATAAAGGATAAAGAGCTGATGCGATTTGAAGACCTTGATGTATGGAAACGAGCAATGAAACTCAGTACAAATATTTATAAGGAATTGAAGAATTTAAAAGATTATGGATTTAAAGACCAAATTACGCGTTCTGGATTATCCATACCAAGTAATATAGCCGAAGGATTTGAAAGAACTTCAAATAAGGAATCAGTTAATTTTTTATCCTATGCCAAAGGCTCGTGTGGTGAGTTACGAACGCAGATATACATAGGTATCGACATAGAATATATTAATAAAGATAAAGGACAAGAGTGGCTGCAAGAAGCCAATGAAATATCAGCAATGCTTAACGGATTGATCAAGACGCGACGTAAATTTACCCAAAGTTCTTGATCGTTAACCTTGATCATTAACCTTGAACCTTGTTCCTTGCACCTTGTTCCTTGCGCCTTGTTCCTTGCACCTTGAACCTTGAACCTTGAACCTTGTTCCTTGTTCCTTGCACCTTGAACCTTGTTCCTTGTTCCTTGCACCTTGAACCTTGTTCCTTGTTCCTTGTTCCTTGTTCCTTGCACCTTGAACCTTGTACCTTGAACCTAATTTTACAGGAGTAAAATATGAACATTCCCTTTTTAGATTTGAAATCACAGTATAAAGCAATCAAAGATGAAATTCATACGGCAATTAACGAGGTTATGGAAAACACTGCTTTTGCCGGAGGACCTTTTGTGGCCAAATTCGAACAGGAATTTGCCAAATTCTGCGGCACCAAACACGCCGTGGGCGTCGGCAACGGCACGGATGCTCTGTGGCTGAGCCTGGTTGCCTTGGGTATCGGCGCGGGTGATGAAGTCATCACAGTACCCAATACTTTTATCGCCACCGCCGAAGCAATATCGCTTTCCGGAGCAACACCGGTTTTTGTTGACGTCGAAGATAAAACTAACAACATGAATCCGGCGCTGATTGAAGCTGCCATTACTAAAAAAACAAAAGCCATTATTCCCGTTCATCTTTTTGGACAAACGGCAGACATGGATCCCATTCTGGCAGTTGCTAAAAAGCACGGCCTGTATGTTGTGGAAGATGCCTGCCAGGCGCACGGCGCGGAATATAAAGGAAAGAAAGCAGGCTCGATCGGCGTCACCGGCTGTTTCAGTTTCTATCCCGGCAAAAACCTGGGCGCCTATGGAGAAGCAGGAGCAGTGGTAACCAATGACGATGCCATTGCTGCCAAAATGAAAATGTTTCGTGATCATGGCCAGGCCAAAAAGTATTATCACGCCATCATCGGCTGGAACGCCAGACTTGACGGCATCCAGGGCGCAGTGCTTAATGTAAAATTGAAATATCTGCCGGCTTGGAACGATGCCCGTCGGAAGCATGCCAAAGATTACACAACAGGGCTTACCGCAGTAAAGGACATTATCGTACCGCAGGAAGCAGACTACGCCAGGCATGTCTATCATATCTACGCCATTCGCGTGAAAGACAGAGACAAGCTCATGGCTTACCTGACTGAAAAAGGCATCTCCTGTGGCATTCATTATCCCGTGCCCGTTCATCTGCAGGATGCGTATAGCTTCCTCAAGAAAGGCGAAGGCAGTTTTCCCGTTGCCGAAAAATGCGCGTCGCAATATCTTTCTCTGCCGATGTTTGCCGAACTGACAGACGAACAGGTCGCTTACATTGTCGAGCAAATCAAAGGATATTATGCATGAGCCGGCGCTCATCAATCCGGTAGAACAAGAAAACTGGAATAACCTGCTTATCTCCACACCGGGTTATTCCTTTTTTCATACCTCCAGCTGGGCTGAAGTTCTGAGAAAGTCCTACAACTACACTCCTGTTTACCTTTGTGCCAGGGAACAAAACAAGTTTGCAAGTCTGCTGCCAGTGATGGAAGTTGATAGCTTCCTTACCGGCAAAAGAGGCGTCTGCCTGCCCTTCACTGACGCCTGTCAGCCCATTGCTGAAACTGCACAAGAGTTTGAGAAGCTGTTTGATCAGGCAATTGTTATGGGCAAAAAGCAAAAATGGAAGTATCTGGAAATTCGAGGAGGAGAAAAATACTTATCAGCGGAAAAGCCGTCACAACTATTTTTTGGACATATACTGGATTTGAGTTGTGGCCGGCAGCAACTATTTTCCAATCTGCGGGATTCCACCAGACGCAACATAAAAAAGGCGCAAAATGAAAAGGTGGAAGTCAACATATCCAATTCACTAACCGCCGTGAAGGAATTTTACCAGCTCAATGCCATGACCAGAAAAGAACACGGCCTGCCGCCGCAGCCCTACAAATTCTTTCAGCATCTGCATGATAAAGTGATTTCACGAAACATGGGGTTTATCGCCACCGCATCGCTGCGCGACCGTGCCATCGCCGCAAATGTTTATTTAAATTTTGGAGAGGAAGTCATTTACAAATACGGCGCTTCCGATAAAGCCTGGCAACATCTTAGGGCAAACAACCTGGTGATGTGGGAGGCCATCAAATGGAGTTGCGACAGAGGCTTTCAACGCCTTTGCTTTGGCCGGACTGAACCAGAGCATAAGGGATTAATGCAGTTCAAAGCAGGATGGGGGGCTAAGGCATACCAGATTTATTATTACAGATATGACTTGCAGAAAAATGTTTTCACCACCAATCCTTCGGACATCAATCCTTTGTTTAAGAAAATATTTTCAAAACTGCCCATACCTGTTTTGGGGATGCTGGGCAGAATGTTATATCGCCACATGGGCTGATATAAACGCTGATGCCATTATTATAACTTGCAAATTACCGGACAATATTCTAATAAATTTACATTAATTGTCCATTTTTTTTGTTCTAATACCGTTTCGCTTTCAAAGGATAACGAGGCGGCAAGGAGGAGGCGCCGGAGGCGTATTGTACATACGCTGAGGAAGCCGACGACGATGCCAACAAAGTTAGCCAAAGAAAGCGAAGTGGTATAAATTGCAAGTTATTCGCCCCCCCTCGGATACCCTCTATGTAACCGAGAGGGCGGAGCTGAATCTTGCCCCTTTAACCTTGCACCTTGCCCCTTTAACCTTTAACCTTTAACCTTTGACCTTGTCCCTTGTCCCTTGAACCTTTCTCCTGTCTCTTTCGCCGGGGTGACAAAAAAGTTAGATTTTCAAAGGTCTCGCATTGACTTTGTGCAGATCTTTGTTTATGATAGGAACCCGAACTTAAGGGAGGTGTCCATGCAAAGGGTAGTTATTCACGTCAAAGATGACGCAAAATTAAATGCGCTGATGAGCGTATTGAACGAAATTAATTTCATTGAAGTTGAAAAAGAAGGAAAAGGAGTTTCAGGACTATCGAGACATGGCGACTTGAGGAAGTTGTTTGGTATATGGGAAAATCGAGACATCTCGCTTGCGGATATCAGGCAAAAAGCATGGCGGTAATGCACCTATATATCGAAAAAATCAGTTTGTGGTCGATTTAAAAAGTTTTCTCCCTTTAGCCTTGAACCTTGCCCCTTTGACCTTGCCCCTTTAACCTTTAGCCTTTAGCCTGTTTTCTTGTCCTCCGCTGGCGGAGGTGTCACNNCGGAGGTGGATAAAGGACTTCCGGCTTGAACCTTTGCCCCTTGCTCCTTTAGCCTTTAGCCTTGTTTTTATTTCATATTACCTTTAAAATAGCATATAAATAAAAGCAGTTTCGTCAGTTTTTATGAAAGAGTTGCAAACATGAGAAGTTATTCAACCATATTATCAGGAAAGGAAATTAGCAGATTCATCAGACTTCCTGATGAATTCCAGGAAGTTGATCTGGAAGTAACAGTCAGGCCCATAAATAAAAAGGACGACCGCTTTGCAAAGTTATTTCTGAATCCTATCAAAGTGGAAAAGATTCAAATACCAGCAAAGAATGATATTTATGAAAGATAATAGCGTTTTTGTTGATACAAACATTTGCAATATGAGGTAAATAAATAATGAATACAAACACCATAACCACCCACCAAGAACAATCATTGCTCAATAAGATAAGATCTTTATCACCCGAAAAAAAGACCGAACTGGAAGATTTTGTCAACTTCCTGCATTACAAAAGCGAAGATCACAAAATAGCTTCAGCGGCCATTAAAATGTCAGAAAAGTTATTCGGTGAAGTCTGGGATAACCCGGAGGATGCTGAATATGACCGATTATAACTTCGGTGATATTGTCTTGCTGCAATTTCCATTTACTGATCTTACAACAACCAAAAAACGTCCAGCCGTTGTCGTAAGCTCCGGTGAATATAATAATAAACGACCTGATATAATTGTAATGGCTGTAACCAGCAGAATAAGGGGAATACAATCATTCTGTGACGTCACAATTGAAGAATGGAAACAAGCCGGACTAATCAAAGAATCCGCTATAAAGCCAATAATCATAACAATAGAAAAAGATCTTATTTTGGCTAAACTAGGACAACTGCAAAAACAGGATACCCAGGCATTACGCAATAATCTGCAAACAATATTTGGATAACCAAAATACCCCGCAGTCTGGCAAAAACCGGATGCGAAGGGAAACCTCCGTACCCGGGGGGCCAATATTCCTACTGTTCAATTATTACGCTTAACCTTGTAACTATTTACAGCCTTGCCCCTTGCCCCTTTAACCTTTCGCCTATTTCTTTGTCCTCCGCTGGCGGAGGTTTAAAGTATTTTAAAAAAACTATTGACTAAAATAAACCAGATCTCAGATCATTAAAGTTTGGAGGTGGTAACATATGCCCAAATATGCAGCACACATACTTGCTGAAGCGTTGGAATTGCCGCCGGTGGAGCGGGCCGAATTGGTCGAAAATATTTTATCAAGCTTTGAGTTTCAGGCTAGAAATACTATTAATGCATTATGGGCTCAAGAGGCAGAAGACAGAATAGATGCTTTCCAGCGAGGTGAAATGTCCGCAAGCCCTCAGCACCGCTCGTCAGGATCTTGCCGGTCTCCCGGGTATTATTAGTTATGTTGAGGATCCTTATGAAGCGACAAAAGGTTGTCACGCAATCGCTGTGATGACGGAATGGAATCTCTATAAACAATTAGATTACAAGAAGATTTATCGCAATATGGTCCAGCCGGCATTCATCTTCGATGGGCGGAATATCTTGGATCATCGCCATTGTCACGAGATTGGCTTCAATGTTTACCCAATTGGAAAACCGGAAATGCTTCATAGCAATGGAGTCAATTCGAGTTGGGCAAAAAAGCAATAAAAGAGACCTTTTGTCCTTCTCATTTGTACCTTTGGCCTGATACCTTGACAGATGATACACTGAGCGTTAATCTTAATGATGCAAATCAGAGACTAAAGTGACATTCTTAAACTCATGGGAGGAGGTGTGATATGGAACCATCAATAAATCAAGAGCAACTAAAAAATGTAATCAAGACAGCTTTAGTGGAGGTTCTTGAAGAACGGCAAGACTTGCTTTACGATGCAATTGAAGATGCGATTGAGGATGTGGCATTTGCACGTGCAATCGAAGAAGGTGAAAGTACGGAATTGGTAGAACGAGAAGAGATTTTCAAACTCTTTGAGGGTAAGTCGTGAACGTTCAATTCCGACCGCTGGTTCAATCATGTTGATTGAACCATAAATTGTAAGCGATCACAGGGGGGCAGTATGATCGCGTACAGAATAGAGGAGGAGAAATAAGCCATGAAATACAAAGTAAATCTTAAGAAGACCGAAGAAGGTTATGCGATTTGGGTTCCTGGGTTACCCGGCTGTTGGTCGCAAGGAAAATCTGAAGATGACGCTCTGGAAAATATCAAAGATGCCATTGAGGCTTATTTAGAGGTTGTAAATAGACTGACCGTTGATAATGAAGCCCGGTACGTGGAAATTGCCAATGCCTAAGCTGCCTGGAATTAATCATCAGCGGGCGGTGAAGGCTTTTGAAAAGCAAGGATTTTGGATTGTAAGGCAAGGGAAACATATCGCGATGACCAATGGTGAAAGAATTATCACCATACCCAGGGCGAATCCAGTCGATGCATATACCATGGGTGGGATTATCAAAGATGCAGGTCTGAGCATCGATGAATTTAAAAGGCTGCTGTGATGATGAGTCCAAAAGCAAGTACTGGTACATTTACATGCTCCGGCGCGCCGGAGCCCCCGTTTCTACTTACTATTCACCCGTCACTATTTACTGTTTTTTATGCTTTAACCTTGCATCTTGCCCCTTTAGCCTGTTTCTTGTCCTCCGCTGGCGGAGGTGTCACGCAGTGACGGAGGTGGATAAAGGACTTCCAGCTTTGCCCCTTTGTCCTTGTTCCTTTAGCCTTTAGCCTTGAACCTTTAGCCTTGAACCTTTAACCTTGTCCCTTGCACCTTGCCCCCCGTCCCTTGACCCTGTCTCTTGTGCAAAGCTCCTAAATAGACTATAATGCTTTTAAAGTAATATGTGTATAAATGAAGTGTTTATGATCTGTGAGAGAATATCTTATGGATTGTATTGGTACTCAACGCCAAAAATTAAAACCTGAGATTTTTTAAGGAGTGAAGGACTATGGCTTACAATATTGAAGATTTGGAGGGAGAGGTCATGAAGCTGAGCATTGAAGCACGGGCTCAGCTTGCGGGGAAACTTATTTTGAGCCTTGATGCGCCATCCGAGGAAGAGAATCTTCACTTTTGGGTTGTCGAGGCAGAGAAAAGACTGAAGAACCTCAGGGACGGCAATGCCCGGGAAATATCCGCTGAAGAGGCTTTTCGAGAGGCGAAGACCAGAATTTCATGAGAAAGGCAACTTTACATACCGATGCCGTTGTAGAGATGAAGCAGCACGGTATTACGAGGAACGAGCGCCGGGGCTTGGCCTTTCTTTTATCGAGGCAGTTGAGCGATCAGTTGATCAAATTATTGCCAATTCAGAGGCATATCAACTTGTGGGTGAAGATATCCGCCGCAAAATAATGAAGGGCTTCCCCTACAGCCTCCTGTATGCAATCGAAAGTGACCGGATTCGAATCATGGCCGTTGCACACATGAAACGACGGCCCGGTTACTGGCAATACCGGCTATAAAATAATGCCGAAAAATCGGAGGCGAGATACTTCGCATCATAATTGGAGATCTGGCATAACTCCTTATCCCTTGACCCTTTAGCCTGTTTCTTGTCCTCCGCTGGCGGAGGTGTCACNNTGCTCCTTGCTCCTTGCTCCTTTAACCTTTAACCTGCTCCTTGCACCTTTAACCTTTGTCTTTTGGATTTCTAATATGTTATCAACAACCAGTTTTGCTTTTCTAAAACCCTTTCTTCCCCGACGCCTGCAGATATTACTTCGCCGGGCATTAGTCAATTTGTCTCTACCCTTCTATAAAGATATCTGGCCGATAGATCCAAAATCGGCAAAGCCGCCGGAAGGCTGGATGGGATGGCCGGAAGGTAAAAAATTTGCACTGATCCTCACACACGATGTTGATACACAGCAGGGCCATGATAATTGCCTGCAATTGGCCGAAATGGAAAAACGCATGGGTTTCCGTTCGTCATTTAACTTTGTTGCAGAGGACTACAAAGTATCTCAAAAGTTGCAAAATGACCTAAGAACTAATGGATTCGAAATAGGTCAGCACAATATTCATCATAAAAATCCATTCACATCAAAGGAACATTTTCAAAAATTAGCCACAAAAATCAACCATTATCTAAAAGAGTGGAATGCGGTTGGATTTCACTCACCCAGCATGTACCACAATCTTGAATGGATGCATGAACTGAACATCGAATATGACGCCTCCACCTTTGATACAGATCCTTTTGAACCCCAACCTGATGGTGTGGGGACAATATTCCCCTTCTGGGTTTCCGGCAATTCCAATCAGAAAGGATATGTAGAACTGCCCTACACCCTGCCGCAGGACTTTCTGCTTTTTATTCTCATGCGGCAAAAAAATATCGACATCTGGAAAAAGAAACTGGATTGGATTGCTGAAAATGGCGGCATGGCTCTGTTTATAAGCCATCCCGACTACATCGACTTCAATAATAATTCACACTACGAGAAATACCCGGTCAAATATTATGAGGAATTTCTTACCTATATTAAAGATAGATACAAAGATCAATATTGGCATGCATTACCCAGAGACATGGCAAAATTCTGGCAGTTCCAGTGCAGCAAGGATTCTTTTATGAGCACATTAAAGAAAAGTAAAAAGCGGGCATGTATGCTTTATTATATGAAGTTCAAAGGGAGTGCCATACTGTACCGTGAGGCGAAGGCCCTGCGGGATAAGGGGTTTGAAGTTGATATAATCTGCTTGCGTGAATCGAAGGATGAGAAGGTCATCCAGTCATATGACGGCCTGAATCTGTTCTTTATTCAATCAAGGCCTACTTCGGAACAAAAAGCGGCGCTCTATTTCCTGCGGCTGATCTTCTTCTGCATAAAATCCTTCTTCGTAATATCATACCTTGGGCTTAAAAAAAGGTACGATATCGTCCACGTCACTGCACCGCCCGACATCATTGTATTTTCGACCCTTATTCCCAAACTTCTCGGCGCCGGTATAATTCTCGATATTCATGACATCGGACCTGAGTTGTACATGCGTAAGCTCAATGTGTCTGAAGATAAGCCGGTTATACGACTATTGAAGTATTTTGAGCGTGTATCCGCCCGCTTTGCCGATCATGTAATAACTGTGACAGATATTTGGAGGGATAAACTCCTGAAACGTGTCAATCAAGGGATAAAATGCACGACCATCCTTAACGTCCCGGATGAGAACATGTTCAAGCCGTCCTCCGCCAGAAAGCCCCGTCCCGAAAATGGCTGCAACCTATTTTACCACGGATCATTCGAAGAGCATTTCGGGGTTGATATACTCCTCAAAGCGATGCCGATCGTCAAAAAACAAATCCCGCAGGTAAAATTAGACCTGTATGGCGGTGGACGTCTCTACGAAACTATGATGAATCTTTCGAAAGAACTGGACCTCGATGATTGTGTGCACTTCAATGGTGCAGTGCCATTTTTTGAACTTCCCGAAATCCTGAAAAAAGCGGATATCGGCATTGTTCCCACGAAGGCCTCTGTCTTTTCAGATGAGGCGCTGAGCATGAAATCGTTGGAATATATGACGCTCGGCATCCCGATAGTTATCTCAAAAACAACCGCACATAGCTATTACTACAATGACAGCATGGTGGTGTTTTTTACACCGGAAGACGAAAATGATCTCGCAAAGGCCATCATATCACTTTACCAAAAAAGCGAGGCTGAGAGGGACGGGCTTATTGATGGCGCGATGAAATTCCTTGATGAACAAAACTGGAGCCATGCAAGGGAAAGCTATTATAAAATTGTCGAATCCCTCGTCGACCCGGGAAAGACCAACGTGCCATAAGTGATTCACCTGCTCGACAAGTACTTCACAACGACATTCTTTGCCCCTGTGGCCAGAAGATGGGCCAACCGTGGCAGTGATATCGCCATACCCGTTCTCATGTACCATAGTGTGAGCAATGAACCAGAGACTGAAGCACATCCCTACTTCTGGGTCAACACCACCCCGGAACGCTTCGAAGCGCAGATGAGGTTCCTCAAAGAGAATAATTACAATGTAATAAGCCTTTCTCATGGCGTAGAACTTCTTTATGGCGCCGGCAATAAGAGTAATAAACAAGCCTCGTACGTTGTTATCACCTTCGATGACGGGTTCCGGGACTTTTATCTCATCGCCTTCCCGATACTCCAAAAGTATGGATTTACCGCCACTGTTTTCCTGCCCACAGATTACATCACCGATCACACCAAAAAAATGGCCGGTAAAGAGCATCTGAACTGGGATGAAGTTTCTGAGCTGTACAAGCACGGCATATCATTCGGCTCGCATACCGCAAACCACGCACAGCTCAAAGACCTAAACAGCGAACAAGTGAAAGATGAAATTAGACACTCCAAGCAGATTATAGAAAGTAAAATAGGCGCACCTATAGATTCGTTTTCATATCCTTTTGCTTTCCCTGAGGAGGATAAGGAATTGACGAGGCGCCTCACCGACACACTTATTGCCTGCGGATACAAATATGGCGTGAGCACGCGCCTCGGCAGAGCATCTGCAAAAGATCCAATATACTTTCTGAAGCGGCTGCCGGTGAACTCTCGCGATGACCTTACCTTTTTCAAGGCAAAACTTGAAGGCGGCTACGACTGGCTGCATTGGATTCAATTAACAAGCAAAGTTATAAGAGCAAAATTGACGACTCCGTAAAAAGTCGTCATTCCCGCGCAGAGNNTGTCCTCCGCTGGCGGAGGTGTCACGAAGTGACGGAGGTGGATGTCTTTTAGCTTTTTCCCGTCACTCGTTACTATTCACTATTTTTTTCATCCTTGCACCTTGAACCTTGAGCCTTGCACCTTGAACCTTGAGCCTTGAACCTTTTCCCTATGACAAAAAACGGGACTAATTATATTCTCATCTCGCCGGTGAGAGACGAAGAGAAATATATCATACAGACAATTGAGTCTGTTGTCGGCCAAACGATCACACCCTCAAAGTGGATCATTGTCGATGACGCCTCTTCAGACCGAACACCTGAAATCATCCAATCCTACCAGAAGAGATTCCCCTGGATACAGATGTTGAGAATTAATCGGGATACCGCCCGTCAGCCCGGTTCACCTATAGTCAATGCCTTTAATCGCGGCTATGATCTGGTCAAGGACGGCGGATTCGATTTTGTGGTCAAACTCGATTGCGACCTGCGCTTTGTCCCCGCTTATTTCGAAAAACTATTACAGGAATTTGAAAAAGATCCCCGGTTGGGAATAGGATCAGGAATATATCTCGAGGACCATGGCAAGGGCTGGACCCCCGTTAAGATGCCTCCTTACCACACAGCCGGAGCCTGCAAGTTCATGCGAAAAGAATGTTTTACTCAGATAGACGGTTTCGTTGCCGCAAAAGGCTGGGATACCGTTGATGAAATAAGGGCTCAGATGCGGGGATGGCAGACAAGGCACTTTGAAGAACTCCATATGTATCACCTGAAGAACGAGGGTTTAGGAATAGGTTTTCTCAAGACAAATGCCATGCACGGTGAGATATTCTATCTTACCGGCGGGAGTAAGCTTTTTTTCATCATGAAGGTCATCCACCGAATTGTTACCGGACGGCCTTTATTCATAGGTGGAATCATGCTCCTTTACGGCTATTTAAAGCCACTTATACAGAAACGGAAGCGCCTTGTGAGCGACGGCGAAGCGAAGTTTTACAGCAATTTGTTGAATGCAAGGCTGCTTGGTTGGTCGAAAAGACAAAATGCGTGTTTTCCAGTTGTATCCCCTTTAAATGGGCCAGAGATAAAATGAATCCTTTTGTGCGCAAGCTGTCTAAACAAGGTTTCATTAACTAATTTATAATTATAATGATAGGAAATTACTCATGAAAGGAGTATGAGGTCATGGATAAATCACTTCTCAGAAGATCGATTAACAGGGTTCTTCATTTGCTCGCTCGTTTTCTGCCGGGATGTACATCATTACGCCCTTTCCTTCATAAACTTAGAGGTGTAAAAATAGAGGGTAATATATTTATCGGAGATGATGTTTACATCGAAAACGAATACCCTCATCACATCGAAATTCATGATCAAGCACAAATTACTATCAGGACTACGATCATTGCCCACTTTCGGGGTGCCGGTAGAATAGTTATCGGGAGCAAGGTATGGATTGGTCCACACTCCGTAATAGCTGCCTCTGCACCTGGGCAGATTCTTACCATAGGAGAAGGATCAGTGATTGGTGCAGGCTCTGTAGTTATTAAGGATGTACCGCCGTTTACCTTTGTCGGTGGTGTGCCCGCTAAGCCAATTGCTAAAGTAACCGTTCCAATGACTCTGACCACTAGCTATGAGGATTTTCAAAATGGATTGGTCCGGATCAGTCGATCTGAAGAGGGATCAAAATGAGTGCGCTACTATCGGTGTTGATAACTGACAAAGCTGAACTGTCGGACCTTGCTCTGTCTAAAATTTCTGAATTTCTGGGCATACCCTGCTCATTTGTCAGATGGAACCAAGTAGCAGTGTGTGCAACAAGCGATCTATCCTGCGTGGCTCTGAGTGGAAGAACTCTCGTAGATCTTTACAACCAAAAAGAGCTGATGAATCTTCGAGCGCTCCTCCGAAAAAATGTTGTCAAGTTTCTCTTATCTTATGCCATGGAGTGGGACGAAAACCTCAGCGGGGCGCTGCATGAACTGACTTGCGGTGAGATTGTTCCCATTCCGCCCATGCAAAAAGAAAGCGGCCGGTATCAGGTGGCTCAGAATTCAACAGACGCCACTTTTGAATTGTCAGGTATAACATTTGACAGTATAAATGCTGATTCTGAAGTTACATTTTCTTCAGAAGGATCGGAGTCTCTTTCTCTCATATCGTTTAACAAACGTCCCTTTTTCCTCCAAACCCGAATTGCGGACTGCACTCTTTTTTTTGCAGGAAGCACCGAACTGACGGATATCGATCAAACTGTAACCCAAGAAATTAGATTAAAGTATTTTTTCCCTTCTCTTGTGCCACCCATGATTTTTCTTAGAAAAGTTTTTGGAGATCAGTGCTGGCACAATGATAAGCATCAAGCATGTGTTATAATTGATGATCCTTTGCTAAAGAAAAAGTATGGCTTCGTGAATTTTACGAAGATACTTAAGCTGATGGATACCCATAATTTTTGTATCTCCGTAGGGTTCATACCTTGGAACTACAGACGCAACAGCGTCGAAATCACAAAGCTATTTCGAGAAAGATCTGATCGGCTGTCGATCTGCGTGCACGGAAATGATCACACTAGAGGAGAGTTTGGCGCGACCGATTTGAACACCCTGACTACTGCAGTTAGAAAAGCAGACGAGCGAATGGCCAAGCTTAGCATGAGTGCTGACTTGTCCTTTGATAAGGTCATGGTTTTTCCTCAAGGCATCTTCTCGACTGCTTCTATGGCTGTATTGAAAGCCAACAACTACCTGGCGTCAGTGAATTTTGAAATGATACCAGTTGACCTGCACGCGAATTGTCTGACTCTTAGGGACCTTTTATTGCCGTCCGTAATGAAGTTCTACGGATTTCCATTATTTTTGAGGAGACACCCTTGGGAGTTCGAAGAACTTGCGCTAGACCTTTTCTTGGGCAGGCCAGCACTGATAATGACTCATCATGATTCATTTGGAGATGGACAAGCGGAGTTGATGCGTAGCATAGATAGAGTGAACAATATTAGCAATAGATTGAAATGGAGCAGATTAGCTGAAATAATCAAGACTACTTATTTGTGGAAATACGAAACGGATCGTTCTCTGTATGTGAAGCTTTTTTCTCCTGAGACAATAATTCACAATGAGACCGCTTCAACTAACAGATATATGGTCACAAAGCAGGAACCAGATTCAGGCGATATAGAGGGAGTATTTCTGAATGGCCAAAAGACTAACTTTGACTCTTTCGATGGATTGGCTAGCTTATGTTTTCAAGTAGAACCAGCGTGTGCGGCATCGATCAGGTTTCTTTATCGCTCGCCCTATCCTATCAGTTCAACATCAAACTCTATTTTACGCCAACTGAACATCGCAGGAAGACGGTGGCTATCGGAGGTACGAGATAATCACATCATGACAAATAGGAGACTCTACAGCGCTCTCAACAAATTTAAAAAGAAGTAGGGGAACGTATGGATGCGGGGAAAAGGGTGGAGTTGAGTTTTTCGAGATTTTGTCGATTTAAATGGATACTATTAAGCAAATGTCCACATAAAAGTGAGTGAACCCTCACATTGTCATTGGGTGTCGATCAAACAGAAAATCGATATTGCAAAGACGCAGATGAAGGATACTTTCATGCATTTGTTAAGCAGGGGTCCGGGCAACGAGGCAAGATGATAAAACGCATCATCAAACTTCTTATCGCTACAGCATTCCGGGGTGTTGAAAGAATAGGCTTTTTTTTCCGGCATGATAATGACAAGCCCGGAACCTGTGTTGTTTTAATGTATCATGATGTGACGGTAGCGAATTACCGCCGATTTGTCCGGCAAATGGAAAAATTGGCACAGTTGGCCACGCCGGTAGCAACAGATTCCATCAGTGAACTCAAAAAGGGCAAACATTATGTTGCCGTTACGTTCGACGATGGCTTTGCCTCGACCATAGAAACAGTCCTGCCGGTCTTAACGCATCAGGCCATTCCGGCAACTTTCTTTATACCAACTGCCTATTTGGGTAAAGAAGCAGCATGGATTACAAATATTGATAGGTGGCAGCGCGTCGGCCACATCATTACCGCCGACAGCTTACGGTTATTGTGCAAGCACAAATATGTGACTATAGGATCGCATGGTGTAAATCATCGGCGACTGACCGAATTGAAGGATGATGAAGTTAGAGAAGAGTTGACTGAATCAAAAAGACTGCTCGAAAACATAACAGGTAAAGATGTAAAAGGGCACAGCTTCCCTTTCGGTGCTTATAATGATAGCCACATTACAATGGCTCGTAAGGCCGGTTACGATCATGTGTTTACCATAGATTCCACAGTCGCGATTGGAGTAGGCAAAGAGTTTGTCATCGGAAGGATAGAAGTTGATCCTACAGATTGGCCGCTGGAATATCGATTGAAACTATTGGGCGCTTATCGATGGTTGCCCACGGCTTTTGCTTTAAAAAGAAAAATTAGTGCGTGTTTCAATTAACATAATCTAAGGAAATACTGATGGGTCAAATAAAACAATATTCACAGGAAGATTGCGTTGTTATAAATCAATTTATGGAAAAATATTTTCCAAACAGACCCGATGCCATCATCAAAAGATCACGCACTGATATTTACTTCAGCTGGAAATACGGACCAAACCCTTTTGGCAAAGCGATTATGTTTACATATTGGGAGGGTGGAGAGTTGCTGGGCTGTTTTGGTGCGGTTCCAGAACCACTCGCTATAAGGGGTAAAAAAGTATTGGCATATCAGCTTACAGACGCGTTTGTAGCACCTTCAATGCATGGAAAAGGTATTTTTAGACGCTTGGCGGATGAAGTATTTAAAAAAATAGATAAGGTCAGCAATATATGTTTCGGCATGAGCCCCAGCGAAAACTCCTTGCCGATTTTTACAAATAAATATGCTATGTATATAGCACCGACATACAGACAAGTATACAGCCCGCTTCGTTTTAACGACATATTAAGAGCAAAAAACCTACGATTCATTTCACCACTCGGCAATGTCATGAATGTAATACGAAACAATCCATTTTCGAAACCGGCAATTGATATCGAAGAAATAAGTCACATTCAGGCATCCTATTACATGAGATATAACGATAAATACGATTTCTCAATCTACAAAGATCAAGAATACGTAACTTACAGATATGAACAATGTCCTGAGTCCTATCGTTTTTTTAAAGTAAGTGACGAAGATAACAACGACGTCATTCTAATCATCAAATTTGTACTGTGGCAGAACATCACTATGTGTTATTTAGTCGATGTTATAGGTAGCCTTGAAAACGGAAACGCCACCCTCTTTTTATGCCATGCTATTTACACTATTGGGTTTAAAACATCATCGGCCGTTGTTTCTATGGAATTACACAATCCCCAAAGCGAGCTTTCGAAACTATTATTCAAAGGTTTCCTTTGTCATAGCCGGGAGGAATGCGTATTCATGCGCCAGAATAGCTGGCCTTTTTTGAATCCCGCATCCGCTGATTACGACAGTAAAAGATGGATCATCTTCTCAGGTGATTCAGATTATATATGATCAAGCCTTGTTAATACTTGAGAATGGCCTTGGCCAGTTTCTGGTTCCTATCGGGTGGAACATCTGCATACAGGCAGGTCATGGACATGCTGCTATGGCCAAGTTGCTTCTGAACGAATCTGATGTTTTTGCTTTAAATGAATTCAACGAGCAGGGGTGGGACAAATGTTACTTACGAATCGCCGATTTGTTAGATCTTAGAAAAGATATACAGGGTATGATTGGAACCAGTTGGTTTTACGATCCTCAGTTGTTAGAAATAAGTCCGCGCCTTGCTTATCTACAAAAGTGCCCCCTTGAGCGTGGTGCATTTTTATTACGACATGGTACGGGCCACTTTGATATTGAACATGCCACTATGACATCAAAGACAAGGCGTCGCCTATACAATGAGACCTTTGAATTTTGCAAA
>PLNU01000153.1:0-3076 GCA_003142835.1 Syntrophaceae bacterium
GTGTATCAGGCAATTTTCGATTCGTCTGATTTCATCCGTGACCGTATTAAACGTTATCACGATTACGGCATTGCCGTGGAAGGCAGCATTCTGCTGGGGCTCGATTATCACACTGAAGATTACATAAAAAAGCTGGTGGATTTTCTCCTGGAGCTTGAACTCGATATGGCGGAATTTACAGTGCTCACGCCTTTCCCGCATACTCGAACGTTTGATGATCTGCATAACGCCAAAAGAATTTTCTCCTACGACTGGTACGATTACACTTGCGGAAAAGTTGTTTTTCAACCAAAACTACTGAGTCCCGAACAATTGCAGTCGCTTTATTATTATGCCTGGGACAAGTTTTATGAGGAAGAACCGCAAAATTATAAAATGTTCAAGATGTTGAGAAATGTGATGGATAAAGAAAAACTCGACGGTACATACAAACAGCGGGTGCGCCAGTAATGAAGGGAAAAGTTTGTCTAATGAAAAAAATTGGCAACAAGGCCGCCGTGATCATCGACGGCGGCAATGTCAGTTTGGATGATATTATTGCCGTAGCGCGAGACGGGGTATCTGTGCAGATAAGTAAAGCCGGCAGATTCGTAAAAAGGATGGAACAAACACAGAAAATGCTCATGGATGCTATGCAAAACGGAGTTCCCGTTTATGGAGTAACAACAGGTTACGGTAAATCATGCGGTAAGCGCATGCCCCTGAATGCCGCCATGAAAAACGGCGTCAATATTTTTCGTTTTCACGGGTGTGGCACGGGAGAACCGATCGGCATCGAAGAAACAAGAGCCGCGATGTTGTGCCGTATTATTTGCCTGGCACGCGGCTATTCCGGCGTTTCGGTCGGTTTGCTTCAGCAAATGGCTGATTTTTTAAACGCGGGCATCACGCCGGTGGTGCCCTGTGAAGGCTCGGTCGGCGCTTCCGGCGATTTAACACCGATGTCTTATATCGGAGCTAGTCTGATGGGCGAGCGCGAAGTATTTTATCAGGAAGAAGTAATACCGGCGGCGAAGGCTCTGAAGAAGGCCGGACTAAAGCCTTACCATTACCTGCCAAAAGAACCTCTATCTATGGTCAACGGCACGACAACAATGACAGGTATCGCCGCTCTGGCAGTGGACAGGGCATGGCGTATTTTGAATGCCGCGATATACGCGACGGCGCTCTCAGTTCACGCGATGAAAGGAAACGCCCATCATTACCATCCGGTAATATCCGAGGCCAAACCATTTCCGGGTCAGATATTTGTTGCCGCGCAAATCGCCCATCTTTTACATACAAGAGTTTCGCCGCATCAACTCGAAGATAATGCCCTGGAAACTTTGCAGGATCCTTATTCGCTGCGTTGCGCGCCGCAAGTGCTGGGAGTTTTATACGATGGCCTCGTCTGGATTGCAAAATGGGTGGAAATTGAAGCCAACTCCTCCAACGATAATCCCATTTTTGATCCAGCTGACGGCTCCGTGCTGATGGGCGGTAATTTTTATGGCGGGCATATCGCTTTTGCCATGGATGGGCTCAAAGCCGCGCTGGCATCCGCCGCTGATATGTGCGACCGCCAGGTGATGCTGCTGGTTAATCCGAATTTAAACAGAGGGCTGCCGGGTGATCTGGTCAGGAAGCCAGCCAAGGAAAAGGGCTTGCATCACGGCTTTAAAGCTATGTCCATTTCCTCTTCCGCATTGACCGCCGAAGCATTGAAGGCAACAATGCCAGCGGCATCATTTTCGCGCTCCACGGAATCACATAATCAGGATAAAGTCAGCATGGGAACAATCGCAGCCAGAGACGCCGAAAGAGTTTGTCAGCTCACCGAACGCGTTATCTCCATCCATTTGCTGGCGGCAGCCCAGGCTTGTGACATAAGAGATAACATAGGTGTAAGGCCGCTTCTGGCCAAGGCTCTGGAAAAAATCAGGTTTGTCAGTGCGCCAGTTTTGGAAGACAGGCCGCTGGACAAAGACATCGAAAGCATGTGCGCGGCAATTCGATATTCAGACTTTTTCAGGATTAAACAATGACAACTTCATAAAAAATCGGCCCATTTTTTTGTAAGTTTAAGATTTTTTACAGAGTCATCCTGAAAATGATCATATAGCTTCTTTTTACGAGGTAATCGACAATGAATGCAGACAAAAAAAGTTTTGAAATAAAAATTCGCGTGCCGTTTTTTGATCTTGATCCCATGCAAATAGTCTGGCACGGCAATTATCTCAACTATTTTGAAATGGCACGGGCAGCGCTATTCGACCATAACGGCATTGACCTTTACTCCTATTATGACCGGCATCAATTAATTTTCCCCATAATTCGTACTTCTACAAAACATATCTTTCCCTTGCGCTATCGCGATGAAATCATTTGCAAGGCGACACTTATCGATGCGCATGTAAAACTTGTTGTTGATTTTGAAATCAGGAGAGTAGCCGATGGTAAGATCTGCGCCCGCGGCCGCACGGAACAAGTGACGGTAAAAACTCCGGAGATGGAAACGTTGTTCAGTGTTCCGCAGGAGATCCGCAGTGCCCTAGGTTACTAAAATGGAAAACTCTCTGAAAAAATCTTTTGTTGCCGGCGTAGAACGTGTAGCTGCCTGGTCGTATTTGCTCGACTCGATCAACGTATTTCCGGTTGCCGACGGAGACACCGGAAGAAATCTTTCGATCAGCCTAACTCCGCTGCGCAGTGTCAGTCAGCCAAAAGAAAAGATTGTTCATCAGCTTCTTTTATCGGCACGCGGTAATTCCGGCAATATTGCCTCACGATTTTTTTCCGCTTTTTGCACTGCGGAAACTGTCTTTGATCTGGCAGCGTGCGCTAAAGAAGGTAGTGTCAGGGCATGGCAGGCGGTGAGTGATCCTCTTCCGGGCACAATGCTGAGTGTCTTTGACGTTCTCACCGATGCGCTGGGGCAAAACGGCATAAGTTCTGATCGAAAAACAGTTAATGCCATCCTGGGTCGCCTGGAGAATGCCGTCCATGAAACTTATGAACTATTACCCAAATTAAAAAAGGCCGGTGTCGTTGATGCAGGCGCCCTGGGTATGTATATTTTTTTCGAAGGATTTTTCCA
>PLNU01000153.1:3111-18242 GCA_003142835.1 Syntrophaceae bacterium
GGTGATTTTTATAAAATCCATCTGCATACTGAAGATAAGGAAAAGATTAAGGCCCAAATGGCCGGGCTTGGCAGTGTGGTTAATTGGGAAGATGACAACCTGGCTTCCCAAATCAAAGCATTCATGAATACAAATACCGGTCAAACATTGCACATAATGACCGACGCGGCAGGCTCCGTGACAAGGCATGATGCCGGTAAATATGGCCTTACACTACTCAACAGCTACATCAATGTCGGCGAAAAATGTCTGCCGGAGACTTATTTCCATCCAGCGGAACTATACTTGGCGATGAGGCAGGGGGTGAAGGTTTCCACAGCGCAGGCTTCAGTTTATGAACGGCATCAGTTTTACGAGAGCGTACTTAGCCGTTATGAAAAGGTATTGTATTTATGTGTCGGGTCCGTATTTACCGGCAATTACCAGGTAGCGCTTCAGTGGAAGAAAGAGCACGATCCGCAAGACAGGCTTCGGGTAATTGATACCGGCGCGGCATCGGGTAGATTGGGGACAATAGTTTTGTCCTCTACCCGTTATCTGGCACAAACAAACGATCCGGAAAAGACCTATGAGTTTGCCCAAAAAGCGGTAAAGAGTTGTGAGGAATACGTATTTCTCGACAAACTGCAATATCTGGCAGCAGGCGGAAGGCTATCCAAGACCAGCGCTTTTTTCGGCGACATGTTGAAAATGAAACCGGTAATATCGCCACAGCCGGAAGGAGCCAAAAAAGTCGGCGTAGTCAGGAATCAGGAAGAACAAGTAAAAATGGCGCTGGAGAAACTGGGCGCAACGCTAAAAAAAGATTCCCGGGCGCTCATTATGCTGGAATACTCCGATAATCAGGATTGGGTAGAAGGAACGCTCAAACCGATATTGACGGAACGATACCCCCTGGCTGAGATTCTCTTGCAGCCCATTTCTTTGACTTCCGGTGCGCATTTTGGGCCGGGAACGTGGGCGGTGGCATTTTTACCGGAGGAATAGATGAATATGAGTATCGAAAACAAAAGAAACCGCTTTGCTTTCATCATTCCCGTATACAACCATGCCGCGACTGTGGCGCAGGTTGTCAAGGATGCTCTGGCCTTGCACTTTCCCGTCTTTGTTGTTGACGATGGCTCAACCGATACTACTTATGAACAGATTAAAGAAATAGAGGGTATTCAAATCCTGCGACATCAGCAAAACCTTGGAAAGGGAGCGGCCATTATGACTGGTTTTGCCGCAGCCGCGGCTGTTACCGATTGGGCAATTACCATCGATGCCGACGGTCAGCATTATCCACAAGACGCACTGAGACTCATTGACGCAATACCGGCAGGCAAACGGCCGATTGTTGTCGGCGCGCGGGAAGGCATGGCAGGCATTGAAGGCTCTCATATTCCCTGGACCAGCCGGTTTGGACGTAAGTTTTCCAATTTCTGGGTATGGGCTTCCGGTGGCGCAATTCTTTCCGATTCACAAAGCGGCATGAGGCTTTATCCCTTACCGGAAGCTATGTTACTGAATACCAAAGCGCGGCGCTTTCAGTTTGAAGTGGAAATACTGGTTATAGCCAGAAGAAAAGGTCTGCCGGTGATCGAAACTCCGGTACGCGTGGTCTATAATCCTGATGGCAAAAGAATATCGCACTTCCGGCCCTTTGTCGATTTCCTGCGCAATTCCAAAACATTCGCCCGTCTGATTTTTACGCGAATATTCTGTCTACGCTGAGTTTATAATCGTTTGCCTTTCTTCCAGATTGTTATAACGAAAGTAACTATTCCGCGTGAGCCGAGAAAAACCAAAATCCTAATCCAAGGCTGACGATTACCTTTGCTAATTCAGGTATGGGTATGGGTATTGTTGTTGTTGTTTTGTTCAGAGCTTCTATTGAATGACCGTATTTGAAACCTGCACCGGGAAAGGAAATGCTCGCAATAATTTCGACTTAGGAGGGAATTGCTGAAGATAGTATAAACAAACAGACCAGAGAAACTGCAACAACATGAACATTGGCAAGCCTGATTTTAGATGTCATTTGTACATCATCAGGCAAGTCTTTGACAACCATCCTGGCTATAGGTTTCGCATAAAGCCAAATTCCAATACCAATGATAATATTAAGCAAAGTAAAGTGAGCCCTTTTGTCAATACACAATTTTAAAATTTCTTGGTGGATTTCTCCATTTTTTATGCTGCTTTTTTCTGACATTGTTTACTGAATGCCGAATAATATATTTCATCAGGTGTGGCATATTCAAGTGACTGATGAAATCTTTCGGTATTATATAAATCAAAATATCTCTTCAATGCTGTCTTTAAATCCTCCATGGAGCGATATTCATTCAGATACATTTCCTCATACTTGAGAGACCTCCAGAGCCTTTCAACATATATATTATCCAGAGCGCGTCCCTTCCCATCCATACTGACCCTTATCCCATGGCTTTTAAGCTTTTCTGTAAATGCTTCAGATGTGAATTGACTCCCCTAATCAGCATTGAAAATCGCAGGTGTTCCATTTGTCATTATTGCTTCTTCAAGAGCTGACACGCAAATTCTGTATCTAGCGTATTTGATAATCTCCAGCTCAGTACCTTGCGGCTGAATAAATCAAGAATAGCGATCAGATATACATGACCTCCCGAAAGTTTAATGCATGTAATGTCTTTCGCCCATACCTGATTCAGAAGCCATATATCCTTATCCCGAAGAAGATACGGATATATCGGCTTAATATCAAATTTTAGGGCTTTTTTTCAGTAAAATGCCATCGATTATTTTCTTTTCGAGAAGTTGATTTGCACCACGGTGAACTCTCACTAATTCCTTCAGATAAGCAAAACAGCCATCGAGAGCATTCGTTGTATTGGGTATATTGATATCAGGGTATTTCTGACAGGTAAACAAATAAGGCAGATTAATTTTTAAGCTTCGATAAGCGGAACGAAGTCGTTTGTGAGTGTAGAACTACTTGCCGGTTAATGAGTCTGGTTCTGCACCCCATTTAGTAAACCGTTTCTTAGTTAGTGCATAGTGAGATGACCGACCTGTTCTTTAGTAAACGTAAGCGGCGTTTTCAATCCAATGATGGAATGATAACGCTCGCTATTGTAATAGTCAATCGCTTTTCTTACCATCTTTTGTAATTCATCAAAACTTTGTGCTTCAATGAAAACATCCCGCCATTCTTCCTTAAGACGCAAAAAGAAAGATTTATTGACCGCATTGTCTCCCGGTTCGCCGCGACGGGAATAACTTAAACGGTCTTTCTCCTTCAGCACAGCTAATATATACTCAGCGCCGGTATAAACACTGCCGAGATCCTGATGGGCAATCATATCCGTCATGGAAGAGCCAGTTAATCTCTTGACCGTTGCCACCGCCTTTTTCCAGGACTGCACAACAAGCTCGCTGTTCGGCACTGTTAATAAATGCCAGACGTAAATCATCTTCCCGTATATATCCATATGGACACATAAATAGGCTTTTTTTGCCCTGATAATAAAGTTCCGTAACGTCTGATACGATCACCTGAAGGCAGCGGGTAATCATTTTCTGCTTCGTCAGACGCCAGACCAGATTTGCCCTTATTTGCAGAAAATCCAGTATCTGGGACATCCAACTTAAGCGTGGCTTGCGTATCCGCCGCTTAAATTGAAGCCCCTAGGCCAATAGCAACTTCAAAAGAACCTTATGATTGACTGCTTCTCCATATACCTCAAAAAGAGCTTTCTTAATCCGGCGATAACCGTATGACGGATTCTTCTGTATGATCCGCTCCAGCATCGACTTCAAATGGCCATAACGCTGCTCCAGTGTCTGTGCCGGATCAATACTGTAATAATATGTTTTCTTACTGATGCCCAAAAGACGGCAAATCTGATTCACTCCCGCCCGCCCGCTGGAAACAACCGACCGGCCATATTCCAGTTCCTTCTGGAGCATCAGGATCATCGACGAGACCGACCGACGAAAGTCGAGCAGACTAAAAAGGATCGGGGAAGAAATATGGTAGGGGATATTGCCGACGACCTTGACCCTTCCCCCTGGACAGGCGGGGGAAAAATCGTACTTCAGGACATCCATCTGCACGACCTCCACCCGGACCTGTCCGGTGAATCGCTCCCGCAGAATAGCCGCCAGCCGCGGATCGACCTCGATGGCAATCACCCGGTCTGCCCTCTTCGCCAGTTCCTCCGTCATGAAGCCGAGGCCGGCGACGATTTCGACGATCGTCTCATCCCCTGCGGGTTCGGCGAGCGCGACGATCCTTCGGATGATGTTCAAGTCCTCCAGGAAAGACGCCCAGTCTCTTCCGGGGATGGATATCATACTGGGCGAGCATTTTTCGGACGGACATCACGACGACCTCCGAGTCCGGATCGCCTTGATCAGCCGGCGCGCGACGAAATAGACCGGGACGGCAAAAAATGGGGCCATCAGGATGCCGCCTGTCAGCAGCGGCAGCAGGATCTCCCACCCCAGTGCCGTGATGCTGCCCAGGGTGTAATCGGTGAGTTCGAAACGGCTGCGCTCCATCCCCAGCAGGAATCGCCCGAGCTCATACTGGGCGACGTAGAACAGAGGGACGGTCAGCGGATTGGAGATGATCCACGCGCCGAGGTAACCGGCCGTGATGTTCTGGCGGAAGAGGAGACCGATCAGGACGATGATCCCCGTATGGAACGGAATCGTCGGCGTCACGCCGACGAAGACGCCGATCGCCAGTCCGGCGGCGATCTGTGCGGGCTCACCCTTCAGGCTGATGAATCTCTCGTAAAAGGTCCGGATTCGCTTTTTCAGGATCATGGGTGAACCGTGAAGGGCCAGCGGGAGACGGCATTCAGGTCAAGCCCGTCCTTGCGTCCCGCCTTGAGGAGATGCGTTCCGACCACGGCAATCATCGCCGCGTTGTCGGTGCAGAGAACCGGAGGCGGAATGAAAACTTTGATTTGATAAGACATTGCTTGTTCATGGTTGAACTATAAGAATTTCGGTCTTGTATGTCAAGGAAATCTTGGCCACAAAATGTGGGGTGCGGTATAGTAGAGCTACAGTTCTATTGTCAAGGGGAAAATTTAATTCCATTTCTAATTCAATAATGCATTAATAATCCATAACTATAGGCTATATTTATCACTTGTGCATCAGGTTAGGCAAGGCAACACAGATCATGAGTGCCGAAAGGCCGCAGTCTCTTATTAATAAAATTGTTAAAAATCAACTATTTAACTGCTAGCGGCCAACTTGACCGCCTAAATATTCATGCCAATTTTGATCGTCCGATTCCTTGATGAACAGGGAAAGGTTTTTAGCTTGCCAGTGCCGGGAAAATATGTTTTATGAAAGCCATTATTATTTACAAATACCTCCATAAGTTTATGGGTTTGCATGCCGTTACGTAAATATCAAATAAAATGGTCACTTGTTCTTATCGCTGCCCTGATTGTGGGGTTGCTATTTGTCTGGGAAACAAAGCATTTAAAAATCGAAACCGATATCCTGGAATCAATTCCACAAAACGATCCGGTGCTGGCTTCAGCCCGCCAGGTTATCAGCCATCTGCCCATTCAAGATAAATTGTTTATCGATCTTGAACAGCCTTTTGCCGATCGCGACAAGCTGGTCAAAGCGGCGTCTTTTCTTACAGAAAAGCTCAATAAAAGCGGTCTTTTTACCAAAGTAGGTATTGATGATGAGGCCAATAACTTTCCCGAACTTATCACATACATAAATGACAATCTGCCTTTACTGCTCAATGCTGCGGACCTTGATCAAAAAATAAAACCGCTTTTGTCGACGGATAAAATCAGGGCGGCTATGACTCAAAGCAGGCAGAGCCTGGAGCAACTGGAGGGAATCGGACGTGCCGAAATGATGGCCAAAGACCCTTTGGGTATCTCCGGTATTATGCTGCGGCAAATGTCTGCTCTGCTTCCGTCAAATAAGGCTCAATACTATCGCAATCAACTGATTTCCGCAGACGGCAAACACGCTCTAATTATTGCAAAAATTTCGGGATCAGGAACAGATACGGCAACAGCAGCAAAAATAGACCTGCTCATAAAACAGAGCGAAAAAGAATTAACGAGCCGAAATTCAGCAAGCGGCAAATATGCGCTGACTTCAGCTGGCGCTTATCGTGCGGCGCTGGATAACGAAACAATCGCCAAACGGGACACTCAGCTTGCCATAATTTTGACAACGCTGGGTATCGCCCTGCTGCTTATTTTTGCTTTTCCCCGTCCGCTCATCGGTCTTCTGGCGCTTTTACCTTCAACAGTGGGAGCGATCGCGGCTTTATGTGTTTGTTCTTTTTTGTTCAAGTCCATGTCAATGCTGGCGGTCGGTTTTGGCGGCGCGATTATGGCTTTTACAGTTGATCTTGGTATTACATATCTACTTTTCCTGGATCAGCCCAAGACAACTTATGGGAAGCAAATAGCAAGGGAGGTCTGGTCGGCTGAATTGCTGGCAGTGCTGACAACCGTTGGCGCATTTCTCCTGCTTTTAATCAGCGACTTTAAGATTCTGGCGGAAATTGGCGTTTTTTCCGCTCTGGGCGTTACCTTTGCCCTGCTTTTTGTTCACCTTGTTTTCCCCAAAATATTCCCGGCTATGCCGCCGGCAAAGCGCCAGACCAACCGCTTTTTGTTCAATGCGATTAAAACAGTTGCTGCTCCCGCAAAGTGGAAATTAATTGCCGCGATTTTCTTTGGCGTGATTATGCTGTTTTTTGCTAAACCTGTTTTTAATGTAGATATTCAGGCCATGAATTCCGTAAGCGCGGATACAATCAACGCTGAAAAAAAACTGCAAAAAACGTGGGGTGATCTTTCCGGCAAATGCTATGTGCTTCTCGAAGCTCAGACAATGGAGCAATTGCAAAAAAAAAATGACCAATTAATGGCATTAATGGTTAATGATATCGCAAAAAAAAAATTATCCGGCGTTTTTCTCCCTTCAATAATTTTTCCGTCGGCGCAAGCCACGCAAAAAAATATGGAGGCCTGGCAGAAGTTCTGGACGAAAGACCGCGTGGCGAAACTAAAAAAGAATTTAGACGCGGCAGCAAAAGACCATGGATTTGCTCCCGGGGCATTTGAACCGTTTTGGCGGATCATTGCCGGGCAGAATATCGGCTCTGCGGAAATACCAGAAAAATATTTCGGTATTTTGGGAATCACCAAGGGACAAGCCGGATACACGCAATTGAGTCTGGTTGGCACGGGCAAAAATTACAATGCCGAAGATTTCTTCTCACTTATTCATTCAGTGGGCCTGGCCAAAATATTTGATGCCGATTTATTCAATAAAAGACTCAGCGAATTCCTGAAAAATATTTTCCTGGAAATTGCTCTCATCACCAGCATCGGCCTGGTGCTGGTGATTTTTTTATTTTTTCTGGACTGGCAATTATCGCTCACAGCCATTGCTCCCATTGCCTTCGCGCTTGCCGCCACCCTGGGCACTTTGAAGATTATTGGCCATCCGCTGGATATTCCGGGCATTATGCTGTGGATAGTCATTATGGGCATGGGAATTGATTATACAATTTATTACATCTGCACTTATCAGCGCTACCCTGATGACAATCATCCGGCAATGCATACAATCAAATTGGCCATGTTTCTGGCGGCTTTTACCACATTAATCGGTTTTGGTGTTCTGATTTTTGCCAGCCACGCGCTTTTGCGCAGCATCGGAATAGTCTCTTTTTTAGGTATCGGTTATTCTTTAATTGGGGCATATTTTATCTTGCCGGTCTTGATGAAAAGGATATTTACCCCGGTTCAATATCCTACAGGAACATTTAAGGTTGGATCAAAAGAACATCTGCGGCGGACGGTTTTACGCTACCGGCATTTGCCCGCGCATCCAAGAGTTTTTGCGCGCTTTAAGATCATGACCGATCCGATGTTTGCCGAGTTGCAAAAATATATTCAGAATCCCCGACGGATGATTGATATCGGCTGCGGATATGGAATTCCGGCAACCTGGCTTCTGGAAATTTATCCGCAAGCGCGAGTGTTCGGCCTGGAACCGGATGAGGAACGCGTGCTAATTGCTAACCGTGCCATCGGTAATCGCGGCAGCATCCAGTTAGGCCGCGCCCCCGATCTTCCGGAAGTTGCAGGCAGCGTTGATTATGTACTGATGCTGGATATGCTGCATCTGCTTAATGATGTAGAACTGCAACTGGTTTTGCAGCGCATTTATGAGAAACTGGAGGCGGGTGGAACACTGCTTATTCGCGCTACAGTTCCTTCCGGAAGAAAGGTTCTCTGGAAACGCTGGATTGAAGCAACCCGCTTAAAGCTGACAGGCATGCGCCAGCGTTTCCGTCATGAAAAAGAAATTGCCGGTTTCATGACCGCGTCCGGTTTCTCAGTCGAAGTTTCCGCCTCACCCACAGCCGGTGTGGAAGAAAAGTGGTTTGTAGGGAAGAAATCTTAGGTTCAAGGCTTTTGGGGTGGTGATCAATATCTGTAGGGGCGGGGTTTCCCCGCCCATTTACAAAAGGGTGAATGACACGTGCTCCGGCATACGAGACTGACGCCTAACGTGCCGGGGTTCGGCATGACAATGAAGATTTCCCGCCCCTGGTGGGCGGGAATTAAAGGGCGGGGATCTGATAAAAACGCACCACCCTCCTTTTAATTTCCTCCCCTCGAGGGAGGAAAAATATACAGATGGTCGTAGGGGATATTAATTAATCGCCCGGCGCATCCACCGAATGTTCCATTGATGGTGGAACCACTGCGCTTGTTCCATTTTGCAAAGTTGGGAAATACACCCCTGCCCCCGCCAGCGGGGGACAAAAGAAACAAGGATATTAATTGATGAAAAAATTATCTTATCGTATCGCAATTTATTTTTCCAGGCGTTGGGGGGTGTGGTTTTTTCGCACTTTTTCCTGGTTTATCGCCACGGGTTACTTTTTCTTTTTTCCTGCGCGCGTCGCGCACAGCCTGAAGTTTTATCGGGCGCTTTTTCCAGAACGAAATTTTTCGTTTCATTTGTATTGTGTGTGGAAACAGTATCATAACTTTACCAATGTTTACACCATCCGGTTTGTGGCCAAGTGGAAAGACGAGGTTGAATTTACCGATGAAGGCTGGGAATATCTGGACGAAGCGGTGGAAAAAAAGACAGGCGCGATTATCGTGATGTCGCATATCGGCAACTGGGAACTGGCAGCGGAAATGCTCAACCGCAAAGGCCTGCCCATTATGCTTTATCTGGGAGCCAAACACAAAGAACAGGTTGAGCGTATCCAAAAGGACAAACTGGCCCAAAGCGGGATTAAAATAGTGGCAACATCGGAAAAAGAAAGTTCTCCTTTTGCCCTGCTGGAAGGGATCAATTTCTTGCGCGAAGGCGGGATTGTTTCCATGACCGGAGACCGTCTATGGGGAGATCAGCGTTCGGTTAAAGTTAATTTCCTGGGGCATGAGGTACAGCTGCCCGATGCGCCTCATTTGTTTGCCTTAATGTCGGGCGCGCCGCTGATGACCTTTTTTGTTAACCAGAAGGCTCCCGGAAAATATCATATTGCCGTATCCCGAGGGCGGCAGGTTTTAGCCGCGTCCCGGCAAGACCGGGCAAATGCAGTGCTTGCCTCGGCGCAGGCTTACGCTGGTGAATTGGAACAAATGGCCCGCCAGCATCCCTTCGAATGGCATCATTTTGAACCATTTCTTGGCAAAAAGATTAATAATAATAACTGCTAATTAATCGTGAACTCCAATTCCGAAAGCGAAGCGCATCGGAATTGGTAAGTTGAACAGTCCCGCGAAGCAGAGGGTATGAACCCCGCAGCTTGCTTTGGGATTCATACCCATGGTTATATCAGAATTTACTTTGCGCCCTGTTAATTTTAGTATAAGAAGAATAAAAATTATTATTATCAGCAGGAGCTGACAATGAAAGTAAATGAAGTTCCGCAGGACATTACTTATTATGAAGGTGAGAAACGCGCATGCTATGCTCTCAATGACGAAGGAAAATATGTCATTGTGACCAGCACCGGCTGGAGCGCCGAAGAAGTCGTCAACGGCCTGGCCGTGGCTGAATTGGCAGCCAACCTCGAAGAAACAAGAAAGGCCGTAATCAAAGGGTTGAAGAGCCCGTTAGTATATCATATGGAACAGTGTCAGATGACGCCGGAAATTCTGGCTAAAACGGCTGGCATGGCCACGTTCCGGGTCAAAAGGCATTTCCGCCCAGAGATTTTTGCCAAACTTAAATTATCGGTTTTAGACAGTTACGCGAAAGCTTTGGCGGTAACCATAGAAGAATTAAAAAATGTGCCGGAATAAACAAGGAAGGTAACATTCATTGATGAGTACGGAAATAACAGCGGGCGGAAAGCCTTTTGTGCATCACCATTCGGCACATTGCGAAAGCGGAGTTACGTCCGCCTTATTCCGGGATAAAGGGGTGGAAATTAGCGAAGCAATGATTTTCGGTATCGGCAGCGGTATATTTTTTGGCCATCTGCCGTTTGTAAAATGGGTTGGGTTACCGATCAGCACTTTCCGGTCTCAGCCCGGGGCAGTTTTCCGCAAAGCAGCGAAAAGATTGGGGGGCGAATTTGTCACCAAACGATTCCGCAATCCGCGAAAAGGTATGGATGAGCTGAAGCGCGTGCTCAAAGCCGGTCAGATTGTCGGATTAACGACAAATATCTACTGGCTTTCCTATTTCCCCAACCGTTTCCGCTTTCAGTTCAACGGTCACAATATCATTGCTTTACACGAAATTAAAAACGGCTTTCGCGTCAGCGACCCGGTGCTGGACCATCCGGTGGATTGTCTGACAGAAGATATTGAACGAGCTCGTTTCGCCCATGGCCCGCTGGAGCCACACGGCTTTATGTATTATCCCAAAGAAATTCCGCGAAATCCTGATCTGCGTACGGCCTGTATCAAAGGCCTGAAGGACAGCTGCAATATGATGCTCAGAATTCCCCTGCCCATTTTCGGCATTCGCGGAATACGTTTCTTGGCCAAAAGGATTATCAAAAGTCCGGAGACGCTTGGTTTTAATGAAGCATGCCGGCAGCTCGCCAATATCGTCCGTATGCAGGAAGAAGTGGGCACAGGCGGCGCGGGGTTCCGTTTCATGTATGCGGCGTTTTTGCAGGAGGCAGCTGAGCTTTTCGGCTCGGATGACCTTGCGCGCTTATCGCAGGAAATGACCGCTATTGGCGATGTGTGGCGTGAGTTTGCAGTGGTTTCGGCGCGCATAGTCAAGCAAAGAGGCCAGGCCCAAGACAATTTCAGCAAAGCAGGCGGGCTTATGCTGGTCTGCGCAGGGCGCGAAGAAGCACTCTTCAGAGAACTCAATATTGTCGTCAGGAAACTCAAGGCATGAACATGCTTCGTATTTCCTCCATTACATTTGCTATGATTCCGCTTTGTAAAAAATTTCTTTGCGCCTTGTTAAAATTAGTATAAGAAGAATAAAGATATCAACATGATCAGCAGGAGACGGCAATGAAGATAAATGAAGTTCCGCAGGATGACGTACCCTATTTTTCTGAAGGCATAAAAAAAGGAAATTACGCCCTTGATGATCAGGGGAAATATGTCATGGTGCCCAGCAAGGGCTGGGACGTAGATGAATTCATCAACAGTCTTGCTTTTAATGAATATGAAGCCAAAGTTGAAGAGACCAGAAAGGCGGTGCTCGAAGGTAAAAAAAGTCCGCTTGCCTATTATATGGAGCTGCGGCAGATGATACCGGAGTTTCTGGGAAAAACAGCAGGCATTGCCACATTCCGGGTCAAGAGACATTTGCGTCCGGAAATATTTGCCAAGCTCAAAGAGCCTGTTCTGGACAGTTACGCGAAAGCCCTCTCGATTACGAGAGAAGAATTGAAAACCGTTCCTCATAATTCACAAGAAAGGTAATCACTATTCATGACGACAGAAACTTTAGCCAACGGCAAACCTTATATTCATCGCACGTCCGCGCATTGTGAGACGGGAGTTACATCCGCCCTGTTTCGCGATAAGGGTGTTGATATTTCCGAACCGATGATTTTCGGCATTGGCAGCGGAATTTTTTTCGGTCATCTGCCGTTTCTTAAATGGACCGGTCTGCCAGTTAGCACTTTTAGATCTCTGCCGGGAACTGTTTTCAGCAAAGCAGCCAAAAGGCTGGGCGCAAAGGTTTTCAGAAAACGTTTTCGCAATCCGCAAAAAGGCATGGATGAACTGCGCCGTGTCATTCGGACCGGACAAATCGTCGCGGTGACAACCAACGTCTACTGGCTTTCCTATTTTCCCAGACGCTATCGCTTTAATTTTAGCGGCCACAACCTCATCGTTTTGTATGAAACTGAAAATGGCTTCCGGGTGAGCGACCCGGCTTTACTTGAATACACGGTAGATTGTTCAACACACGATATGGAAAGGGCGCGGTTTGCTCGCGGACCGATGGAAGCGCGCGGTTTGATGTACTACCCTTTATCCGTCAATCCCAACCCCGACATAAGGAAGGCATGCATCACAGGTATGCTGGATTCCTGCAAGCAGATGCTCAAAATTCCCATACCGCTCTTCGGCGTAAAGGGTATGCGTTACCTTACAAAAAAAATAATAAAATGGCCGGATAAACTGGGCTATGTCGAAGCCTGCCGGCAGCTGGCTCATATCGTGCGTTTCCAGGAAGAAATGGGCACGGGCGGCGCGGGGTTCCGCTATATTTTCGCAGCATTTCTACAGGAAGCTTCCGAATTATTCGAGTCCCCCGAACTAAACGAATTATCCAATGAGATGACTGCCATCGGCGATATCTGGCGGGAGTTTGCCGTGGTGTCTGCACGTATCATTAAACAGCGAGGTCAGGCAGAAGAGACATTCGCCAAGGCGGGCGGACTGATGCTGATCTGCGCGGGACGTGAAGAACAGTTGTTTCGGAATCTGGACAAGGTTGTAAGAAAGTTTAAACCATGAAAGCGCTGGCGGTTTCATCCGTTACTTTCAGTTATGACGGCGCGCCTCAATGCGCGCTCAATAATTTTTCCATCTCTGTTGAGGAAGGCCGGATGCAAGCACTTCTGGGACCCAACGGAGCGGGAAAATCGACACTGATGCGGATTATCACCGGCCAGCTGAGGGGCTATTCAGGTGAAGTGCTCATCTACGGCGACAAAATGACGGATCGTAGTGCACTTATATCCATTGGCTACGCACCGCAGCCCATATCGCTTTACACGGCGCTCACCGCCCGGGAGAACTTGCGTTTCTTCGGCGCGATGGCCGGACTGTCGGACGAACAAGTTGTTTTGCGTTCTAATATTGTACTGGAACAAACAGGCCTTACGGCTCACTCCGAAGAGACGGTAATAACGTTTTCCGGCGGGATGCAGAGGCGTCTGAATCTGGCAGTGGCGCTCCTGCATTCACCCAAATTGTTATTGCTCGATGAACCTACGGTGGGTGTTGATCCACAAAGCCGAAATCATATTTATGATACGCTGACGGAGTTGAATGCCGCGGGCATGACGATTTTGTTGTCCACGCATATCATGGATGAAGCGCAACGCCTGTGCTCGAGCGTTACTCTGGCCGACAGAGGCGAAGTCATTTTTAACGGGCGGATGTCTGAGATCGATAATCTGGAGAAATTATTTCTGGAAAAAACGGGGCGGGGGTTGCGTGATGAGTAAGCAGCTCATAGAATTGATAAAAAAAGAAATACTAATTCTGCTTCGCGACCGGCAGACGATCCTGCTTCTTTTCCTTATGCCGGTGGCGCTGATTTTTTTTCTGTCATTGGCAATGGAAGGCGTCTGGGCAGACAAACTGACCGGACGGAAAATTCAACTGATTATTGAAAATGAAAGTCAATCTCCCAAAGCAAATCTGCTTGAGGAAAAGATAAAGTCCAACAAACTGATTCAACCTGTTGATCGGCCACATGGCGTGGACAATGATCAGATTTTTGCGGATGGAAAGGCGCATGCCGTTATTACGATTCCTAAAGGTTTTGATGAGGGAGATAAACCGGTAGAAATGTATTTTGACCCGGTGATTGATGCCGGTTATAAGATAGCTACTCGTTCACTGATAACCAGTTTAACAGTGGAGGTGGTCATGGGTATAGACAACCTGGAGACTGTGGTTGCCGGTTTAGTCACTGAGAAGACAAAACCCAACAAAGAATTTCCCAGCCCTCTTCAGCAAACTGTTCCGGCTTACGCAATATTCGCGATGTTTTTTATTGCCATTCCCATGTCCGTCGGTTTTTTAAGAGAAAAAAAAGATGGTACCCTCCAGCGTCTTTTCACTTATCCGGTAAACACTAATTTAGTGATACTGGGGAAAATTATTCCCTATTATCTGATCAATATTTTCCAATTCATTTTAATGCTGTTGGTTGGTGTTTTTATTATGTCCCATATCATCAGCTTTTCTTTTCATCTGGGAGAACATCCCTGGCATATGCTGCCGGTCACATTGGTTGTCGCCGCCGCCACAACCGGTTTTGGCGTTCTGGTTGCGTCGCTGGCACGAACGCCGGAACAGTCTTCGACACTTGCGGCAACAGGAGCCATATTGATGGGCGTTTTCGGTGGGATCATGATGCCGCATGTGCTCATGCCGATGGTCATGAAAAAACTGGCAATGATTTCACCGATGTATTGGGCGCATCAGGCGTATCTGGATATTTTTCTACGCGATGCGGCATTTGTCACAATTTTGCCTAAATTAATTGTGTTGACACTATTTGCAGGAATCTGCTTTTATATTGCAGGAAGGAGAGTTCAATGGATGTAGAACAGGCGTATAAGGAATTAAACGTGGCGTCGCGAGACGAGCTGATTTTCAAACTCAAGGCGCTGGTGATTAAAGCGTGCGATGTCAAAGACGTCAAACCGGAGGATGTGCCCACCGATGTGCCTTTTATCGGCGGACCGGGACCGCTCAAACTTGATTCGCTCGACGCGATGGAAATCGCGATGGAGTTGCGTTTTCAGTTCGGCGTGGAATTGAAAAACGCGTCAACAGCGGCCAAGGCAATGCAGTCCTTTGATTCACTGGCCGATTTTGTGATTAACGCGCCGAAGGTTAAAAAGTGAGCAAAGGCACTATTGATATTCGCGGTTGGGGCGCCGTCACAACACTGGG
>PLNU01000089.1 GCA_003142835.1 Syntrophaceae bacterium
GAAACATTTTGCCCAGAGGCTCTTGGGCTCCCAGCGCTCCAACATAGTGCACGCCTACGGGGCAATCAATTCCGCCACGGCGATAAGAGCGCATGAGTCCACCGGACAGTGGATTTTTTTCCACAACAGTCACTTGGAAATTCAAAAGCGACAAAATAATCCCGGTGCTCAATCCGCCCACGCCGGAACCGATAATGACTATATTTTTACCTTCTGCGGGATTTTTCACTATTCTTTACCTTTAATTTTTCTTTTCCCGGCAATTCACATTCTGCCGGTTGGGCCTCAATAAGAGTCATGAGCAGCGTATAGTTTACTATTCCACTGCCCTGCAATTCGATGCTTTGATAGGCATTTCCCGCCGTCTGTGTGAGCTTGATGTGACGTTTCAACCTGCCGCACGCCGAGTATTTTTTAATCTCCGTGATTTCCGGTTTGCTGGCAATCACGTCAATGACATCACCGTTTTGGGCCTGCCAGCGGCAGGCAGTTGAGCCGTCGGGAAGATTTCCTTTCTGCTGCAGCAATCCCTGCGGAGGGAAAAAAATAAGTTTAATGTCGTCAATCATGTTTATTACAAAATCGCCGGAATCAAATGGCGGCAATGCTCTAAGGATGTTTAACTTTTCCCCACCGGACTGCGCTTCCAGCAACACCATACCCTCTGCGGTCATGATTGCCGAGGAAACAAAACGAGTGGAAGGATCGGCTACAGTTATACCGATAATTGCACCTTGAACATTGCCCGCAGTAGTTATCTCAATTGCATGTATCAGTTGATATTTTTCCTTTAAAAAAGGAGATGGACAGGCCAAGTTCCTTTGGTCTGCCGAAATCATCGGTGAATTAATTACAGGCAGAGTCTGACAGGAAGCAAGCAAAACCGTAACTATCACTATAAACAGGTGAATACATTTCATTCCACATCCTGAAATACTGAGCCGTTGATTCCTTTATTGATTTCGACGTTGGTAAAATCAATTTGGGTATAGGCATTGGCATTTTCGATGATTTTTACCGATTTAACGGCTGCCGCTTTTTTGGAAACGGTAATTTCTATTTTTTCGATCATCCCGGACATACTTTTCCCCACTGGCGTCAGTGTGATCTGTGTATTTATTCCTTCTTTCAGAGTTGCCGCAAATGACGGATTCTGGTCAAATTTGCCGCTCATCCAGCCGGTAACCTCACCCAACACGATCTTCATTGCCTGCATGCCGCCTGTTTTATCTTCAATCATTTTCCCGCCGGATACAATATATCGCCGTGTATCACCTTTATAGGCAACAACGACGCTCCTCAAAGGTTTCACGTATTCCCAGCGGAAAGAATCGGGGGCAACATAATAAAACCCGCCTTCCGAAATAAGCGGCTTGGTTAATATTTTCATAAACTTTTTTTGGACAAAACGGGCTTGAATGGTCTTGATATTGGCTGAATCCTTGCGCAATTGCTCAAAGCTGTCTGCTGATGCCGAAACAGGCAGACTCAATAGTAAAATGGAACAAACTAAAACGTAACAATATCTGTGTAAAGTCTTATCAGCACGCATCAGCACATACCACCGTTAATAGCTATCACTTGCCCCGTAATGTAGGAGGCATCATCAGAACATAAAAAACGGATAACACGGGATACCTCTTGTGGTTTGCCTATCCGCGCCATCGGAATTATTTTTTTAATTTCCGTAATTGCAATTGGAACATTTGCAATCATGTCGGTTTCAATCGGACCTGGAGCAACAACATTGACTCGAATACCAAAGCGCGCTACTTCCGTAGACAGGGCACGGGAAGCGGCATTTAGTCCGGCCTTGGCCGCTGCGTAATTTGTTTGCCCACGGTTCGGCATCAATGCCGATACTGAAGAAACCGAAACAATAGAACCACATTTGCGTTTGATCATTTCGCGAAGAATTGGCTTGGTGACATTATAAAAACCCTTGAGTGTAGTATCGATCACAGAGTTCCACTCTTCCTCCCCCAGCAGGATAAAAAGACCATCCGCATTAATTCCGGCATTGTTAACGAGTACTTGAATATTTTTATGGCGCTCAACAATAGAGCTAATACCATCTTTAGTCTGAGCAGAATCAGCAACATCAAACTTAATAATTTCTCCGTCCCCACCTGCGTCATGGACCTGCTTTAGTGTTTCGGTTGCCGCGGCTTCATTGGAATTAAAATTTATAATCACGTAATAACCAGCCGCAGACAACTCCACGGCTGTCGCACGGCCGATACCACGGCTAGCGCCTGTAATTATTGCTACTTTTTTCTCATCCATTTTCTTATTAAACTCCTTAAAATATTTCCTAAATATCATCATCCATGCGCAAGGCCTGAAGAACCGCCACAGCTAACACATCTTCACCGGATTTAACCGTTCCCTCAATAACTGCATAATTATCAAATGAATACAGGCTTTTGACTGCTATAACCAGTCTGGTATCCACTGGGATCGTTGCCTGCTTAAACTCCGCGCTTTTAATACCGACAAGCCAACCTTTAACGCCGACCTTCCCCTGCTTTTTCTTCTGGTAACCTTCTATCAAAGCAGCAGCTTGGGCAATAGCTTCTATTAAAACCAGCGAATTCACCGCATCACCATCATAAAGAGGCCAATTAGAATTTACCACGGCGCCGGCAATCCCGGATTCTTCATTTATCTCAATCACTTCACTGATAATCCGGATCGGCTCACGGTGGGGAATATAATCTTCAATGTTAATCATACGCATATTCTCAAAATTTTTTAACAAACTAATGAGAAAACCGCAAATAAGTCAACAAAAATCATCCTTATTTTTTGATTTCAGCTAATTTGTTTTAATCATATATCCTGATTACATAAAAACCAGCATTGATTTTTTTCTTTTTTTCCGTTATATAGAAAAAAATTTATTTAGAGAAATTTACCTAAAACATGGCTGACACTAAAAAAGATCATTTTATTAATTCATATAAAAAAATTTTGGCGCCGTCTAAAACTCTTTGCCAGAAGGATTTTATCTTTTCCGGATATAGCTATGGAGAGATTTTTGAGTTGGCCGCAGGCCTGAAAAAAACTTTATCGAGACGTGGCGAAGAAAAAACTCTTTGTCTTTGCACTGAAAATAAAGCTGTCATCGCCGCCTGTATTCTGGCATCGCTTGCCGGATCGTGCCAGTTGATTTTTCCTTACGCATTCTCCGCGCATGCTTTAGCCGAAATGTATGATGCCGTCGGATTTAATACCGCCATCGCCGACCACCCCGAAGAAATGCCTGCCGGTGTGAAAATAATTACCCCTCTCGCCGGTAAAATATCCGATATTGATCCGGAAGAAATCCGCGATCCTGATGAGCCGTTTCTTCAGCTTTTTACCGGAGGATCAACGGGAAAGCCAAAGGTCTGGTCAAAATCACCACGTAATTTGTTTGCCGAAGCTTTTTATTGGAAGGAAAAATTTGACCTTTCGGCCAAAGATTTATTTGTATCAACAGTGCCAACTTACCATATTTACGGATTGTTTTTTTCCGTTATACTCCCGTTTGTCGCGCAGGCTAAAGTTTTATCGGACATCTATACATTCCCTCAGGAAATAATCTCCACAACCAATAAGCACAAGGCGACAGTACTGGTCAGTGTGCCGATTCACTATCGTTCCCTAAAAGTCGATAATTTATTCGCACCTTCACTGAAAGTGGCTTTTTCTTCTTCCGGTGTCCTGAATCGCTCCGATGCCATTCACTTCCAGAATAAAACCGGACTGGGAATAACAGAAATTTACGGTTCTACGGAGACAGGTGGTATAGCCGCACGCAGCATCAGTGAACATACTGAAAGCTGGAAGCCTGTCGACGTGGTCTCATGGAAAATTTCCGGGAAAAGACTATCTATAAAATCTCCATTTATTTCGGCGGAAATGGAAAAGGATTCGGAGGAATTCTGCGTGACCGGGGATGAAGTTCAACCGGATAAAGGCAATCGCTTTATTCTTCTGGGACGTGCTGATGGCATTGTCAAAGTTGCCGGCAAAAGAGTGGATCTTCTGGATGTGCAAAATAAGATACTTACTTTACCGACCGTAATTGACGCACTGGTTGTAGCTTTGTCCGCGGAAAAAGGCCGTGAAAGCGTTATTGCCGCTGTAGTTGCTTGTAAATTAAACAAAATTCAGTTGAAAAAAATGATGCTGGAAAAACTTGAACCTTATGCGATGCCTCGCCGGATAAAAATTGTTTCCTCCATAGCCAGAGCAGCTACCGGAAAAATCGACCGCGGTAAAATCGAACAAATTTTTCTCACTTTAAAAAGATAAAACTACATATAAAACGAATACTTAACTATTTTAATACCATTTCGCTTTCAAAGGATAACGAGGCGGCGAGAAGGAGGCGGCGGAGATGTATGTGCGCCACGCCATAATGGTGTAGCTCACCGGTAAGGAAATGATCTGTTTTTATTGTGCCCCCTTGGGGGATGCACTCCCGGAAGTAATACGTTGAAGAAGCCAACGACGATGCCAACAAAGTTAGCCAAAGAAAGCGAATTGGTATAATGGCTTGCAGGGCCACCTCTCTTTATCATAGGAGATGGCCCTGCAATTTTTTTAAACTAGCTCGGAATCATCAAAATGCGAAATGTGTTGCCTGCCCGGCAACGATAATCCATGTAACCAACATAGTGTTGAGAAACGCTCCCGTATAAATATGGCCGGTTTTACGATAAAAATATGTCGAAACCAGAGCCACTATCGTGAATATCGGGAAAAGCTGAAACATAATAATCGACCAGAGAGAGGCTGCGGGTATCGCCAGCGTGCCCCCGGCGAAAAGAGGACCGTACTGGAGTGCCTCAAGAATAATAAATCCTGTAATCAGCAAAAAGATATTGATCAACGTTTCCTTCCAGAGCTTTACTTCGCTCCCCGCTTTGCCCCGGCGCAATTCTCCATGCAGAATAAGTCCGATGACCAGGAAATAGATAAGTACCGGAACAAAATACATTAGGAATATCCGGAAATGAAGTAAAGACATCGGTTTTATCGCAAACACCCAGAGACGGTAATCGGTCGTGAACGCCCACGCAGAAAAAGCCAGAGTCAAATATGCCGCAAAACAAATAATCGCCGCCAGTACGAATGATTTCCCGATTTTTACCCAATCCAGTCCTTTATCCTTCCAGGTGAGACCGTAGTTGACGAAAGAAGCCCCTTTACGGCGATTAAAGATAAAATGCCACAGGAGAAACAGTATCAGTGATACCAAGGCTACCACCACTGCCCAGTACATGATAACCGTCGTATTGTTTTGCGGAAAGAGCGCTGATGCGGTGAGTTTTCCCGGAGCCGAGTAACCGATGGCCCATATAAACAAAGGAAGAGGGACAAGAACCGTCAATACTGCGCCTACCCACCATCCGAAACCGGTAGCAGCTTTTTGTTCCGCAGGTGTTTCATTCAGCTCTTTGAAAAAGTTTGCCTGTAATAAAAGTTGCCCTAAAGGGAAGAGAAGAAGAATCATGCCGATCATCGCGATAAACGTCCCCAACTCTTTCCAGTACCATATCTGATTATTAACCGGAATATCTTTCCCGCCTTTCAACGTCAATTGCATCCATTCAACAGCATCGCCTATGCCTTCGGTAGAAAAGTGCACCCGGGGATGGATCATCTTCGGCTGATAGAGTTTTCTGGCAGTACCAGCTTCAATTGAGCCATAAAGCTTGCCTACTTCCACATCATCAGGGGTCCCAAAGACTTTTTTCAGTTTATCCGTTTTAACGATATTTTTCGGTACCGGAGAACCCCACATCAATTGAGAAAATTCGTCGTAAGTAGAATATATAAGCGCCATGTTGCGCGGGAAAGTCGGTGTTCCGTCCGGAGCTCCGTAAGTACCGGTTGAGGAACTTGCCAAGACAAGCGATTTATACCCGTCCGGATTTGTCGCGGCGGCAATAACCGATGCCCATCCACCCATGGAATGACCTTCCAATCCGATGTTGTTGGGATCAACGATATCCAACGTTCGTAAATACTTAAGCGTGTCCATTCCGCCAAAGGCATTGCCAAATGCCGGCGGATCGGAAAAACCGTGCCCGGATTGATCAGGAGCTAAAACAACGTATCCACGGCGGGCAAATTCAATGGCAAAACCATCCTGAGTTTCCCGGGAATTGATGTACCCGTGAGTGGCGACAATACCCGGAGCCGGATTCTTCTTACTAACACCTGGGGGAATGTATAATAAGGCACTGTTTAATTTGCCATCGGATCCGATGAACCGAATATCCTTTATTTTAATGGTGTTTCCGTCGGTTTGGACACAATAGGCCAATAAACCTCCGCCTATAATCAATAAAAGAGCTACAAACAATACCCATTTGGTTTTTTTCGAATTCATATTTCCTCCGTATTTGTCAGAATATTCTAGATTATATCTTTCGTGGAATTTTAAAACAGATAGCAAACAGCGCAAACGATCTGATATTCTTCTTAGGGAGGTGCGCGGCAAATCAATGAACCCTTATAAATCAGGCAATGAAGAAACCACTCAAAGATAATACATGATGGGGGTGGCCGATTTTTAATCTTCAGCCATCTACTACTGACGACCTCTTCTTTCATCTGGTTAGCTCTCATAAGAAACCACCAAAATTGTTATTTATTATCGTCACTGCGATTGACCAAAACCACATGATGGAAATAAAGTCAAGTACCCTTCACGGAAGGGCTGATCCAACCGGTATAATTATAATGACGGATAACCAATTGCTCCTAAACTAGTGTTGCTGGATGATTGAGTTCGAGTTCGCTTACAATTTTGTCATAAGTGTAAGCTTCATGATTCTGCCTATTATTGGCTAACTATGTAAATTATTATGATTATAGACTAATCCCGCTGCCAGCCGGATTCACATTCATCATAACGAGAGGCAAATAATAAAAGGGTGCGTCCATTGCTGAACGCACCCTTTTATTCTGGCTCCCCAGTGTGCCGCGGCGGAAACCACGGACCCGATGGTTAGTTAATCCGCCAAGGCGGACTATACCGGCTGAGCTGCTGGGGAACAAATTTTACCGGCAATCCATGCAAATGGCCAGTTCCTTAAGCGGAACTCCGGTCTTTTTACTTATATACTTCAGTTGATCTACGGGCGCAAAGTAACGGCCGC
>PLNU01000047.1 GCA_003142835.1 Syntrophaceae bacterium
ACAATAAAAAAAGAACCCCCTCCCGTAAAAGAAGAAACTGAATCCAATGGTCAAAAAGAAGAGAATAGTTTTTCCAATTTCAATTCAAATGGTAGTTCGGCACAACAAAGCGAAGTCAACGAAGAAGAACAGGATTTAATGGAAAAGGCGCTGGATTTACTGGAAGTTGCCGATACTTTTTGGAAAAAGGGAGATGTAGAAAATACATTAAATGCCTTGGATAAAGCGTATGCATTAGTTCTCGATACCAATGGAGATATGGCTGTAGCAAGGCAAAAAGATGACTTACGTCTTCTAATTTCCAGACGCATATTATCTGTCTATTCCGCCAAGCAAACGGTTACCAACGGTAAAGCCAGTGAAATACCATTGATTATGAATGCCGATGTAGAAAAGGAAATTCGATGCTTTCAGGGAGTAGAACGGGATTTTTTTATTGCCTCTTATCAGCGGTCAGGCCTTTACCGTTCCATTATTCTAAAAGAGTTAAAAAAGGCAGGGATCCCTGAAGAGTTATTTTGGCTTCCTTTGGTGGAAAGTGGTTTTAAAATACAGGCTTTTTCGCGTGCCCGAGCTCTCGGTTTGTGGCAATTCATTCCTTCCACCGGCTATAAATTCGGCCTGAGTCGCAATGAATGGATCGATGAACGCATGGATGTGGAGAAATCAACACTGGCAGCAATCGCCTATTTAAAGGAATTGCACAATATGTTTGGCGATTGGCTTACGGTGCTGGCAGCATATAATTGTGGAGAGGGTAGGGTTCTCAGGGTTATATCCAGACAGCATATCAATTATTTTGACCGTTTCTGGGATCTATACAATCAATTGCCTCAGGAGACGGCGCGTTATGTTCCCAGATTTCTTGCTACTTTACATATAATCAAGAATCCGCAAAAGTATGGAATTAATTTAGACAATGCGATCGAGAAGCCAATTCCCTTTAGCACGGTTAAAGTTAATAAAGTGATGAAACTTCATGATATTGCCGCTAAAATAGAAGTATCTGAAGATGTAATGAATCTGCTTAATTCAGAATTAAGATACAAAATAACGCCGGATACCGAATATAAATTAAAAATTCCCACCGAAGCTTTAGCCAAGTTTAATTTAGTATCTAATGAAATACCGGAGAGTGAAAAACCCCGCGTTACAGGTCGAACTGTTTTCACAGGTCGGACTGTTTTCATCAAGCATAGAGTGAAAAGCGGCGAAACAGTTGCTTCTATTGCGAAAAGATATAAGATTTCGCCAGCAACTATAACTTCTTATAACAATAAAAGAATAAAAAGAAGGTTAGTTGTCGGACAAATGTTGAAGATTCCTATATTTCGTGAAGCCCGTTTAGCAGAAAATAAATTAAGATCAAAGAACAAAAGAACAAAAGAACAAAAGAACAAAAGAACACAGACAGCATCTATTGATGGCAGGAAGTTATACAAAGTTAAGAGGGGGGACACTTTATTAAATATAGCTAAACGCTTTGATATTTCTCCTGCTCAAATCAAAGAAATAAATAATTTAAACAGCAACTCCATCCAGATTGGTCAGGTACTAAAACTTTCCAAGCCGGGAACAGTCAATTCTTTCGAGGGAAAGAATGAAGAAAACAAAAGTTCCATAAAGATGGGGAAAAAAGTAAAAATAGTTAATCAAACATTATCTGCCTCAGATATGGATAAATTGGGTACAAACAAATACATAGTTACAAAAGGTGATAATTTATCAATAATTGCTAAAAAAAATAATACTAGTTCAGCAAAATTAATGCAATTAAATAATTTGTCCGGCGATGAAACGCTTAACCCCGGTCAAATTGTGATTATAAAATGAAATATTTTTTTGAATTAATGTAAGGAATGCGCGTTAGATTATCTTGGACTTGCCAGAGTTCAAAATTCCAAATAACTCTCTTTCTTTCATCTGCATTTTAGTTGTTTGTGCTTTAGTTGTGTTTTCGTGATTGAAACCGAGCAAATGCAGTAGTCCATGGATTATTAAAAAATCAATTTCTTCAGATAAAGAAAGATCACCTTTGGCCGCGTCTCTTTGCGCTGTCTCTGTGGAAATAACAATATCACCCAAAATATGTGGATTGACATTACCGTATTCACCCTCCTGCAGAGAAAAAGAAAGGACATTTGTTGAGTGATCTCTTTGCAAATAGTGATTATTTAATTGTTTAATTGTATTATCATCCACAAATGAAATGCTAAGTTCCTTATTCGCGCAGTCCATAATTTTTAGGAGTTTCAGGACAGTGCTACGAATTTTACGCCGCTGAATTTTAATTTTGGTCTGCTTGTTTTCGATTTGTATTTTCATTAGAATCTTTTTTGCCGTTAGTTTCTTTTGCCGTCGATTCCGGATAATCAACACGATGGTGAAAAATTCCGGTAAGAATTTTAGTGAATGTCTCCGCTATGGTATTCATGTTTCTTAATGTTAATTCGCATTCATCAAGTTGTCCATCCATATAGATTCGTTCAATTCTTTCTCTGACCAAAGAACGAATTCTGGCCGGAGTTGGATGAGATAGGGTGCGCGAAGATGCTTCAATAACGTCCCCTATCATTACCAGGCCTGCTTCTTTAGTTTGTGGTTTTGGTCCTGGATACCGGAAATCACTTTCCGATAAGGAACGGATCGATTCATCTTTATTTTTTTTGGCCTTGTCATAAAAGTAACTGACAATATTATTGCCGTGATGTTGGCGGATGATATTAATAATCTGCCGGCCAAGTTTGACCTGAGAGGCTAGTTCGCAGCCATCCTTTACATGAGAAATTATGATCAAGCTGCTCATTTTAGGAGATAACTTGTCATGTCTGTTATCAAAATTGGGCTGGTTTTCAATAAAGTACTGAGGTTTGGTCAGTTTACCTATATCATGATAGTAGGCGCTTACTTTTGCCAGTAGAGAATTAGCTCCGATAGCTTCGGCTGCTGCTTCCACAAGAGACGCTACAATAATGCTGTGATGATAAGTACCGGGTGCTTCAATAATCATTTTTTGAAAAAGCGGCTGATTGAGATTTGCCAGTTCCAGCAGTTTAATATCGGTGATGAAACCGAAGGCACTTTCAAAAATGGGAGTGATACCGGCTACGAGAATTCCAGTAATAATCCCTCCGGCAAACCCCATAATAAAGCGTGAAAATAAATCATTGAATAAATTACCCGTTAAAAGATTCATGCAAAAAATTGCGGCAATGTTCACAATGCCTAAAAATACACCTACTTTTAAAAACGCAGAACGCTGGCGGCTATTAACGATATGGTACGAAGCGGCAACAGATCCGAGAAAAGCGAATAACGGGAAAATGATTTTTTCGTCGAATAAGAAACCAATCAAAAATGAAACCATGACACTTATAATTAAAGCTACATTTCTGTTTATTAGAACAGCAATAATCATTGCTCCGAATGCAAAGGGTATAGCAAAAAAACAGCTATCAGTTGATATCGAGGGGAACGCTTTATTAACGGCGTTTGAGATAAAAATTCCTGTCTTAATAATTAATATTTGTAATACAATTATAATACTGAAGACAAGCAAATCGACATTGGAACGCTCGGGAATTTTCAGCCAATTTCTCGTGCGCCATAAATACATTATGCAGGAGAGAAAAAGAGCGGTGAGGAAAATCCCCATAAGAACTGCAAAACCTGAAAATTTACTATCTCCTTTAGATTTAAAACAGGCGTCTAATTTTGCCAGTTCTAAATAACCGATTTTTTCTCCTTCGCGCACGATCATTTCATTTTTCTGAACCTGGAAGAAAACCGGTTTTACTTCGTCCATAGATGAAATTTTCTTCTTTTCCGTAGCGTCTTTATTAAAGGTAAGATTTGGTTCGATTAGTTTTTTAGCCAGGGAAAATACAACCTGTCTTACATCCTGCTCTTGGTCTTTAAATATTAAGTTTATTCTTTTTAATACAACAGGATCGATTTCATTTATATTTAAGATCGGATTTAGATTTTTAATATCATTTTCGTTCTGAGTTGTTACAGTTCTGACAATGATGCCTTTTTCTTTTTCCAGTTGATTGAAGTTGACATTGGTGATGAACTTACCATTATAGATGGAAGAAATGATGCGGGACATTTTTTGCTTTAACTCATTAGAATATCTGTAGTTTTTAAGAATATCAAATTCCTGTGAAGTCAGGGAGAAGCCTAAAGTCATTTCCATACGTTTTTTTGCTTTTTGATTTTCACGAATGTTCAAAGAGCTGTTTTCGGGAATTTTTTCTTTGGGCAGACGTTGATAATATTCATCAACAGAGGCAATAGACTTCAGAAGTTTATTTCTTATGGAGAAGGCGATATTACTGTCAAAATCGTAAACAGGCTTGATATTTTCCGCGGCATCATTTTTTTTCTGTTTGGTTGATAATTGGTCTTCGACCAAAAAGTCACGATCGGCTTTGATATCATGAGCAGCTATCATGCCCTGCTTAAGCTTCGGTGCCGAAAATTTTATTTCCGGTGCCAGAATTAAGGCTAAAATCAGACAAAGAACAATACCAATAGCCCATCTTTGAAACAGATTGTTTTCCAAAAGACTAAAGAGGAATTTATGTTTTCCCATTAATTTTTTGAATAACTTTATTGTTTTATTAGTAGTCGAGTCGATGAAGTCCATAAATTTTATTTATTTGAATTATCTCTTCTTTCTTTATCCAAGTGTGCATAAGCTTTAATTATATCCTGAACTAAGGGATGCCGCACAACATCAATTTCCGAAAAACGGACAAAACGTATACGTTGAGCTTTTTTTAGAATGGTTTCCGCTTCGATTAATCCAGAAACTTTATCCAGGGGTAAATCAACTTGTGTAATGTCTCCAGTAATTATTGCTTTGGAACCAAAACCCAGTCTGGTTAAAAACATTTTCATTTGTTCGGATGTCGTATTTTGTGCTTCATCTAAAATAACAAAAGAATCGTTAAGAGTTCTGCCACGCATGAAAGCAAGAGGCGCAACTTCTATTAGGCCTTTCTTGATCAGCGTTGTCGCCTTTTCCAGATCAATCATGTCATAGAGGGCATCATACAAAGGGCGAAGATAAGGATTTACTTTTTCAGCCAAATCTCCCGGTAAAAACCCTAATCTTTCTCCTGCTTCCACCGCGGGACGCGCCAGAATAATACGTTCTACTTTTTTTTCCAGAAGATATGTTACCGCCATGGCCATGGCCAGATATGTTTTTCCTGTTCCGGCAGGCCCTATGGCAAAGACCATATCAAAGTTTCTCATGTATTCAATATAAAGCCGTTGGGCAATGCTTTTCGGAGTTATTATCCTTTTTTTGGAGGAAATGAAAACAGTATCGAGGAATATACGCGACAATTCAAATGTTACATCTTCGGAAAGAATACGATGGGCATAGTCAATATCGGAGAAGTGTATTTGCCAACCTTTTTCCATTATAGAATAGAGCTGTTGCAGCATAGTGCTTATTTTTCGAACGTTACTATCTTTACCGGAGATGGAAATATGATTACCCCAGGCTTTTACATCCACTGGCTCCAGATTTTGGATAAATTTTAAATGCTTATCGTGTTCGCCGCAGAGATTTTTAAATAAATCATGATTGGCAAAGGAAATTTTCTCTACGGATACACTCTTGGTTGCTTGTTTCAATGACAATGAGTTTTCAGCCTCTAAAAAGAGATATCACTCAAATCCTAAAATTATGGTTGGTTACGCTTTGATACCAAATCACCTGTAATATATCGCAACGCTTACAGACGAATTGGTATTACCATAAATTCAACCGCAGATTTCTATCACTTTGGTTTGTCCTATGCAACACAATTTAATACTGCAAAAACAGGTGCGCGAAAACTTTAGCATTGCCCAGAATATTGTCAATCGGGCAGTTTTCATCCGGTTGATGGGCAGTTTGATTAGTTTTCGACCAGACAGCTGCGGGATAATCCTTCTTGCGGATATAGGAAGCAACTGTTCCGGCACCCACACCGCCGGCAAATGCTTCTATATTGTAAACAGTTTGAATGGCTTCAGTAAGTGCTTTGATGACGGGAGTGTCAGGCGAAGTTGGTTTTGCTGATTGTACGTATTGTGCGGTTGATATTTCTATCTGAACCTTAAATTTCTTTTCAATTTCACGAACAATTTTTTGTATTGCCGAGGTGACATCCTGCAAATCATAGTCCGGCAGAACACGGCAATCCATACAAAAAAAATCTTCACCGGGAATTGTGTTGATATTACCCACATTTGCTTCTTTTTTTGTTGGTTCAAATGTGCTTTCCGGCGGATCAAAAAGAGGATCGGACTTGGGAAATAATTTTTTAAGCTTGCCTAATTTTGTTACCAGATGCGATGCCGCAAAGAAGGCATTATTGCCTAATTGTGGTTTGCTGCCGTGGCATTGCTTTCCTTTTGTTTTAAAACATGGCCAGAGAATACTCTTTTCGGCGACCTCAATTAATGTACCCTGAGGATTTCCCGAATCAGGAACGACAATCAAATCATCATGGTTAAAAAGCTTATCCGTGGAATCCATCATGTAAAAGAGTCCCATATTGCTTGATGTTTCTTCGTCGGAAACAAACGCGAGATTAATCGAATTAGTCGTTGTTAATCCTTCATCTATAATAGCTTTGGCGGCAAAGATCGATGCCACCATATCTTGCTGATTATCCTCTACACCCCTGCCAAAAATATGGCCATCTTTTACATATGCACGGTAGGGGTCATGATGCCAAAGATTCAATTCTCCCGGTGGAACAATATCCAGATGGGTGATAATCCAGACAAATCTGGATTTATTTTTACCTTCAATAGTTGCGACGAAATTGGGACGGATACCGGAAGAAACTCTATTGTCTTGCGCGTCATAATGGCGAAAATTCTTAAATCCCAATTCCATAAGGCACTGTTTCAAAAAGTTAGCTTTTAATAACTCGCCATCGCCGCCATTTTCCGGCCCTATTGCCGGAATAGCGGTAAGAGCGGTTTGCAGTTCAATCATTTGATCACGGTAGGAGTTGATTCTCTGAGATATGCGCTGAAACTTATCTGCGTCAATCATATACTATTCCTCAAGGGAAAATTAATCTGCTGGATTTATTACAACAGGTTTGCCGATGCTGGTCGATGGTTTACCAAAACCTTTAGTATCCCCTAAAATTAAAAAGACTCTATTTTTTTCGTCAAGGTATTTAGCGGCGACCCTGCTTATGTCCTGAGCCTTTACATTTTCTATTTTATTCCGATAGCTCAAAAGATAATCATCCGGCAATTGATCATATTCCAGTTTCATTTGCTGCAGGGCAATTTGCCCCGGCTCAAGAAAAGAAAAGATAAAGCCGTTATTGATCGATTTTTTAGCCCAACTTATTTCTTTATTCGTAATGGTGTTGGATTTTGCTTTTTTTAAAACAGTGTTGATCAAGTTCAAAGTTTTAAATGTGGACTCAGTTTTAGTAAAGGCGTAAGCGCCGAAGATGCCGTAGTCGGGCTTGGCGCGATAGAAACTACCGGCACTATAAGCCAGACCCTCATTATTACGCACAGCGCTAAATATGAGGGAGGGGAACCCCCCGCTGCCGATAATAAAATCAAGAATGGTAAAGGCATAAAAATCGGGATTGTTTTTGCTGACAGACAACTCTCCGCAAATAATCGTTGATTGCGGAATTTCTTTATTAATATAATAAAGACCGCCATTTGTATTTTGAGGGAGATAAGGAGTTTTGGTTGCTTGTCCGTTAGTTTTCCATTTCCCAAAATACTGGTTGATCTTGTTTATCGCTAGTTCTTTGGTGATATCTCCGGTTACAGCGAACATAATTTTATCCGGCGAAAAGAATTGTTGGTGAAATTTAATCAAATCGTCCCGTTCTATATTAGACAGCGATTTTATTGAGGCAAAACGTCCGCGCGGATTATTACGATAAACAAGCCGATTGAACTCACGAAAAGCAAGCCTCTGCGGTTCGTCTTTAAGCCTTCTTAAATCTTCATTTTCTAATTCCCTGGCCAGGATAAATTTATTTTGTTCAAATGCGGGCTGGATAAGTATTTGAGCCAGAAGATCAAGACTTTGATCAAGGTCTTTGGCCAAGAAGGAAAAATCAATTGAGGCTGATTCCATCGACATTGAAATTGAAGGAGACGCGGCGAGAAAATCGAAACGGTCATCAATGTCCGTACTGCTTAATTTTGCCGTGCCCCCTGTTCTCATCAAGTAGGTTGTTAATTCAGCAACCCCTTCTTTGCCTTCGGGATCATACATTGATCCGGTCTTGATGAGCGCATTTACACTTATGAGAGGCAACTCGTGGTCTTCCAGAATATAAAGCACGATTCCGTTTTCCAGCACGACCCGCTGGGCCTGGGGCAAATTAAAATGCAGTGGTGGATATTTAATTTTATCGGGGGAAGGTAATGGTGAGTCAGCAGGCGCTGTTGCTGCAAAAGCTACTCCCGTAAGCAAAAGCACGATAAATAAGAAAGTAATATATTGAATTGAAGTTTTAATTATTTTTCCGTTCATATTGATCAGTATCAATCTTTCTTTTTGTTTAAAACCGCAATAGTACGATTTTCTTTATTGAGATAGAGGCGGGCAGCTTTCTGAATATCAGCACTGGTTACTTTTTCAATGTTGGTTAGATAATTGGAAAAATACAGGAAATCGCCCAGCAATACTTCATAATAGGATAAAATTGAAGCCAGTTCGGCATTGGAGTCAAGGCTCTGAATATATCCCATTTTAAGCTGATTTTTTGCTTTGGCTAATTCCGCATCAGATACTGGTTGAGTTTTGATCTTTTCTATTTCCTTAAGAATTATTTCTTCAAGTTCAATATTGGTATGGGGATGACGGGGTTTAGCAAATATTGTAAAGAGGTTCGGATATCTTGTCCCTGGCACTCCATTTGCGGCACTGACACTTTCAGCAATTTGCATTTCGGTGACAAGCAAATTATACATTCGGCTGGTTCTACCTTTGGTGAGAATTGTTTCCAGCACATCGAAAACATAATCATCGTAAGCGGGAGCCGTAGGTTTGTGAAAGCCGATAATCATCATGGGATTGGCATCGAATGGAACTGTAACTTTTCTTTCTTCAGTCTGTATTGGCTCAGCGGAGATTATATTTTTCTTTTCACGGCTTGCGGGAATGCGGCCAAAATATTTATCGATTAATTTTAAAGTATCTGCAGGATTGATATCGCCGACAACCGCAATCACAATATTTTCCGGAGCTTTATACTTTGCAAAGATTTTCCTTACTGAATTAGGACTCAGGTTTGTTAGATCTTCAGTCCAACCTAAAATAGGTCTTCCATATGGATGAGTTTTATAGGCCGCATTGAAAAATTGTTCGTACAATTTGCCATCCGGATCAGATTCGACACGCTGTCTTCTTTCTTCCATCACGACATCTCGCTCTGTGTAAAATTCGCGAAAGACGGGATTGAGCAGCCGGTCAGTTTCTATTCTTGCCCAGAGTTCGATCTTACTTGCGGGCAGGCTGACCTTATAAGTTGTTACATCCTGACCTGTGGAAGCATTCATATCCAAACCGCCGTTTTCGGTGTAGAGACGGTCAATCTCATTAGCAATGATGTATTGCTTGTGTTGGACATGCATTTTTTTCAATTGGACAGTGAGATTCTGAATAATTTTTGGGTCGGCCGTTTGTGCTTTCATCCTTTCTTTGTCCAGAGCTTCACCTGCCCGTTCAATTTTCTCCAGCAGTATTTTTTCTGTGGGATAGTTTTTTGTGCCGATTGTTGTGGTTCCTTTGAACATCATGTGTTCCAGAAGATGGGCGGCACCACTTTCGCCTTTTGTTTCATCCACGGCGCCAACACAATGGCGGATATAGAGAGCGACCGTCGGACTTACGTGCCTCTCCAGCATCAAAACAGTTAAGCCATTTTTCAATTTCGCCTTAACAACTTTTTCACCCAGATCAAAGCCGAAGCAATTAGCGGCAAGGGAAAAAACAAAGGCAGTTACTAAAAATAACTTATAAATTCGATTTTTCTTTATCATTATCAATCCCATCTTTTTCTTTTTTCGGTACGAACCGAAAGACAAAATAGATTATTCCGACAAAACAAACCAGAATTAAAAGNNGCCGATAATTAAAAAAAACAATGATAGAAGTAAGACGGCAACATTTTTAATCCAGATAAAAACAATCTTCATTTGAGCAGACCTAATTCTTATTTCGCAGAGACATCTTTAATTCCATATAATCAGCGTAACTAAAATCATCGTTCCGGCAGCAAAGCAATGAGTTATTATGATATAGAGGTTCTTGTTGAATGTCAAATGGCGAAGCTGCCACAGCTTCAGCCCATAGTTCTGTACCGGGGATAGGTGAATATTCAGCCAGCACCGGTTTGGCGCCGCATTGCCGGACAAAATCGATGCTTTCTTTGACTTCTGATGAAGTCTGGCCGGGCAAGCCGCAAAGCAGGTATATCCCGATTTCATCAGTTTTATATCCGGCACTTTTCAGATGACGGACAGCATTTTGTAATTCTTCGTTATTGACTTTTCCTCCGGTTTGCATCTGACGATTAAAATCTGACGTTTCAAAGCCGAAGCGAATTGTCTTAAAACCNNAAACTAAAATTCTTCACATTGAATTTTTTTTGCCAGTGTTCAATTTCATCTGCGACTTTTAGCGGATCACGCCGGCGAAACTTGTTATTAAATATATGCGATGAACAATAGCTGCAGCGATAAGGGCAGCCAAGAGATGTAGTGATCGGTAATTGTTCAACTTTATTGATTAAATCGAAAGCGGGGTAGGGGCAGGAATCAAGATTGTCGGGATCAGGCACAAATGATATTTCTTCGCCAAATAAATCTTGCAGTAACTGAAGAATATGTTTTTCTCCCGCGCCGGCAATTACATAATCAGCGCCGGAATATTTTATCGCATGATCATAGCACAGCGTAGCGTATTTGCCGCCCAGCACAATGGGAACGGAAGGTAAGACTTCCTTGATTATTTGAATTGCTTCGAAAACTCCCGGATACCAATAGGTCATCATCGAAGTAATTAAAACTATATCTGCATCTTGATTTTGGTTTAAATCATTGCGGAATATTTCCGGTAAAATTCCGTAGCGGCAGTAATTTCGGGGAAACATCTTCAACGCGTCAGGCTTGGTAATAATCTGCCGGAAGAATTTGCCATGACCGGAAGAATGGCGTTGTAACGGCCCGCGATTGTTCTGAAGCATGGCCGGATGATAAGGGTCAAGGCAATCAATAAATCGAACCTGATGACTGTTTTGACGCAGCAGGCTGCCCAAATATAAAAGCCCCAGAGGTTTTAACCAGAAATCGTAGGCGGCAAAATCGTGAATCCAAGGATTTATCAAAAGGATATTTCTGCTCATGAACAATGCCTATCACAGCAGCATTTTTTTTACAAAATCATTTAAAAAAGGCACTTATTTTCAAATATCATTCGGATGAACAAACCATCAATACAACGCCACAGGCAGATTAACCCGAAAGACCGACGCCGAAGGCCAGAGAAAAAAGCTGCAAAGCTATAATGGAGTAACGTATCAGTATGATCAAAACGGCAATACGATTCAGAAAAATGCAAATATTATTCATCAAATGTTACACAAGTATTATTTCTCTTGACAAATACGATGAAATTTAATAGATTCTTTTCACGCTTGGATCCGCAAGGACTGGGACGGAAGGGAAAACAAAAAGGAGTTATTAAGCCTCTCGTCTTGCGACGTTAGGCTTTTTTAATGCAAAAATGAAAGTTATTAAATTCATAAAAGAAATGCAAACTTATTCTGAAAGCCTCAGGCTTCTTGGAAAGAAGATAGCATTTGTTCCCACAATGGGTTACTTTCATGAAGGTCATCTTGCGCTGATGAAAGAAGCAAAAAAGATGGCTGATTGTGTTGTTGTCAGTATTTATGTCAATCCTACCCAGTTCGGTCCCAAGGATGATTTCTCCAAATATCCAAGAGATTTCGATCGTGATTTAAAGATGGCCGAAAGTGTCAAAGCAGATGTGATCTTTTATCCACCGGATAACGAGATGTATCCGGCTAATTACCAGACATATGTACATGTAGAGAGAGTAACCCAAAATTTATGCGGGTTTTCCCGTCCTAGTCACTTCCGTGGTGTAACCACTATTTGCCTGAAACTATTTAATATCGTTAAACCGCACTTTGCCATTTTCGGCAAAAAAGACTTTCAACAATATATAGCTATAAAACGTATGGTTACCGATCTTAATCTTGATCTCCACATCATCGGTCTGGCCACTGTGCGTGAAGCAGACGGCTTGGCCATGAGTTCCCGCAATGTCTATCTTAAAGAAAATGAAAGGTCATCTGCACTGACTTTAATTGGCGGACTTAAACTGGCGCAAAATATTTATTCGGCAGGCGAAAGAAAAGCAAAAGTAATAATAAGAGAAGTAGAAAAATTAATTAAAAGCGCTGATTTTACCGATATTGATTACATTAAAATATGCGATACGACAACACTTGACGATGTTGGTGAGATTAAAAGTCAGGCAGTTATAGCGTTGGCCGTCAAAGTTGGCGCAACGCGGCTTATTGATAATCACGTTTTTGGCGAAGAACTAAAAGCGTAATATTTTGATGAGGAGAACATATAACCATGCAAAGATTTATGTTAAAATCAAAAATTCACCGCGCCACCGTAACCGATGCTGATTTACACTATGAGGGCAGTATTTCCATAGATGAAAAACTAATGGAAGAAGCAGCAATGATTCCCTATGAACAAGTGGAAATATACGACATTGATAATGGGGAAAGATTTTCAACATACATAATTAAAGGGAAGCGTAACTCCGGAACGATTTGTCTCAATGGTGCCGCTGCTCGCAAGGTGGCCAAGGGAGATTTAATCATCATTGCTACTTATGTGATTGTCGATAATGATCAGGAAGCAAAAAAATGGAAGCCCAAAAGTGTTTTCGTTGATTCCAAGAATAAGATAAAAAAATCACATTAAATTTATTGCTCAAAATTCTTTGGTAATGCATTTCTCGGTGGTTTGAATCGGTGGTTGGTTTTATCAGTTAATAACTGCTATAAACTCAATACTTAAACAGTAAAATGTATTGAATGTAGGTACGCATGTGTGTTAGTTAGCCACATCAAAATAAATGGAGGAAAAATGGCTTTTCTGGAAATTGACAAGGCTTTAAAATATAAAGTTGCCGATCTTTCGCTGGCTTCTTGGGGTAGGAAAGAAATGAAGTTAGCGGAAAACGAGATGCCCGGTCTCATGGATTTGCGGAAAAAATACGGCCGTAAAAAGCCACTGAAAGGATTAAAAATAATGGGCTCTCTGCACATGACAATCCAGACGGCCATGCTGATAGAAACACTAAAAGAGTTGGGAGCTGATCTTCGTTGGGCATCATGTAATATTTTCTCGACTCAGGATCACGCAGCGGCGGCAATTGCCAAAGCAGGTACTGCCGCAGTCTTTGCCTGGAAGGGCGAAACTTTGGAAGAATACTGGTGGTGCACGGAGCAGGCGTTGACCTGGCCGGATGGTTCTGGTCCCGATTTGATTGTCGATGATGGTGGAGACGCAACACTGTTTATTCATCACGGCGTGAAAATTGAAAACAATCCCCAATTGCTGAAACAAAAAATCGATAATAAAGAATTCAAAATTATTGTATCAAGATTAGAACAATCTTTTAAACNNGGCAGGCGAGCTTTTATTTCCGGCGATAAACGTTAATGATTCCGTAACAAAATCAAAATTTGATAATCTTTACGGATGCCGCGAATCTCTGGCTGACGGCATTAAACGGGCAACGGATATCATGATTGCCGGGAAAGTTGTTGTCTTGTGCGGTTACGGAGATGTAGGCAAGGGTAGCGCTCAATCAATGCGTGGTTTTGGCGCCCGTGTCATCATTACGGAAATTGATCCCATTTGCGCTCTACAAGCGGCGATGGAAGGATATGAAGTTAAAACTCTGGATGAAGTAGCGCCGATCGGTGATATTTTTGTTACAGCCAGCGGATGCTGTGATGTGATCAGCGGAAAGCACATGGAAATGATGAAGGACGAAGCCATCGTCTGCAATATCGGCCATTTTGACAGTGAAATTGATATGCACTATCTGGAAAACAGCAAGTTCTGTAAAAAAGAAAATATTAAACCGCAGTTCGATAAATGGACGCTCAAATCAGGACGCTCTATATTAGTATTAGCCGAAGGCCGTCTGGTTAATTTAGGCTGCGCTACAGGTCATCCCAGCTTTGTCATGAGCAATAGCTTCACTAATCAGTGCCTGGCGCAGATTGAATTGGGCACAAAAAAATATGAAATAGGCGTTTATACCTTACCTAAGATACTTGATGAGGAAGTTGCCCGCCTGCATCTGGATAGATTGGGCGCAAAAATAACCAGGCTGACTAAGAAACAGTCTGATTATCTCGGTATATCTCCTGAAGGCCCATTTAAGCCGGAATACTACAGATATTAATTTATACCAATATCGCTTTCTTTGGCTAACTTTGTTGGCAGCGTCGTCGGCTTCCTCAACGTATTAGTACTACGCCTGCGGAGCTTCCTCCTTGCCGCCTCGTTATCCTTTGAAATCGAAGTGGTATAAATATTATTTCGCGACTTTGTAGCAAATTTTAGGAGTTCAGTTGGAATATT
>PLNU01000131.1 GCA_003142835.1 Syntrophaceae bacterium
TGAAGAACAACTCTATCTGCCAGCGTTTGTGATAAAGCTCCGTGATAGTCAGAGCGGGCAAGGTAAAGTTGTTGGTCAGGAAAACCAGTTTCTTGTTTTACTTCTCGTCGTAATAAGCTATTCGCCTGAGTCTCTCCGGATAATCTTTCTTGGAGTAATAGACATGCAAAGTAATGACCTGGTCGCATTTGATTCCCGCCGCTTTGTCTATCTTTTGCGAATAAAGTCGTTGAAAGCTGAAGTTGCTTTTGGCTCGCGTTACAAAATATGCTGCTGATTGATGGATCCTGTAGAGACGAGTGAAATCCAGATAACCGCGATCCATAATATAAATCGCGCCGGCTTCTATGGATAGTTTGTCGAGGATGTTGACTTCGTGAACTTTCCCGCTGGTAATGAAAGCTACCGTCGGAATGTTGCCACGCAAATCGAGAAGCATATGCAGTTTCACCGCTCCCTTGCGCTTGCGGAATGCCGCCCACGGAAAGAGAGACAGGCAAAGATCGATGGTGGTGGCATCCAGTGCGTAGATGGTTTGTTCCAACTCTATGCCAAATGAATCGCCGGCATAAAGTAATCTGGCTTTCTTGATGAGTGTCTGAGCAAAGTTGGCGTAGATGCGCCAGTCTCTTGTCTGATTGGCACGGGCCAGTGTGTTGCGGGAAATCTTGCCCCGAATGCCCATGTGATAAGTCTTTTGTTTTGCCGCGCGCAAGCACGCTTGTATATCGCGCAGGCTTTCCCTGTAAGTGAGCTGCGCAAAGGCCATACTTAAAAACTGATCCCAACACGAAAAACTTTTGATCTTGTAATTGCCTGAATATTGTTCGACGCACTGTCGGAATTCGTATGCAGGCAGGTAATCCATGATCTAAGAAAATATCGTTCTTCCAGTATTCATCAACCATCTCCTCGTAATTTAATGCGAGACTATGGCATCCTGAAACAAAATATTTCAAATCGATAAATAACTTTTTATTGCTTATTCTCATTGTTTCCTATACATTACACCATCATCTAACTAAAACGTTGGGACAGTAGTGATTTTAAATAAATCATTTGGAAAAGAGCAGAGCATTGCAGAAGGATCATCGTCCATATTACATCAAGCGGTTAACCCATAAATTTGAAAAGTGGTATGCCGAGCGCTATCTGGCTCCGCAATGTGAATATTTTGGCAACAATCTAGTTTTTATGAAGCCATGGTATATGGAAATATACGGCTGGCCGGTCTCGATAGGAGATTACACAACATTGATTGCCACGCCTGATAAACGCGTCAGGCTTACATCCTGGATGGCCAATGGAAAGTCGGGAAAAGTTGAAATCGGCAGGCATTGTCTGATTTGCCCGGGCACAAGAATCATGTCAGCCACGGAAATTACGATTGGAGACGATTGCATGATAGCGCAAAATGTCTGTATTAGCGATTCTGACTGGCATGATCTTTATGACCGCACCCAACCGATTGGAAACACAGAAGCTGTCAAGATCGGCAAAAATGTGTGGATTGGCGATAGCGCGATAATCGGTAAGGGGGTTCATCTCGGCGATAATGCCGTCATTGGGGCAGGCGCAATCGTGGTGAAGGATATTCCCGCCAACGCCATTGCCGTTGGAAACCCCGCCTCTGTAATAAAGTACCTGGATGCGGACAAACCGATAAAATCAAGATCGCAGTGGATGGCTGATCCCCAAAGGGTGGCAGAATATTTTGACGCCGTTGAACGGATAATGCGGGAAGGAAATACGCTGTTCGGGTGGTTTAGATCAAGCCTGTTCCCGCGCAAAGGAGATTGACATTGCGCGTTGCTATTATTGCCGCACCATATCCGCTGGAAGAAATCCCCTCACCGCCTTTAGGCATCACTTATGTTGCCGCGGCATTCGAAGCGGCCGGCTGTGAGGTGCGCATTTTTGATTACATTGTTTCTCACTATTCCAGAGAAAAACTTTCTGAGCAATTGGCCGATTTTCAGCCTGACGCTGTGGGTGCAGGTTGTGTCACCATGAATTTTTATGATGCTCAGCAAATTATTCGGGATGTGAAAAGCTGTAATCCGGAAATTGTCACCATGATGGGCGGCCCGCATGTATCCTTTACAGCGAAAGAAACTCTACGAAATTATCCGGAAATAGATTTGATCTTTATTGGCGAGGCGGATGATACCATCATCGAATTCGCTCCGCTCATGAAGCAGAAAAACAAATGGCGCAACATCAGCGGTATAGCTTTTCGGCAGGATGATGAAATTGTCAATAACGGCAAAAGAGATTTCATTATGGATGTGGATCGCATACCAATGCCCGCGCGGCATTTGTTGCCCATCTCCCGCTATCGGGCCTTTGGCTATCCCGTCAGCATGATTACAGGCCGTGGCTGTCCCCATTCGTGTATTTTTTGTCTGGGGCGGAAGATGGTCGGCTCGAAAGTGCGCCGCCGCAATCCTCAATTGGTTCTGGATGAAATAGAACAGATTATCAATTTAGGTTTTGAACGCATCAATATTGCCGATGATCTTTTTGCTTCCGATACACAGCGCGTAAAAGAAATATGTAATGGAATAAAGGAACGTAATTTAAAGTTTACCTGGAGCGCCTTTGCCCGCGTGGATACCGTCAACCAGGAAATGTTTGATGCCATGGCTGCCGTAGGTTGCGATAGTATCAGCTTCGGCGTGGAATCGGGCAATCCGGAAATGCTCAAAAGAATCAAGAAAGGGATAAAGCTTGAACAAGCTCAACAAGCCGTAAAGATGTGTCAGCAGGCGGGCATGCTTGCTCACGCTTCTTTTATGGTCGGTCTGCCGGGTGAAACGAAAGAAACATTGAGTCAAACAGCCGCGTTTGCGGAGTCTTTGAATATACTTTTCGGTTATCACTATTTAGCGCCTTTTCCCGGCACGACGTTGTGTGAGAAAGTGGGCGAATACGATCTGGAAATATTAACGAAGGATTGGGCTAAATACGATGCCAATGATGCTATTGTGAAAACTTCAGCTTTACAACCACAGGATATACGCGATTTTGTGGCTTTGTATGATGCGGAGATGAACAGGTACTGGCAGAAGGTGCTGGACGGGTATGGCAAGGGCACGAATACGCCTCTGGACAATATGCGTGTGGAAGGTCACTGGCGGATGAATTTAACTTTTAAAATACTCAAAGATGACCTTATCGAAAATCACGGCTTTATTGAACCGGCTTTATTTGAAGGCTTTAAAGACAGAGCGCTAAAAGAACTGGGGCGCAGAATTACTGCCTGCACAAATGCTGAAGCACGAGTTGTGAAAAGTACTCTTAGTGATTTTGCCAACCGCGGTTATCTTAAATCCTCAATCACAGATAAAGGCTGTAAATGGAATTGGGCATAATAAAGCCAATTTGCCTTCTGCGGCTAACTTTGTTGGCAGAGCATGCCCCCCGGCGCGCATGCTGTGTCGTCGTTCTCAATTATTTAGCTTTGAAGCCATAAGTTCGTGCAACAAATGTCTACGTTGCATGCAACGTCTCTATGGAAACCCGGCCCATCCTAAAGCATATAAGAGCAGGCAACGTCTCTACAAAGGCCTGATCACGATAGACTTGAGTTTTAAGCCGCGCAATACATAACGCAGTTTATACCGTTTCGCTTTCAAAGGATAACGAGGCGGCAAGGAGGAGGCGCCGGAGGCGTATTGTACATACGCTGAGGAAGCCAACGACGCAGCCAACAAAGTTAGCCNNAAAGAAAGCGAAGTGGTATTATATATTTTGTTGCCGGAGTACTACTTTTTGCGTTTTAATATTCCCAGAGATTTATACAAAGGCATTTCCTCATAACGTTCTGAACCTACCGCTTTCCGGTAAACAAGATAAGGCGCCTGACCGCCTTGGGCCGGATCGGGGAAAATATCATGGAATAAAAGATAACCACCCACAATTAAATGTTTTGACCAAATTTTATAATCGTTAAGGACTGATTCATAGGAATGACTGCCGTCGATGAAAATCAGGCTAAGTGGTGTTTGCCAAACGCGTCCCACTATTTCTGATCGGCCTATAACAGGAATCACTGCATTTTCCAGATCGAATTGAGAAATAGTTTTAAGAAAAAAGCGCAGAGTATCTATCTTCCCTGTTTCCGGATTCAGCAAGTCCGGGTCAAAATATTCTTGACCAGGTTGCTGTTCTTCAGAGCCTGTATGGTGATCAAGAGAAAATAAAACCGATTTGTTTTCCTTGCAAGCTGTACCAAGGTATATTGCCGATTTGCCGCAATAACTGCCGATTTCCAGGCAGGGACCAATATTGCTTGCGGCGAGCGCCAAGCTAAAAAGTCGATCTGCTTCATCCTCATCCAAAAATCCTTTTATTTCCGCGGCTTTTGCTTTATTTATTTTCAAAGGGATTTATCTCAACAAAGTATATTTGATGTTTAATAAACTGCCCTTGATCAAAAATCAAGAATATCCTTAAAAAATATTTCAGAAAATAAACATTTTGCTTGCGCATGACTATATGTAGTGGTATTGTTCATCAAAACCCCAATATATTGTGTATCATTGGGCAAAAAAATAAATTTTGTATAATAAAGCCGGAAGGGGGGCATGTGAACACAAAAATTAGAAAGAGAGACGGACGCCTTGTAAAATTCAACGCGGAAAAAATCACCAATGCTATTGCCAAGGCCGGTGCTGCCACTGGCGAATTTGACCATACGGAAGCGCGCAAGATAACCATCAAGGTTTTAAGCTTGGCGGAAAAGCTTTTTGACGGAAAAGTTTTATCCGTCGAGGAAATTCAGGATATTGTCGAAGAAGTTCTTCTGCAAACCACTTATCGAAAAACAGCTAAATCCTACATAATATACCGTGATCAGCATTCCCGTCTTAGGGATATCGCCAATAAGATGGAGGTTGATCTGGTTGATCAGTATTTGAACAAAGCTGATTGGAAAATAAATGAAAACAGTAATATGGATTATTCATTACAGGGTTTGAATAATTACATATCTTCAGAAGTCAGCAAAGTGTACTGGTTGAATGAAATTTATTCGCCGGAAATTCGTAAGGCGCATACAGAAGGTGATTTCCATATTCATGATTTAAGTTTACTTTCCGTTTATTGTGTGGGTTGGGATTTGTATGATTTGCTTCTGCAAGGATTCCAGGGTGTATCCGGAAAGGTGGAAAGCAAGCCGGCCAAGCATTTACGCAGTGCTTTAGGTCAGGTGGTTAATTTCTTCTATACCTTGCAGGGAGAAGCAGCCGGAGCGCAGGCTTTCTCCAATTTTGATACTTTGCTTGCCCCTTTCATCCGTTACGACGGTTTGACTATTAAAGAGATCAAACAGGCACTGCAGGAATTTATTTTCAATATCAATGTGCCTACCCGCGTTGGTTTCCAGACGCCTTTTACCAATGTGACTTTGGATGTCACCGTTCCCAAGTATTATGCCGATCAGCATGTAATTATCGGCGGAAAACCGCAAAAAGAAACTTATAAGGAATTCCAGGAGGAATTGGATCTCTTCAATAAGGCATTTTTACAGGTGATGGCGGAAGGCGATGCCAAAGGAAGAGTTTTTACATTTCCCATTCCCACATATAGCGTCACCAACGATTTTGACTGGGATAATCCCAATATGCAGGATTTATGGGAAATGACGGCAAAATACGGCGTGCCTTACTTCTCTAATTTTATCAATTCTGATATGAGTCCGGAAGATGCCCGCAGTATGTGCTGCCGGTTACGGATTGATAATCGGGAATTGGCGAGGAGAGGTGGTGGTCTTTTCGGCTCCAACCCTCTTACCGGCTCCATAGGTGTGATTACGATCAATATGCCGCGCGTTGGTTATTTGGCTAAATCCAAAAGGGATTTCTTACAGCGGTTGGAAAAACTGATGGTATTGGCAAATGAAAGTCTGGAAACAAAAAGAAAAGTTCTGGAGAAGTTTACCGAAGGCAACCTTTATCCTTACACCAAGTATTATTTGCGCCATGTGAAAGAAAGATTTAACGAATACTGGAAGAATCATTTTGCCACCATCGGACTGGTCGGAATGAACGAGGCTTGCTTGAATTTATTGGGCAACAACATTGCAACGCCTGAAGGTCAGACCTTTACAAAAAACGTTCTTGATTTTATGAGAAATAAACTCCTTGAGTTTCAAAAGGAAACAGGTAATAACTACAACCTGGAATCAACGCCGGCGGAAGGAACTTCGTATCGTTTAGCCAAAATCGATAAAGAAAAATATGCCGATATTATTTGCGCCAGCGATGGTAAATCGAAAAATGCAGAACCGTTTTATACGAATTCGACACAGTTACCGGTTGATTATACCGACGATATTTTTGAGGCGTTGGATTTGCAGGATGAAATCCAAATCAGATATACCGGCGGCACAGTGTTTCATACCTATGCCGGTGAACGGGTGGATGACCCCGGAGCGGTAAAGTCCTTGATTCGAAAAATATGTTCGAATTATCATATGCCCTATATCACGTTTACACCTACTTTTAGCGTGTGTCCATCCCA
>PLNU01000167.1 GCA_003142835.1 Syntrophaceae bacterium
AGCCCCAGTCTCTTTTCGCTTCGAGGTTTCCCAGATATAATTTGTCCTTAAGGCCTAATTTTATCCGTGTTGCCGCACGAGTTACTTTTCTGGTCACGAATGTTTCGCCGCGCCGCGGTGATTCGTGATTAAAAAGGATGCCGTTGGCGGCAAAAATACCATAGGCATCACGGTAATTTTGCGCTATGTAATAAGCATAAACTTTCGCGGCGGCATAAGGGCTGCGCGGTTGAAATATCGTTTTTTCGCTTTGCGGCGGTGGGGCAGCGCCGAACATTTCGCTCGATGAGGCCTGATAAAATTTTGTCTGAATTCCTGTCTTACGAATTGCTTCCAAAATTCGTAAAGTTCCCAATCCCGTAATATCAGCCGTATATTCGGGCATGTCAAAACTTACGCGAACGTGGCTTTGCGCGCCCAGATGATAAATTTCACAAGGAGCTATAGAATGAAGTAAATCCATCAGCTGACCGGAAACGCTCAAATCGCCGTAGTGAAGGAATAATTTTGCATTCGGGTCATGAAAATCACGGTAAAGGTGATCAATGCGGTCAGTGTTGAAAGTACTGGCACGCCGGATTAAACCATGCACCTCATAGCCTTTATTTAACAAAAATTCTGCCAGGTAAGATCCATCTTGGCCCGTGATACCTGTAAGAAAAGCCTTTTTCATTTTATTTCTCCATGTTCATTGATCGTATTTTTAATACAAATTATGCTTGGACATTACAAGATCGATCTTTATTTGTCAATGCGCAGATCATATATTTTTCAATGTTTTCGAGCAGGCATTAAGGGTAAAATCAATATCATTATCGCTGTGCGCAAAAGACAGAAATGCTGACTCCAATTGCGAAGGCGCCAGCCATACGCGATTTTTCAGCATGCCATGAAAAAAACGGGCAAATAGCGCCATATCTGATTTTTGGGCGGTAACCAAATCGTAAACCGGACCTTCCTGGAAAAAGATCGTGAACATCGAATAAACGCGGTTTATGCAAACAGCAATCCCTTTTGCTGTAAACAATTTTTCCATTTCCCGGCAAAGCTGATTCGTTTTATTGCTTAATGCGGAAAAAGAATCAGATCTTGTTTTGAGAATATTAAGGGTTGTCGTTCCCGCGCTCATTGCCAGAGGATTGCCGGAAAGCGTTCCCGCCTGGTAGATATCTCCCATGGGTGCGAGCTTTTCCATGATCTCTCTTTTGCCGCCAATTGCGCCTACGGGCATTCCCCCACCGATTATTTTACCCAGACAAGTCAAGTCAGGTTTAATGCCGATTAAATTTTGATAGCCGCCAAAGGTAAACCGGAATCCCGTGATCACTTCGTCAAAGATCAAAACTATACCGTTTTTTGCCGTCAGTTCTCGGAGTTTTTTCAAGAAAGATTCGTTCGGCTCAATGACACCCATATTGCCTGCTACCGGCTCCACGATAATGGCAGCAAGTTGAGAGCCGAAGCGTTCAACAGCCGTTTGCAGTGTTTCGATATTATTATAAGGCAGGCTTAAGGTCAATCGTGCAATTTCGTCAGGTATCCCCGGTGAGCCGGGAATTCCCAGGGTAGCCACACCCGATCCTGATTTGATCAAGAGTGAATCGGCATGACCGTGATAGCAGCCGTCGAATTTGGCAATCATATTCCTGCCGGTAAAACCACGCGCCAGCCGGATGGCTGTCATCGTTGCTTCCGTACCGGAACTGGTCATCCGCACAAGCTCTATGGAAGGAATTGCCGAACAAATTAACTGGGCCATCTGCGTTTCGGCTTCAGTTGGAGCTCCGAAACTGGTGCCCTTTTGAGCAGCAGCACAAATAGCGGCGGTTATTTCTGGATGAGCATGTCCTAAAATCATCGGTCCCCAGGAAAGAACATAATCGATATATTCAATGCCGGCGACATCATAAATCTTACTGCCTCGCGCATTGCTGATAAAGATAGGCTCTCCGCCCACAGCTTTCCATGCGCGCACGGGACTGTTAACGCCGCCGGAAATTACTTGACNNGATTTTTTTTTGTATTCCTGAATACTTTCCAATATTAGATAATCATTGATACCTATCGCAGTTGCCATATCATTGATCAGTGATGAGATGTTTTTATCTTTAGAATGCAGCATGGTAAAGATGTTGTATTTTCCTCTAAAGGCCGGATTTCTTTCATAGCAATGGGAAACAGAGCGGTATGCGGATAACATCTTGCCTGCTTTCTCTACCTGATCCGATGGTACTGACCATATAACTAAAGCATTTTCCTCGTATCCAGCTTTTTGATGGCGCAGTATGGCGCAAAATTTACGGATGAAACCTTTTTTCAGAAGTTCTTTCGTTGTGCCCAGAACTTCCTTGGCGGTAAGACCGCAGGCATTACCTGTTTCCTCAAAAGGAGAGCTGACCACCTTTATGTCCTCTTGGATTAGACGGGCAACTTTATTTTGTTTTAAAGTTAATTTTTCCATTTCTCAAAAGCAATGCAACTGTTAAATACGCCCCACACATCGGACCAATGGATGCATTCAAAACCTTCAGCAGTCCAGAATTGCACCCCGCGTGGTATTCGGACATTATTGATTCTCCTTAACAAAGGCAATACCTTTCGGCGTGATTCTGTATTTCTGCAGACGGCTATTCGGCTTGTCGGGAATAGTCATTTCGATTAGACCTTGGGCTATTGCGGGCTGCTGATAAGCTGTGCGGAAATGCTTTTCATCTTTTAATCCTAGTTTTTGCTGGATTTCTTTACGGGTCATCTCACCATTCAAGGCAGAAAGCATCTTTTTGACTTCGGGGGTAACATCGGGTCTGACTTCAGGGGTGGATAAAGACCTAACAGCACCAATAATCATTTTTAACATAAACTCGATAAAAACCGATGATTCGGCATTCTTTGTACTTTTGTTGAGCGCGGCATAATATTCTGCCTGATGTTCATAGACAAGACTTTCAACCGGAATGGCGGAAAAAAGAGGATTCCATTTGCCGAGTATCAAAGTTTGCCAGAGCCGTCCCATTCTTCCATTCCCGTCTTCAAAAGGATGGATGAACTCAAACTCGTAATGAAAAACCGAGCCGGCAATCAACGGATGCTGATTAGTTTCTTTTAACCACTGCAGGAGATCATTCATCAGATAGGGGACGCGGCCTGCAGGCGGCGCCAGATGGACGACTGTCTGTCCTGCCATAATACCCACTCCGCCTGTCCTGAAAGTTCCCGGTAGATCAAGCAGGGCAGACATCAAAAGGCTGTGGGCTGACAACAAATCATCTTTTGAATACGGTTTCCATTTCTCCAAAACCTCATACGCCTTAATGGCATTTCGCACTTCCTGAATTTCACGAGGCGGGGCCATTACTCTTTTGCCTTCCAGAATCGCCGTAATTTGCTCAACACTTAACGTGTTGCCTTCAATCGCAAGCGATCCCTGAATTGTTCGTATTCTGTTGATCCGTCGCAAGCGCAGATTGTTTGAAACATCATCAAGCACCGCAAGGCGACCTAATATCTGCGAAATTTCAGCGACAAGGGAAACTATAGTGGAGGAAATGTTAAAAGGCGGGGTGTAGCTTTGGGTCATACTATTGCCTCCGTTTAAGGCTCTATCCTTTTCAATCCGGTAAGCCGTGCAAGATGTTTCCGATCAAAGGAATAGATATCATTGATGTTGAGTTTCTCCATTACCGCGACGATATAGCCATCAATAAAATCAATATTCTTTTCCTCATAATGATCTAATGCTCTGGCGACAATTGAGCCGTTAATTACTTCCAAACCCGGCGTAGCCAGAATGGCCCTGATCATCGG
>PLNU01000093.1 GCA_003142835.1 Syntrophaceae bacterium
TCAAGGGTGACATTCATGATATCGGTAAAAATATTGTTGCCCTCCTTTTGAGAAATTATGGTTATAATGTTATTGATCTGGGCAAGGATGTTCCCGATCAAACAATAATTGATGCCGTGAAAAAGGAAAATCCAGATGTTGTTGGTCTTTCCGCATTGATGACGACAACGATGGTTAACATGAAGGATTTGATCGAACTGGCTCGAATCAGGGGGATAAAAACCGATTTCCTGGTTGGCGGGGCAGTTGTTACCGAAGCTTACGCGAACTCTATCGGCGCGTCTTTTGCCAAAGATGGCGTAGAAGCCGTTAGAGTTGTAGAAAAATTAATTAAAAAATAAATATTTTACCTAATGATATCCATAAAGCTCGAAAAGACAAAACAAAATAAATTATTTGCCGTGAGTGCGTCGATCGTCATTCACATTGCCGCAGGCTCATTGCTCCTCCTGGGTTTGTTAAGTGACCTGCACCTCACGCCTGGTTTAAATAAATTAAACTCTGTGTGGGTTTCACTCGAAACAATCAATGGAGACGCCATAATCTCGCCTCAAGGAAAAAGAGCTGACAGGAAACAATCCAGGGCAAGCAATGAGGCGGTCCCCCGGACAACCGCAATTCCAACAGACAAAATAAGCGCAATCACAACTATCAGCGCCACAAAGAATATTCCTGTTCAAAGTTACACATTGAAAGAAGACAGGGGTGGCTCAGCCGGTTCAGTAACAGGCACAGATAGTTCCAATAATTTTTCGGACGCAGCTACCTGGCCGGAAGCGGGAAATTCATCCGCTTTTGTAATCGCCAGTCCACTTTATAGAGAAAATACTCCCCCGGCATATCCCGCAATAGCAAAGCTTCGCGGTTACGAAGGTGTCGTTCTGGTAAACGCGGAAATATTACCGGATGGCCACGTAGGGAGCACGGCAATCAGTAAGTCATCCGGCTACACAATTTTAGACCAATCGGCAATTGAAGCCGTAAAACTCTGGAAGTTTGAACCAGCAAAAAAAGCGGGGAAGCCTTTTGCTATCCGCGTAAAACTGCCCATTAAATTTGTTTTGCATGATGATAACTCTCAATCATGAAGCATAAACTGGAGGAAATATTAAGAATGACCATCGAAGAATATAAGGAACGTCTGGGCGAAATAATTCTTGCCCGGTCTTTCAAATATAGCGACAATCCGCCTTTCACGCTGGCGTCGGGACGGCAAAGCAACTATTACTTTAATTGCAAACCCACAACCCTCGACCCGGAGGGGATGAATCTCATCGGAATAATTGTTTTTGATATGATCAAAGACTACGATGTTACGGCGGCAGGAGGACTGACGCTGGGAGCAGATCCAATTGCCAATGCTCTGTCTTTAATTTCTTACCAAAAAGGAAAACCGATAAAATCTTTTATCGTCCGTAAAGATGTCAAGTCACACGGCACCAAAAGCGCAGTTGAAGGCAATGTTGAGGCCGGTGAAAAAGTTGNNGAGGAAGGCGGCCGGGAAAATATTCTCAAGCATGTTGATCATGTAGAATCAGTTTTCACTCGAACCGAAATAATGGCTCTACGGGCAAAAAAAAATAGCGGCGGCAATATTCAATGAAAAAATATCCAACCGTTTTTATTTTTATTTGCATAGCATTGTCTTTTTTATGCGTAGTCGATTCCGGGGCAAATCCCGGAATAATTCCGGTCGCCAAATTCACATCACTGGTAATGCCAGCGGGAGTACCTGAAGGATGGAACTTAGAGAAAAAAACGGGCACCCCTTTAATGAAAATGGAAAAGGCAGGCAATACCTTTTACCTGCATTTGACTTCCCCGGGCAGCTCCTCGTTTGGCCTGCGCAAAGAAGCACGGATAGACGTTAAGAAATTCCCGATATTATGCTGGCGCTGGAGAGTTAATAAATTGCCCAGGGGAGGAGATGTTCGTAAATCATCGACGGACGATCAGGCACTACAGGTTTACGTAGCTTTTAAAGAAATCGGTTTCCCCGCAGTGTTGAATACTCCGGTTATCGGCTATATCTGGGACAACGAAGCGCCAAAAGGATGGAGCGGCCGCAGTCAGCAGCTTGGCGGTGATAAATTAAGATACATCGTTTTAAGAAATAGAACGGATAAAACCGGTAAATGGTACACAGAACGGCGCAATCTATATAAAGATTACAAAAAGCTCTTCGACGATATTAAAGGCGGCGAGCCACAAGGATTAACCACCGGTCTGCAAATTCACATTAATTCCCAGCGGACAAAAAGCCCGGCTGATAGTTTAATCGGCGAGATATATTTTAGCGATACCCCTGCTGATATTGCCCTGGCTGAATCCGTCAGAGAAGTAACGCAGACGCAAGTTGTGAAGATTTCCGCCGTAAAGCCATCCGCCTCTCCCAGGATTTCCGCGGCTAAAAAGCAGCCCCTCACCGATTGTATCAGTATCAACATCGAATTTGGTTCGGATTCAGTGGCCGTTGGTGATAACTACAATGATGAAATACAGACCATAGTCAAATATTTAATTAAAAATCCGGAAGCCAAACTCACAATAATCGGGCATACCGACAATATTGGCACGAAGAAACACAATCTCGTCCTATCGAAGAGGCGTGCCGCAAGCGTGAAGGATTATCTGGTGGATAAATTTAACATTGATCCACAGCGCCTGATCACGCAGGGAGCCGGTTCCACTGTGCCCGTAGCTGATAATGATACTGACGAAGGCCGTAAGAAAAATGGACGTGTTACGATAAATGATTGCCCTTGAAAAATGATCCTGAAATCCACTATAAAAAATCATCAAAAATTATAAGGAGAATTTTGGAATGCCCGATCAATCAACCTTTCCCCAACCGACACTTCAGGCCGGTGATGTATTACATGGATTTAAAGTTCTACGTGTGAAAACATTTACCGATCTGCGAGTTACAGCCTACGAAATTGAGCATGATAAAACGGGCGCCAAGGTTCTCCACCTGCATTCTTTTGATCGCGAAAATTTATACGCGATAGGTTTTCGCACGCCGCCCAATGATTCAACGGGATTGCCCCACATCCTGGAGCATTCAGTGCTGGCTGGTTCACAAAAGTATCCGCTCAAGGATGTCTTCAAAGAATTGATGCGCTCCACGCTGCAAACTTTCATCAATGCCTTTACTTACCCGGACAAAACAATTTATCCGGTAGCCAGCCAGATAAAGGCCGACTTTTATAACCTGGCCCGCGTCTATACCGATCTGGTTTTGCAGCCCCGCCTGCTTAAGGAAACATTTTTTCAGGAAGGGCACCACCTGGAACTAGTCACACCCGGTGATTTATCCAGCCCTCTTATTATTTCCGGCATAGTTTACAATGAAATGAAAGGGGCATATTCTTCTCCCGATTCGCTCATGTATAAGGTTATTCAGGAAAATCTCTATCCCGACAGCGTTTACTCTTTCGATTCCGGCGGAGATCCCGACGTAATTCCCACTCTTACTTATGAACAATTTCAGAATTTTCACCGGACATATTATTCGCCCTCCAACGCGCGATTCTTTCTATACGGAGATATCCCCACTACTGATCATCTCCAATTCCTTGCCGAAATGCTTTTGGGATTTGACCGGGTGAAAGTAGATTCCGTAATTAAAAGTCAGCCGCGCCTCACCAATCCCCGCAGCGTGCACGGCACCTATCCTGTGGGCAAAGATGAGTCTCTGGACCATAAAACAATGGTCAATATTGCCTGGATGCTTACCGAAAACTGCGATTACGAAACGGCTCTATTTTTAGAGATCATCTCCGGACTTCTTGTGGGAAGCGCCGCCAGTCCTTTGCGCAAAGCACTGATTGATTCGGGCTTAGGCGAAGATCTCACGCCGGTGAGCGGCATGGAAGCTGATTTGAAGCAATTGATGTTTTGCGTAGGTTTAAGAAATGCAAAAAGCGCGGACACGAAAAATATTGAAAAACTTATTTTGGACACACTGCGAAAGATTATCTCCGATGGATTCGATAGCGAGCTGATCGAAGGAATACTTCATCAGGTCGAGTTCCACGGCAAGGAAATAGTCCGCGGTTCTTATCCCTATGGCATATCTCTGATGGGTCATATTTTCCAGACATGGCTATACGACGGTGATCCTTTAATTGGCCTGGATTTTCCCAAGACTATTGAAGATGTTCGTAAACGCTGGGCAGCCGATCCGCAGATTTTCCAAAAGCTGACACAGCAGTGGTTAGTGGATAATCCCCATCGCCTTCTGGCTATTATGGAACCAGATCCGGATTTCAGCGCGAAGAAAGATAAATCCTTTCAGGATAAAATGAACAAATTGAAGTCATCGCTGACAAAAAAAGAGCTGACCCAAATTGACGTTCAGGCAGCACAGCTAAAGAAGTTTCAGTCGGAAGAGGATNNGAAGAACTTCAGCCCTATCTGCCGCTATTTGGGAAAATGACCACCGGCATGGGCGCGGCTGGTTTCAGTTATGAAGAAATGGCTAAACGCATCGCTTTAAAAATGGGCGGCTTCGGCTACGATCTTTCCACCGGATTTACCGCGGACGCGAAAGCAAGCTTTCAGAAAATGATTTTTTCTTTCAGCGCGCTTTACCGGAACCTTCCTGAGGCAATAAATATAATCGCCGATATTCTTGTAGAGGGTGACTTAAGCGCGGAAGCAAGAATGCGTGATTTGATCTCGGAGAGAAAAAACAATCTGCAATCGGCGATAGTTCCTTCCGGTCATATATTTGCCAAGAGAGCGGCAGGGGCGGCTCTGACTCTTCCTGCCTATCGCGATGAACAATGGCATGGCCGCACCCAGCTGAGATTTGTCCAGCACAAGGCAGGCGATTTCGAATCGGCAAAAACCGACCTGCAAGAAAAGTTGCACACCTTGAAATCACTGGTCTTCAACAAAAAAAATCTGCTGATAAACATTACGGCTGACGAGCAGGGCTTAAAGCTGGTCCGAGAAAATATTTTGCATCTTTTGCAAAAGCTCCCCGCTATTAAAGTTATACAGGGACAAAAGCCGCCGCAACTGGTTTCAGTTTACGCGGGTATCGCCGTCCCCACTTCGGTATCTTATGTTGCCAGCGTTTTGAAAGCGCCGGCATATATTGATCAGGCTTCGGCGATGTTAACACTCGCGGCCAAAGAGCTATCCAACAGCTATCTTTACAAGCACATTCGCGTGCAGGGTGGCGCGTACGGCGGCATGTCTTCTTTCGATCCATCACTGGGATTATTTTCATTTATCTCGTACCGTGACCCGCACATCGCAGAAACGCTGCAAATATTTAAAGACGCGCAGGCCTTCTTTTCCCAAAACGAAATGGCTGCCGATGATATGGAAAAAGCCATCATCAGCACCATCGGCGCACTCGATAAACCCCTTGATCCTTCAGGGCGCGGTTACGCAGCCATGATGCGCATTTTTGCCGGAGCTACAGACGAAATGCGTCAAAATTTCAGAGATAATGTTTTATCGGCAACACCGCGCAAGGTTAAAGACACCTTGAAAGATTACTTTTCTGCCGCCGCAAAATCAAAGGCAGCCGCGGTCTATTCCTCTCAGGAAAAGCTGGCTGAAGCCAACTTGGTGCTGGATGAAAAATTGATTATAGAAAATCTTATTGAAGAGTAGACCTCAAAACACTCGGCGATCTTAGCAGATATTTTAGAGATGAGGTTGTCCGTGCGGCAGAGGTGCAATATGAGCCTGATGATAAAATACGGCTTCAACCACTCATTTTGTGGTCTATATTTCATTGGCATACAAGATCGTCCTTCTTGTTTTTGTAATGAATCAGTAATTTATTTATATTGTTATATTTTGAATGAAAATCATATTGCTGATTTTTTACAATAGTTTGGAATTCATTTAATTGGTCGTGTGATAATGTATTATACTTTTTCGCCCATTCTTTAGCGCCATTGCTCTTATGCTTCTCCCTAAACATTATATAACGATCAGGCATTAATAAAAGATTCTTAAATTCATCGCTACTTTTACCAAAGGCAGCTTCAAAAAATACCTTTCTGGGCCCCACAACACCATGGGTGACATTTAATATGCATTGAATACCACGCAAAAACTTAGAATTCCAATATTTGCCAACATATATCCTATCTTTATTATTGATGGGGATATATTTCATGGGGAAAGAAAATATTTTTGTACCCAATCGCTCATTTAATTCGGTATTTATTTTAAGCCTTTCGTAAAAATCTTCAGGTGTGTCATTGTAATTATATAGAATATAATTTGAAAGGTGGATTAAATTATATTCAACCGCCCATTCTACTTTTTTAATGTATTCTTCTTTAAACTTAATATCATCAAAAGCGATTCTCAAAGGTTTTATTGGAATTTCCGAAAATTTTTTTAATTTATCTTTTGTAAGAAGACGCAAATCTACACCTTGATTAAAATCGACATATTTATTGCGGCCATTAAACTTAGCGCCTCTAAAAAAGCCCACCTCTTTAATCTCATCGATTATTTGATTAAAATGTGGTGAGGCTAGAATATTATTATCGAGTAATAAAAGGTCTTTTTTTTCACCGAAAGTCTTATTAATAAATTTTATTTGTCTCTTTAAAGGAATATAGCTTTGATAAACAGGTTCAATTTGCGGAACAGCACAAAACGGACATTTCCTGATGCAACCACGCGTTGTGTAAGAGTAATATGCGTCATTTGAAAAATATTTATATGATATTTGTTTAAGCATATCATAATCCGGTATCATTCCGTCGACTAAATGATCACCTTTAAATCGTAATTTACCTTTTTCATTAAGAAGTCCCCTAACTGGTTTAAATCCAGTTTCTTTTTCAATTTCATCAGACATTATTGTTGCCATCGGACCACCAATGAAGAAATTTTGTGGATGCGTAACACTAAATTCATAATATTTTATTGTTTTGATAGTTTGCGCCCAATAAAAACTAAAAAGAGTAGAAATATAAATTCGATCCCAATATATTTTTCTGAAATCTTGATTCAACCCTTTTACAAAATAAACATCATCGCCTCTTTTTTTATGAAAAGCTGAAATTTTCATTAAACCTAGAGGCGGGTATTTACATTTATAAGACGGTTCAACTAACAATATTTTCATTCTGCGACCTCACCTTTCGTTGTATACGTGCGGTCATTTAATAATAGATCAACCATGTCTTTGTTAGTCATAATATTCAAATATCCAAGCCGACTTCTTTACAAAACTTTTTTAAATCCCTATAACATTGATTCAATTCAGCCTTTTTATTCTTATTTGTTTCGATTTCATCTTTTACAAAGTTAACTTCAGCTTCTCTTAATAAATCACGAAATTCTCTAATCTTTTTATAGAATCTGTCAACTTTTTCAGGTTTGTGCTCATATAGTATTTGTTTTGCATCTTCAAGTGCTTCTTCAGGGTCAGATTCACTAAATGCTTTACAGGCTTTTTTATTACTTAATATTTTTGGTAATTCTCTGACAGATTGTGCGTTTTTTAATCTATCGTCTTTAACCCATTGTACAAATAGATCTTCAAAATCAGGGGTGTCTTGCACTCTTTGTACTAATTCTTTTTGGTGGTAAAATGCATCAAAATAGCTGAATTTTTTTAAATCATCCTTTGTACTATTAATCTCATTATTATTTTTTAATGACGATAAATATTTTTTTGACATAACATTATAAGCTTTTAATGCTGCTTCAAGTGTTTTTTTCTGCATTCCAAGTTGTTTGCAGATTTCTTCAGGTGTCTTTTTAAGGGTGTTAATCATTTTATTAATATATGCCGCTTTTTCATAAGCATCCCATTCTTTTTTTCCTCTAATATGAAAAATGCCTAATATGTAAAAAAGCTCTTCTTCAGAAACATCATCTTGAAGAACTTTTGCCTTAATAAATTTCCATCTGTTATCTTTATTATACTTTTCATATAATCTTCTATATGCACATAAGCGTGTATTTCCTTCTACGACTTGATTTTGTAAAATATATACTTCATCAATCATTCCTTTATTTTCTTCTATATCTTTAATTCGCTCTCTCGTTGATTCAAGCTTTAATAACTCCATTTCAATTATATTTTGATTTATATCTTTGGGCGGATATTTGCTTATGATATAATTTATTCTTGGATTTGACGGATAATATTCAATTGTATGTATATCAACATTACTTATTTCGTAAGAAATTTGACGTCCTAAAACAGTTATACTTTTTGCAGACATATTATCCCCCGAGCGTATGTAATAATTCTTTTTTATTCGTTAAAAAAGCAAAGGTTTCATTTTTTATCTTATCAAAATCTCCTTGAATAAAGCCAGCGATATCCGTTTTTACATCAACAAGATTTTCTATGTATTCATCGACGGTTTTTTTAGCAATTAGTTTATAAATCGTGCACTCCTTTTCTTGAGAAATTCTATGAATACGATCTTGTGACTGTAAATAATCTACTAGATTAAAATTTCTATCTAAATATATTGCATTATTTGCCTTTGTTAAGGTGATACCTTCTCTTGCTGCTGCTGGATTTAAAATCATAATCTTATTTTTATCTGAATCTTGAAATTTACTTACATATTCTGATCTTTCTTTTATGGGTATTTCGCCATAAATGACCAATGGGTAATAGGTGCTATATCTTTTTTTTAATAAAATGACATTCTCAACGAAGCATGTCCATATTACGGCTTTTTCTCCTTTAGAGATAATTGAATCTAAAATTTGATCCAATGCTGTAAACTTGGCGGGTATTTCCGTGTAGCTTTTATCAATTAAGTGAGGATTGCTGGCAATTTGAGTTAAGCGTAATAATTTTTTTAAAATACTACTTGATTCATCTAGAATTATTTCTCCTTGAAAATTTGTTATCTCTATAATTAATTCTTTACGAAGCTGCTCGTATAGTTCTAATTGTTTTCCAGTAATATCAACAAAAACATCTTTGTATTGTTTTTCTGGTAGTTCAAGGACATCATCCTTTAATCTCCGCATGGAGTTTGCATTAATTGTTGTTCTTAATTCATTTAAATTTATATCAAAATTTGAGTTTTTATTATCAAGTTGCGTTTTAAATATTTTAAAATCAGATCCAAGAAGTGCCCCTTCATCAAGAAAATAATATTGTGCCCATAAATCATATGGTTTATTAGCTACTGGAGTGCCAGATATAATAATTCTTTTTGTGGATAATGGTATCAATTGAAAAATAGCTTGAGCGGTTTTAGTTTTAGGGTCTTTAATTCGTGCCGATTCATCCAATACAATGGCAACAGAGCGACTTTTACAAAATCGTTTGATTTTTTGATTTTCAGCTATTACGGCTTCATAATTCGTTATGTAAAAATTTGCTCCAGTCAAAAATTTATATCGTTTCTCGCGTTTGGTACCTTTGAGAACTATAGGGATTAGAAATGAATGTTTGCATACTTCTTGTTCCCAATTATACAATAATGACATTGGAGCGATAACCAATACTCCCTCAATACTGCCTTCTTTCATTGACCAGCAGAGTGCATCAATAACGACTTTTGTTTTACCTAAACCTTGTTCATCAAATAATGCAATTTTATTATTTTTTAAAATATAATTGATCGCTTCTATTTGGTGAGGGAGGGCAATAGTCTTACTATTAAAATTCTGTACATTTTCATTCATTAATTATCTCATTGGGAACATATAATACAAATATGTTCTGAAAATCTGATACGCCAATTTTTTTTAAATAACTATTTAAAACCTTCTTTGATGATTGCGGTATGCCGATTATAACAAAACATCGTTTCCCATTTAATTCTGTATTTGCGTAATCATAGAATTCTTCAGAAGTCCTAAGGTTGTTAATATCATTTTCAGTTTTTGCTTCACCTATGCGTATTCCGTTTGATGTC
>PLNU01000024.1:0-4126 GCA_003142835.1 Syntrophaceae bacterium
GATTACAAAGAAACATTTGTTGAAATATGGATAAAGATACTTACATGGTTGTGGAACACAGTCTATGATGGTTTATCGATTGATCACGAAGGTATGGCAAAAGTAAGAAATGTATCCAAAAAAATGCCTTTTGTCATTATTCCCTGCCACCGCAGTCATATCGATTATTTATTACTTTCTTACGTATTTTTCAAAAGCAATATCCAAATGCCCTTTATTGCCGCAGGAACCAATATGTCCTTTTTTCCGATGGGATACATTTTTCGTAAGTCCGGCGCTTTTTTTCTGCGGCGCAGTTTTAGAGGAAACGAAGTTTACGCCGAAGTATTGTCTAAGTACATTGCCATACTCCTGCAAGAAGGTTTACCTCTGGAATTTTTCATAGAAGGGGGCAGAAGCCGTACCGGAAAAATGGTAATGCCCAAATATGGGCTTCTTTCCATGATCATTCAGGCTTATCAGGAAAAGTATTGCGATAATTTCGCCGCTATTCCCGTTTATATTGGTTATGATCGGGTGATCGAAGAAAAGTCATATCTTGATGAATTGTCAGGAGCGCCCAAAGTCAGAGAAAATACCGCCCAGATAATTAAAAGCAGCAATATACTGCGCAAACGTTATGGCCGGGTTTACATCAACATTGGTGAACCGATAATTATGAAGTCATATCTGGAATCGCAGGAAAAACAAATTGAACAGATGACTTTGGAGGAACGGCAGAGTCTTTATCGAAAAATCGGCTATGAAATCGAGCTGGAAATCAACAAGGTTTCGGTAGTGACGCCAATTTCACTGGTTGCGTCGGGGCTTTTGAGTCATGACCGCAGGGGAATATCTCATGATGAGCTAACGGACATTTTAAATGAGTTTTATGAATACCTTTCGACAAGGAAAGTAAAATTCGCGGCAACTTTTGCGCACAGGGAGAGAGCAATAGCTGATGCCCTCAACATCTTTGTCCAGTCAGAGATTATATCCAGGATTGAAACTGAAGAGGAAGAGGAAATGCAGGAAGTGGTTTATTCGCTCGATGATGAAAAGAGGCTCAACCTGGAATACTATAAAAACAACATTTTGCATTTCTTCGTGCCCTTGAGTTTTGTTGCCACATCGATGCTTGAAAACAGTGAGGATGTAATGTCGCTCAGTCGGATTATGGGAGATTATAAATTTCTGAAGCGGCTATTGTGGAATGAATTTATCTTTGATGAACGCAAAGATGATCTGGAAGAAGTAAACGAGGTTCTAGCTTATTTGCATAACAGGAAAATGATTATTCCAACCGAACGGGATGGTCAGGTATGGATAGAAGTAAAAGGCAAAGGCAGAACAAAATTAAAACCCTTTGCCGGTTTGATTCATAATTATCTTGAAGCTTATTGGGTAGTGATTAAAAGTTTTCCATATTTGAAGAAAAAGACGCAAAATCAAAAAGATTGGCTGAAAAAAATAAGAGACCTTGGAGGCAGGATGTACAAAAGGGGAGAGATTTTACGGGCGGAAGCGCTGTCTCAATCCAATTATCTAAACGTTATCAGATTTCTTGAAGATGCGGAGTTAATCGCGTCCATAGTCAAGGAAGAAAAGGGTGGAAAGAAAGAATTTGCTTACTCATTAACTGAAAATAGGGCGGAAATGGAAGTATTACGCCGCCGTCTCTTTAAATTTCTCTAATTNNATTTTAGTTAATAGAACTTATTTTTTCTTACTTGCTTTCGGTTTCTGTTTGATGCTGTAAAACGCCGCTTTGCCGCGGTAGTTAGCCGCGTCGCCTAATTCTTCTTCAATGCGGATCAGTTGATTGTATTTAGCCAGTCTTTCCGTGCGGGAAAGTGAACCGCTTTTAATCTGTCCGCAATTGGTGGCAACGGTTATATCAGCCATAAAGGTATCTTCCGTTTCTCCAGAGCGGTGGGATACAACGCAAGTGTAGCTTGCTTCATTAGCCCGTTCCATGGTGTTGAGTGTTTCCGTCAGCGTGCCGATCTGATTGAGTTTAATTAAAACGGAATTGGCGACACCCATTTCAATGCCTTTTTCCAGACGCTTGATATTCGTTACGAAAATATCATCGCCGACAATTTGAATTTTGCCGCCCAGTTCGTCAGTCAATAGTTTCCAGCCTGTCCAGTCATCTTCCGCCAGTCCGTCTTCAATGGAAATAATCGGATATTTCGCGACGAGATCGGCGTAGAATTTAACCATTTCCTCAGCGGATTTCTGCGGTTTCTTTTCCGCCGCGAGAACGTATTTACCTTTTTCGTAGAAGGAACTTGCTGCCGAATCCAGGGCGATCATAATGTCCTGCCCCGGCCGATAATTTGCTTTTTCGATAGCTGTCATAATGAGGGAAAGGGCTTCTTCGTTGGATTTTAAATTTGGTGCAAATCCGCCTTCGTCACCCACGGCTGTGTTATAGCCTTTGCCCTTGAGCACGGATTTTAAGGAATGGAAAACTTCCGCGTTCATGCGAATGGCTTCGGTAAAATTGGGCGCGCCCACCGGCATGATCATGAACTCCTGAATATCGACGTTGTTGTCGGCATGTTGGCCGCCGTTTAAAATGTTTGACTGTGGTACCGGCAGGTCTTTCGCGTTGACGCCGCCCAGGTATCGATAAAGGGGCAGGCCAGATACTTCAGCGCCCGCTTTGGCGCAGGCAAGAGACACAGCCAGAATGGCGTTGGCGCCTAGTTTCCCCTTATTTTCGGTTCCGTCCAGTTCGATCATGGTGAAATCGATATCGCGCTGTCTGCGGCAATCCATACCGATGATTTCCGGCCCGATTTTGTAGAGAATATTTTTTACGGCAGTTTGGACACCTTTCCCATTGTATCTTTTCTTATTGCCGTCTCGCAATTCCAGCATTTCATGCTCACCGGTGGAAGCACCTGAGGGAACAGCCGCCCTTGCGGTAATGCCTGCAATTGTTGTCACTTCTGCTTCAACTGTTGGATTTCCCCGGGAATCCAGTATTTCTCGGGCATGGACATTAATAATTTCCGGCATACAAAAACCTCCTTTTTTGCTTTGCCCCAACCTATAACAGAGAGTCTTCTTGATTTCAAGACGATAATCGAAGTGTCTTGATTCCTGTAAAGAAGTCGGATAAATAAACTGTAATCAGGCACTAATGAAAATTAAAGCAATTAAATATTAATGTATAAAGATAAAAACACAAAACTTTTCCTGCATTTAAAAAAATGGCTGGAGAAAGCCGTGCTGGATTATAAAATGATCGAAGAGGGAGACCGGGTTCTTATCGGCGTTTCCGGAGGGGCGGATAGCTTTGCCCTGCTTGATTTGCTGGATTCACCGATGATTTTTGTTCCTCGGTTTTCTTTTATAGCGGTGAATATCGATATGGGCTTTGATCAGTCTTATAATGCCTACAATGCACTGGAAAAATATTTTCAGGAAAATAATTATCGCTACATAATGGAAAAGACGGATATTGGCAATCTGGCGCACAGTGATTACAATAAGAAAAATCCCTGTTTTTTATGTTCACGGCTGCGGCGTAAAAGGATTTTTGAGATAGCTGATGCCGAAGGCTGCAATAAAATAGCTTTTGCCCATCACCGGGACGATATTATTGAAACATTGCTGATCAACATGTTTTATGGACGGGAAATCAGCACAATGATGCCCAATCAGAGAATATTCGGTGGTAAGTTGCACATTATTCGTCCGCTGGCTTATTTGCGGGAGGAACTGGTGAAAAAATACAGCATGGAGCGCCAATTCCTCACCGTGAAAAACGATTGCCCGACGAGTAAAACATCGAAGCGTGTTTATGTTAAGAATCTTTTGAATGAACTGGAACGGGACAATAAACAAATTCGCGATAATATATACAAAGCTATGAGCCATGTAAAACCGGACTATTTGCTGCCGCAGCCGAAAAAATAAATGGCTTTAAGCTCATTTTAATGTAAAATTGAATTATGGCAAAAGAAAATACAGCACAAAAACTAATTGCTTCCAACAAGACTGCGCGCCTCAATTATGATATCGGCGATACGTATGAAGCAGGTATGGTCTTATCAGGAACAGAGGTCAAGGCGCTGCGCGCCGGTAAGGCCAATCTAAAAGACAGCTATGCAGTTGTCAAGGATGATGAAGT
>PLNU01000024.1:4246-4375 GCA_003142835.1 Syntrophaceae bacterium
ATGATCCGGCTGTTTCTTTCCTTTGACAAATGCGCGGTAACTGGCTATATTATAGTCAAATCAAAATTTAAGGGGGGCGTCACGGTTTCGACGGGGACATTTGAAGTTGTAGAAGCGTACCGAGGTTCC
>PLNU01000172.1 GCA_003142835.1 Syntrophaceae bacterium
ACGTTAAGCGATCGGCTCGTCAGCGATGACCCTGCCTTTTTTACAAATATATTTTGTTGCGGAACTTTTTCCGCACAATGCAAAAGATCATAGAGATTGATACCATTTCGCTTTCAAAGGATAACGAGGCGGCAAGGAGGAGGCGACAAGACGTATGTGAGACACGCCATAATGGCGTAGCTCACCGGTAAGGAAATGATCTCTTTTTATTGTGCCCCCTCTGGGGAATGCACTCCCGGAAGTAATACGTTGAGGAAGCCGACGACGCTGCCAACAAAGTTAGCCAAAGAAAGCGAATTAGTATCAGAATCACTAAGAAATATTCGAGTCAATGCAGACTTCAAGGCTAAAATGGTACATCATCCATTGGCGTGCTGCTACTGGCTGAATTGGAAGACATGGAATCGGAAGATGATTCATCTGCTTTATTCTGGCCTTTAGGATCCAGCATCTGCATATTATTGGCGACTATTTCCGTGGTGTAGCGTTTGACGCCTTCCTTGTCTTCCCAGGAACGGGTTTGAATCCGGCCTTCAACAAAAATCAACTTACCTTTGACCAGATAATTCCCGCATATTTCGGCCAATTTCCCAAAGGCAACTATTCTGTGCCACTCCGTTTTTTGAACTTTTTCTCCATTTTTATCTTTCCACTGTTCGTCCGTAGCCAAATTGAAGTTAGTAACCATTGCGCCATCGGGCGTATAACGGACCTCCGGATCTTTACCCAGTCTGCCGATCAAAATCGCCTTGTTTACCATTTCCCCCCCCCTTTTTTTTTATTTTAAATATACATCTATAATACATAACATAACCGTTTGTGGCAAATACATTCTTCTTTAGTTTTACAATCAGAACATTGTCACATAAAACCACAATCATGCTTGACTAATTGGCAAAATAAATATAGTCAAGTGAACTTTATAAAAGTGGAGAAATTATGGAAGATAATGACCTTTTAAAGGTTCGCCTGGAAAAAATCGCGGCCTTAAAAGCAGCGGGAGTTGATTTATATCCCAATAATGTCCGGCCCCAAAACACAACGGCGGAAATATTAACTGAGTTTGGCAATTCCGAAGCGGAAGCGCTGGCTGGGCTAAAGCAACAATTTTCCATAGCAGGACGTTTAATGGTAGTGCGTAATTTTGGTAAGGCGGCATTTGTCAAAATCCAAGACCGTAAAGGCCAGATCCAAAGTTACGTAGCTAAAGATATGCTCAACGAAAACGCTTTTTTCGTTTTCAAAAAACTGGACATTGGTGATATTGTTTACATTTCAGGAAAACTCTTTCGCACTAAGACCAATGAATTGACCATAGAAGCACATGATTTACGTCTCTTGTCTAAGGCTATGCACCCGCTTCCGGAAAAGTGGCATGGCCTGACTGATGTGGAGACAAGATACCGTCAAAGGCACCTTGATTTAATATCCAACCCGGCAGTTAAAGAAATTTTTTTTCGGCGAAGCCGTATTATCCAACTTATACGGCAATTCATGGATAAACAGGATTTTCTGGAAGTCGAAACACCGATGATGCAGCCACGCGCTGGCGGCGCTGTAGCCCGTCCCTTTAAAACCCATCATAATTCTTTAGATATGGATTTATACTTACGCATTGCACCGGAACTTTATTTAAAACGTCTTGTTACCGGTGGAATGGAAAGAGTCTATGAGATTAACCGGAACTTTCGCAACGAAGGTATTTCCGCTTTTCATAATCCGGAATTTACAATGATAGAATTTTACATGAGTTACGCTACTTATGAAGATTTGATGACTTATACTGAAGAGTTGTTTGCTTTTATTGCCAGTAATCTCTTCAGCTCTCTTAAGTTCACTTATCAGGGGACAGAAATTGATTTATCACCACCCTGGCGGCGTATTTCTGTAAAAGATGCTCTTTTGCAGAGGGCCGGCATGGATAAATACACGCTAGAAGATCAAACACAAGCCTTAGCTTTCGCCAGAAAAGTTGGCTGTGAGGTCAAAGACACCGATCCTTTAGGGAAGGTTTTAATGGCTATTTTTGATGAAGTTGTGGAAAAAAAACTTATCCAACCTACATTTGTAACCCATTATCCGGTGGCCGTATCCCCTCTTTCCCGAAGATCAAACAGTGATCCTGATATTGTCGACCGCTTTGAGTTGTATATTTACGGCCGGGAAATTGCCAATGCCTTCTCCGAATTGAATGACCCTGCCGATCAAAGAGAAAGATTTCTGCAGCAGTCAAAAGAAAGAGAAACAGGTGATGACGAAGCCCACGAAATGGACGAAGACTATATCCGCGCACTGGAATATGGCATGCCGCCCACAGCCGGAGAGGGTATCGGCATTGACCGCCTGGTAATGCTTTTTACCGATTCAGCTTCCATTAGAGATGTTATTTTATTCCCGCTGCTCAGAACAAAACAGGACTGAGGCGGCTCTATTAACAATTAATTTGCTCTTCTATCAGGGATATTATTGATGCCTTACGAATTGTTTATAAGTAAACGTTATTTAAAAGCGAAACGCAAACAGGTATTTGTTTCGATTATTACTTTCATCTCAATTTTTGGTATTTTCCTGGGGGTGGCAGCCTTAATTATCGTGCTGGCCGTTATGAATGGTTTTGAAGAAGACTTGCGCTCCAAAATTCTGGGAATTAAATCTCATATTGAATTGACAACCGATATAATGGGGCCCATGAGAAATTATCAAATAGTTCGCGAAAGCATTGCTGGAACAGAAGGTGTTGTCGCCTCTACTCCATTTATCTACAGTCAGGCGATGATCCGTAACAACAACGGTGTGACTGGCGTAATCATGCGTGGCTTGGACACCCAAAGTGCTTTTAAGGTCATTAATTTAGGAAAAATCAGGGAAGGCAATATTGAACATTTAAACAAAATTCCGTCCGAAATATCAAAATCTTATAAAAACAAAGATACACCATCAGGAGGGATTGTCATTGGCAAAGAAATGGCCAGGAATCTCGGCATTTATCTTCACGATACTATCACGATTATTTCGCCGGTCGGTATTTCTACACCTATGGGAATGATGCCGCGCATGAAAAAATTCATCGTTGTGGGCATTTTTGAATCCGGATTCTATGAGTACGATTCGACTCTGGCCTATTTATCCTTACGCAATTGTCAGGATTTCCTGCAAATGGGAGATACAGTCACGGGAATTGATATTAAAGTAGATGATATTTATAAGGCGGATAGCGTTGCCCGAAAAATTCAAAGTAAACTAGGCTTCCCCTTTTTGGCTCACAACTGGATGCAAATGAACAAAAACCTCTTCTCCGCTTTGAAACTGGAGAAACGCGTCATGTTCATTATTTTGAGTTTAATCGTTCTCGTTGCTGCCTTCAATATAATCAGTGCCTTAATTATGATCGTTATGGAAAAAAATAAGGATATTGCCATTTTAAAATCCATGGGGGCAACTTCCAAAACAATTATGAAAATATTTATCTATCAGGGTCTGATTGTTGGTGTTATCGGCACTTTCCTGGGATGTATCGCGGGACTAGCCATAGCTTTAAATTTACAGAAAATATCGCTTCTTGTGGAAAAAATTTTCCACTTCAAGATTTTGCCCGGTGATGTTTATTACTTGAGCGAACTTCCGTCAAAGATTAATTACACAGACGTAGTTATCATTGTTATTAGTACAATGCTTATTTGTTTTTTAGCAACAATTTATCCTTCTTTCAAGGCTTCGCGGCTTGATCCTGCAGAAGCATTAAGATACGAATAAAATTCTGATCACGAATATAAAAGATGATTATACTGGAAAATTTATCGAAAACTTTTTTTAAAGACAGCAATAAAATTGAGGTTTTACGCGGCCTGAACCTGGAAATTAAAAAGGGCGAATCCTTGGCGATTCTTGGTGTTTCCGGTGCCGGTAAAAGTACCCTCATTCATATTTTAGGCACGCTGGATCACCCAACAAGTGGAAACATCTCCATTAATGGAATGAATGTTTTTGAGTGGAATGAAAATAAAATGGCTCGGTTTCGTAATTCAAATATCGGTTTCATTTTTCAATTCAATAATTTACTGCCTGAATTCGACGCTCTGGAAAACACCATGATGCCGGCGTTAATCAGCGGGATGCCCAAGAAACTAGCGGCACAAAAAGCATACAGCCTGCTTGAAGAATTAGGATTAGAAAAGCGCACCGGGCATAAGCCCGGAGAACTATCCGGCGGCGAACAGCAGCGAGTGGCCATCGCCCGTGCCCTGATTATGGAACCGGAAATATTGCTTGCCGACGAACCTACAGGAAACCTTGACACGGAAACAGGAAAAAAGATAGAAGATATTNNAATTTAAATGCAACAAAAAAAATTACCCTTGTCGTTGTAACACATAACAAATCATTGTCAGAAAGGATGTCCGGAAAGATCGGACTGCAAGATGGGAAAATTTATGATTATAAATAAAACAATTAGATATACATGCTTAACTTTATTTTTTTTGACAATTACTTTCCTTTCCGCGGCTCATTCTCAGGAAGTAAAGAAGCTTAGCATACTGCCTTTTGAAATACACAGCAAAGGCGATGGCACCGCTATCAAGGATTCACTATATAAAAGTTTGGTAGAGGAATTGAAAAAGGAAAAACTTGTTGAAGTTATTCCGGCGGATGCCTATCTTCGAGGCAATATCAAATTTGACCAACGACGGGCAATCGAAATCGGGAAAAAAATGGGCGTTGATTTTGTTGTTTCCGGCAGCTTGACCCAACTGGGCGAGAATTTAAGTTTCGACGCCCAAATTATTGATGTTTCCAAAGAAATTGCCTTATCTGGTTTTTCCGCTCAAGGCAAAGGGTTAGCGGATGTTGGTACGATGGCAATAAAACTAAAAACGGAAATTCTTACCCGTGCCGGATTAATTCAAAAAATAGTCAAAATTGAAATTAAAGGAAACCGGAAAATTGAAGCCTCAGCTATCCTTCAGCAGATTAAGAGCAAAGCAGGTAAACCTTTCTGGGAAGCAGATATTAGCGCCGATATTAAAACTATTTTCAAAATGGGCTTTTTCCTGGACGTAACTGCCGACGCGATATCGACGCCCGAAGGAAAAGAAGTGACCTTTACTGTGCAGGAAAAAGGATTAATTTCAGACATACGGATCAATGGCAACAAAGCCTTAAGCAAAGGTGATATCCAAGAAGTTCTAACCATAAAGGTCAAACAGAACCTGAATCAGGAAAAAATCAAAGCGGATGTGGAGAAGATAAAAAATCTTTATGAAACCAAAGGATATAACAATGCCGAGATAACCGACAAAGTAGAAAAAGACGGAGAAAAAGATTTTCGAATAATTTTTGATATTAAAGAAAATGGTAAAATTTACGTTAAGTCGATAACTTTCGAGGGAAACGAGGCCTACAGCTCAAAAGAGCTCAAAAACATGATGAGTTCATCGGAATACACTATTTTCAGTTTTTTTTCTGATTCAGGCATGCTCAAGCGTGAGCAACTAAAGCAGGATATCCAAAAACTCAATGCTTATTATTTCAATAATGGTTTTATAAACTCTCAAGTGGGCGAACCGGAAATAACTCACGATGAAAAGGGAATTTACATAAAAATTAAAATCAAAGAAGGCAAAAGATTTAAATTCGGCAAGATAGAAATTTCCGGTGATTCTCTCATAAAGCCCAGACCTGAATTATTGCAAGCACTAAAAATAAAAGAAGGAAACAATTACGATCGCGAATCACTCTCAAAAGACATAGATTTCTTAACACAGGCCTGTAATGATGAGGGTTACGCAATTGCCGATGTTAACCCCAAAGTCAACATCCGGGAAAAAGAACAATTGGTTGATATAGACTTTCAACTAAAAAAGGGTGAACTGGTTTATATTAATCGCATCAACATTACCGGCAATGCCGTTACCCGCGACAAAGTTATCCGGCGGCAACTGGAGGTGGTTGAAGGAAACCTGTATTCCAGCAGCAAATTAAAAAACAGTTATGGTAATTTGAACCGCTTGCGCTATTTTGAAGAAGTGGATTTTCAAACAGAAAAGAAGCCTGACAAAAATGAAATGGATATCAATATCCGGGTCAAAGAAAAAAATACAGGCATGTTTATGGTGGGTGCCGGTTACAGCGCCACTGAACAAGCAATTATCATGGCGCAAATTGTCCAGCAGAACTTCCTGGGCTATGGTCAAATCCTGAGTCTGAAAGCATCTTTAGGCTCAACGACTAACAATTATGAGTTATCTTTCACTGAGCCATGGCTCCTTGATCTGCCCCTCTGGTCTCAAGTAACCATCTGGAAATATAAAAGAGATTATGACTCTTACAGTTTAGATACGCAGGGCGCGGGATTTACTTTAGGTTATCCAATCTGGGAAAAAATCAGCGCTTACGCTGGTTATAATTTTACAATTAATAATATTGAAAATATCAATTACGATACAGCAACTTCCTATATAATGGATCAGGCAGGCCAGAGAATCGCTAGTTCCGTAACATTATCTTTAGGACGCGACACAACCGATGATAATATATTCCCTACCAAAGGTACTAAGACAAGTATTTCAGTTCAGCATGCCGGTACTCCGCTAGGAGGGGACACTAAATTTACTAAATATAGTGCAGGAGCAACTGCATATTATCCGCTTTTTTGGGATATGGTCTTTGGGGCAAAAGGAAGGATAGGATATCTCCAAAATAATGATGATAGCGACAGCAGAATCCCCATTAACGAAAGATACGTTTTAGGCGGAATTAATTCTCTGCGCGGTTTACGCTACGTGGGAATACGCAATTCGGGATCAAGTGATGTCCTCGGTGGCACATCCATGTTAGTTTTCAATTTTGAGCTTGTTTTTCCATTTATCAAGGATGCCGGGATGAAAGGTGTTGTTTTTTTTGATGCCGGAAACACTTGGGATGGCGGATACTATCTTGATGATTTACGCCAAACCGTGGGATTAGGTCTTCGCTGGTATTCGCCCATTGGCCCTTTGAGAATAGAATACGGCTATGTACTCAACCGAAAGGGTTTGAATGACGATGCTATGGGCCGTTGGGAATTCACCATCGGCATGTTTATGTAATACCATTTCTAAATCAAAGATGATATTGAGGCGGCAAGGAGGAGGCGACNNTTGATTTAGAATTGGAATAACCAAATATGCGGATGAAACAAAAGTTAAGTTTGCTTTGTCCGTAAAAATTGAGAGGAGAATTTAAATGAAAAGAAATATTTATCTAATTGCAGGATTTGCTTTGTTACTATTTGTTATGAGTAACAGTGCGTTTGCGGCGGACAAAATTGGTTTTGTCAACATCCCGGAAATANNCCTTCCAGAAAAAAACACGCGATTATCAGTTGATGGTTCAGGATATTAACGATGAGCTTCAAAAGCGAGACAAGGAAATATTCGAGAAAATAATGCCGGAAATATTAAAAGCTATCAAAAATATCGCGGAAAAAGAAAAATGTGTTGCAATTTTCCTTGTAGGAGTTCCCAACGCGCCTGTAGCCTACTACTCCAAAGAAAATGATATAACCAGCAAAGTTATTGATGAGTTTAACAAAGCCAAGAAATAGGAGCTTTTGGTGAAAATAACGCTTCAAGAAATAGCCGGGCTTCTTGGCGGTGATGTTATAGGTGCAGCTGATGTCATCATCAGCGACGTTCGTCCGATTGAAGAGGCAAATGAAGGCGATATTACTTTCATTGTCAACAAGAAGTATTTAGCGAAACTGAAGACAACCAAGGCCACGGCCATTCTTGCCCCGCCGCAAACAGCGGCGGCTGGCAAGAACCTGCTTATCGTGGCCGACCCTTACGTTGCCTTCGGAAAATTATTGGAGCTTTTCTATCCGTTGGAACATGGCGCAAGTGGCGTAAGTCCTGATGCCTATATTGAAGATGGTGCCATTGTATCTCCGGAAGCGACAGTATTTGCCGGAGTCTTTGTCAGCCGTGGTGCCAAAATCGAAAAGGGAGTTGTGCTTTATCCCGGTGTTTATATTGGCCGTAACGTTTCTGTCGGCGAAAATTCGATCCTTTATGCCAATGTAACAGTTTATTACGGCTGCATCATCGGCAAGCGGGTAATTTTGCACTCAGGTGTTGTTGTCGGCGCTGATGGATTCGGCTTTGCCGCTCCCGGCCTAAGCAATACTAAAATTCCTCAAGTTGGTTTTGTACAAATAGATGATGATGTGGAAATCGGCGCCAATAGTACTATCGACCGCGCCACAATGACAAAAACCTGGATTCAGCGTAACGTCAAAATAGATAATCTCGTTCAGATTGCCCATAATGTTGTCATCGGTGAAAATTCAGTCATTACCGCCCAGGTTGGTATTTCAGGAAGCACCAAACTCGGCAAAAGCGTTATTGTCGGCGGACAAACAGGCATGGCGGGATGGCTTAACATCGGTGATAATGTCACAATCGCGGCCCGTTCAGGGTTACACAGGGATATTGAATCCAACCAGACTGTCGGGGGGATGCCATCATTACCGTACAAGCAATGGCTAAAACTCGAAGCCTGCAAGCTTAAACTTCCGGAAATGAAAAAAACTATTGAGGAACTGGTCAAAAAAGTTGAATCGCTCCAGGAAAAAATAAACAAATCCTCAAGTAAAGGTTAAATAATGAAGATTCACCCAACAGCAATTATTGCTCCGGACGCTCAACTGGAAGAAGGAGTGGAGATTGGTCCTTATTCGATAATTCGAGCCGATGTTAAAATCGGGAAAAATACAATAATCGGCCCGCACACAATAATTGACAATTACACCCATATTGGCGAAGGCTGTAACATCTTTCAATTCTGTTCCATAGGAGCCCCTCCCCAGGATCTGAAATTCGGCGGGGAAAAAACCAGAGTAGTTATTGGAAACTTCAACACGATCAGAGAGTTTGTCACCATCAATCGTGCCACAAGTGCCGATATTGGTATGACAATCATTGGTGAGAACAATCTGCTGATGGCATATGTCCACATTGCCCATAATTGCAAATTAGATAATAACATTGTCATGGTCAATGCGGCAAGCTTAGCCGGACACGTTCACATTGAAGATCATGCGATTATCGGCGGCCTGACCGGCATCCATCAATTCTGCCGCATTGGCGCACACTGCATAATTGGCGGGGCATCCGCAGTCAGTAAGGATGTTCCTCCTTATACTATAGCTCAAGGGAACCATGCCAAGCTCTTCGGTTTGAATTTAATAGGCTTAAAAAGAAGAAATTTCCCCGAAAAAAGCATCAAAGCGATAGCCGAGGCTTATCGTATTATTTTTCGCTCTTCGCTGCTCTTGGATGCGGCTATAAAAAAAGCTGAAGCTGAAGTGGAAGATTTGCCTGAGGTGCGCAATTTCATTAAATTTATCAAAGAATCCGAAAGAGGCGTTTGCCGTTAAAGATTGACAATATGAAAAAGTATTATCTCTGCCTGTGTTTCCTGAATTAACCCAAGAAGAAATTAATCTAATCGCGGATGTGATCAACAATGCAGCTTGAAGAAAAAAATCAAAATAAGAGCAAGACCATAATGATTATTGCCGGAGAAGCTTCCGGCGATATGCATGGCGCCAGTCTCGTGCACGAAATGCTCAAAATTGATTCATCTCTGAATTTCTACGGCATTGGCGGTAACAAGCTTCAGGAAGCGGGAGTAAAGCTCCTCGCTCATGTCTCAGAGATGGCTGTTGTCGGTTTAACCGAAGTAATTCCCAAATTAGGAAATATTTTAAGAATAATGAACAGGATGAAAAAATCTATGGACGAGTTTAATCCTGATCTGGTCATATTAATTGATTATCCTGATTTTAATCTTCGTATAGCTAAAGCTGCCCGCAAAAGAGGAATAAAGGTTTTTTACTATATAAGCCCGCAAGTTTGGGCATGGCGTAAAGGCAGAATTAACCAGATTAAAAAATCAGTAAATAAAATGGCGGTTATCCTGCCTTTTGAAGTTGAAACATACCGACAGAAAGGCTTCCCGGTAAATTATGTGGGACATCCCTTACTGGATTTAGTCAAAACAAAATATTCTTCGCAAGAGGCCAGAGCAAAATTCGGCCTGAAAGAAGGCAGAACAACTGTTGCACTTCTGCCGGGCAGCCGGTTTTCGGAAGTTATTAATCTGCTGCCGGAAATGTTAAGGGCGGGAGAAATTCTCGCCCAACATATACAGGACATACAATTTCTGCTGCCCTTAGCCGACACACTGGAAGAAAAAATAATTACTGATATTATTTCCAGATATACCCTTAAAGTTAATGTAATCAGCGGACATACCTACGATGCAATTTCGTGCTCTGATCTGGCAATAGTTGCGTCCGGCACGGCAACACTGGAAACAGCCCTTTTGGGTGTTCCCATGGTTATTATCTATAAGATTTCATCCCTTACCTATTTTATCGGTAAATTTATAGTTCATGTAAAAAATATCGGTTTGGCTAATATTATTGCCGGAAAAACCATTGTTCCAGAGCTGATTCAGGAAGATGCCAGTGGCAATCGAATTGCTGCTGAGGCCCTGGATATTTTAACGGATGCAGAAAGAAAGCAGGAAATGATAAAGGAACTGGCAGCAATCCGGAGCAAGCTGGGCAACCCCGGTGCCGCAAGAAAAACTGCCCACCTGGCTTATGATATGCTATAAAGGAAAGCATGGAAACATTTAAACGTCTTTTAAAGCTCGCCCGACCCTACAGCGTGCGCTTCGCCTTTGCTATGATCTGCATGTTAATCGTCGGAGCGTTGACGTCATCACAAGCTGTGCTGGTTAAGCCGGTTCTCGATGACATCTTTCTTGCTAAAAATCCTGCTTCGCTGAAATGGATTCCTCTTGCTGTTATCGGAATCTTTTTTGCCAAAGGGGCGGCCAATTACATACAAACTATTTTGATGAGCTTCATCGGATTACGTATTGTCACTAATTTGCGTAATCAACTCTATGAACAGATCCAGAAGCAGTCATTATCTTTCTTTACACAGCATCCAACGGGCATGCTCATGTCGCGTATTACCAACGACGTTATGTCCATTCAAACCGCATCTTCGGAAGCAGTGACCAGTATTATTAAAGACACCTTCTCCATAATTGCTCTGGTCGGTGTCATTTTTTATACCGATTGGAAACTGGCTATTATTGCCATGATTGTTTTCCCCGTGACCATCTACCCAATTTCCAGATTCGGGAAAAAAATGCGTGAAGTAACCACATCCACACAAATCACAATGGGAACGCTGAGCACTTTATTACAGGAAACTATTTCCGGCACCCGCATTGTCAAAGCTTTCGGCATGGAGAAATATGAAAATAAAAGATTTGCTGCGGAAAACGAACGCCTCTTCAAATTAAACATGAAGGCAGTTTCCGTTAATGCTATCTCCCACCCCCTGATGGACTCCTTGGGCGGACTGGGTATCGCTGCCGTAATCTTTTACGGCGGCTATAGCGTTGTAGAGGGCAATTCTACACCCGGTACGTTCTTTTCATTTCTGGCGGCTGTGCTGATGCTCTATGAGCCGGTCAAAAGGCTCACGAATGTCAACAATACCATCAATCAGGGTATTGCCGGTGCTGATCGTGTTTTTAGTATAATCGATCTGGTTCCCGATATTAAAGATAAATCCGATGCCATTAATCTTCCGCCTGTCAGCCGTGGCATTGATATTGAAAACGTTACGTTCTGTTATGAACAAACACCGGTATTAAAAAATATTAACCTGTCCATAAAAGCGGGAGAGGTTGTCGCTTTTGTGGGTATGAGCGGTGGCGGCAAAACATCGCTGGTAAATTTAATTCCTCGTTTTTATGATGTCACCGGCGGACGCATCCTCATTGATGGTTATGATATTCACGACGTAACTATACAGTCTCTGCGCGGCCAGATTGCTATTGTCACACAACAGACAATTCTCTTTAATGATACCGTAAGAAACAATATTGCTTATGGAGATATCGAACGCACGGAAGATGAAATCGTAAGCGCGGCCAAAGCTGCCAACGCTCACGATTTTATCATGAAACTGCCCAACGGATATGATAGCAATATCGGTGAATTGGGCACAAAGCTTTCCGGCGGAGAAAAGCAACGCATATCGATAGCCCGGGCACTGCTCAAGAATGCTCCGATTTTAATTCTAGACGAGGCTACATCCTCGCTGGACACGGAAGCGGAAATTGAAGTTCAGGACGCGCTTGATAATCTCATGAAGGGACGTACCACGCTGGTAATTGCCCATAGGCTTTCTACAATACGTAATGCCAATAGAATCATTGCTTTAGTCAATGGACAAATCCTCGAAGAAGGCAACCATGAGACACTGATGGAGAAAAAAGGCGAATATTTCCGTNNATGATGACGGAAGCATCAGCCGTTACACTGTAATCAAAATAATAGCATCTGCAATTTCTTTGCCTTATCGTCTGATTATTACTTTTCGCAACTGGCTTTACGATAAAAAGATATTTGCCGTTGTAAAACTCCCCTGTCCGGTGATCAGCGTCGGCAATATTACCGCCGGCGGCACGGGTAAAACTCCCTGCGTGATCATGCTGGCGCGAATGCTGCAATCACATGGTTTTAAACCGGCAATTTTAAGCCGTGGTTATGGTGGCAAAAGCACAAAACCAGTGAACATTGTTGCGGATGGTAAAAATATTTTACTGGACAGCAAAACCGCCGGAGATGAACCATTTTTGATGGCGCAATCGCTCAGAAGTATCCCCATTATTGTCGGTCCCCAAAGAATAAAAACAGGTAACGCAGCAATAAATCGATTCGGCATCAATGTGCTTATTTGTGATGATGCCATGCAGCATAGGCAAATATTTCGGGACATTAATCTGGTTTTATTAGATAGCCAGAATCCGTTGGGCAATGGCCATGTCCTGCCGCGGGGAAAGCTACGTGAACCAATAGCAGGTCTGGAAAGAGCAAGCGCCTTTTTGCTCACGCGCGCCGACGAAACACCTAAGACAGATGTCATTAACAACAAATTAACACAAATGGGAAATATTCCCATCTTTACTAGCATTCATAAACTCAAAGATGTGATCAAAGGGGATTATAGTGATAAGTGGCCGATTGCCGGTCTTACGGGGAAAAAGGTGTGCGCTTTTTGCGGTATAGCCAAGCCCGATTCATTTAAAAAATCACTGCTTGCTGCCCAATCTCATATTTTATCATTCGATACTTTCCCCGACCACCACAACTACAGCCGGGCTGAACTGGAAATAATCAAAAACAAGTTTTATAATTATGAGGCTGATTTAATAATTACAACGCAAAAAGATGGCATGCGCCTGCAAAACTTCCCCGAGTTTTTAAGCATAATATACATGATGCGCATTGAGATGGAAATTACTCCCGCGCGGGAATCATTCAATAATTTTATTTTGGATCGGCTGGCGGCAGCAGTTGTCAATCCTGTTTCAACTGAAAGCAAGTAATGTTTAGTTCCCTTAAGGTTATTTTGTGAAGATAAAATTGATAATTTCTTTAATAGGAAGAATCCCCATAAGCGTAAGAAGGGTAATTGCCTTTTTTATGGCCAAATTATTTTATCATCTTTCTTTCAAACATCGCCTTATCTCTATTCATAATTTAATGCGTTCGTTTCCGGATAAATCTTTGAAAGAAATAATCGGAATTGCTAAAGAATCATATCTGAGCGTTACTTTGGTTTTGGTTGAATTTTATGATATTCCATATTTAAACAAAGATAATCTCCATCAACTAATTACTATCAGAGGCTTGGATAATTACACAAACGCGTGTAACGAAGGAAAGGGAGTATTGCTTTTTGGAGCTCATTTTGGCAACTGGGAAATTGGCCATGCCGCTTTGGCGATATTGACACGGCCATTATCCTTTGTTTATCGAATTCTCGACAGCCGGCTTTTAGAAGGTATTATCACAACCGTGCGTGCCTCCTGCGGCAATACTTCTCTTCCCAAAGAGAACGCCATGCGGCAAATGATCCGTCTGCTAAAAAAGGACACCACCATCAGTCTCCTTATTGACCAAAATGTCGCCTGGTACGGGGGCGTATTTGTCGACTTTTTTGGCCGGAAGGCCTGCACAACATCCGGCCTGGCCCTGCTTGCCACGCATACGGGAGCGCCTGTACTGCCCTTTTTCACCAGCCGCCTGCCTGACGGCAAATATTTATTAGAGATAGGAAAAAAAGTTGATATTATCAGTTCAGAAAATCGCGAAGCTGATATATTAATCAATACGCAGAATTTTACTAAAATTATTGAAGAGCATATTCGTCAATATCCCGAACAATGGTTTTGGGTACATCAACGCTGGAAGACAAAGCTCTGCCAGGCAAAACAAAGAGGTTAAACAATTGATTCTTGGAAAAAGTAAAAAACTGCCGCAGGAAGGCATAAATAATATTCTTATTCGCGGTACTAACTGGATTGGCGATGCCATTTTGACTTTACCGGCAATGGCGTCCATCCGAGCCACTTATCCGCATGCCCATATTGCTGTTCTGGTAAAACCATGGGTGGCCGATATCTATAAGCTTTTTTCTGCTGTGGATGAAGTAATCATCTATGAAGCTAAATATGACACTCCGGCAGGAGTATTTCGTCTTGCCAGTATGCTCAAAAATAGAAACTTTGACGCGGCAATTCTTCTGCAAAACGCGATCGAAGCGGCAATCATCGCTTTTATGGCTAGAATTCCTCTGCGTGCCGGTTATCGCTCGGACGCCCGCGGTCTTCTTTTGACCCATAGCGTAAAGCGCACTAAAGAAATAAGAAAAGTGCACCAGATTGAGTATTATTTGGAAATGGTCAAGGCTTTGGGTTGTGTTTCCGCAGATCGTGAAATGCGGCTCCCAACCAGGATCAATATTCAGGATGCCCGAAACATTCTGCAAAAATATATACCGGAAACAAACAAGTCTATTATCGGAATCGCTCCGGGAGCCACATATGGGCCGGCTAAGAGATGGTTTCCGGAGAGATTTGCCGCCGTGGCAGATAAGCTCAGTGAAAGTTTCCCCATGCAGGGAATTCTCCTGGGCAGTAAGGCCGATTGGGAAACGGCGGAAGAAGTCAGAAAGGCGGCGCGCACTAAATTAATTAACCTTGCCGGCAAAACAAGTCTTCGAGAAGCAATTCACTTAATCTCACAGTGCCGTTTATTCATTAGCAACGATTCCGGACTTATGCACATTTCGGGCGCGCTGAATATTCCAACTGTGGCTATTTTCGGTTCAACCAATCCCATTACTACATCACCTGCCGGAAATAAGACAACTATCGTTCACCAAAACGTCTCCTGCAGTCCCTGTCTTGAAGAAACATGTCCGACTGATTTTCGTTGCATGAAACTAGTGTCCGTGGAAAATGTTTTTGCGGCGGCTCAAAATATATTAAATAAATAGTTGAGAATATTTTAATGGGAAAAATTATTGCTGTCTTTCTAGACAGAGACGGAACAATTAATGAAGAGGTCGGCTATCTGGATAGCCTGGACAAACTCAAGATGATTCCTGCTGCTCATGAAGCAATCAGATTGATTAATTTAAGTGGAATGAAGGCAATTGTTGTTACCAACCAATCTGGTGTAGCCAGGGGATTTTTCACCGAAAAATTTGTCAGGCAAACCCATGAAGTCATCCAGACCGCTCTGCTTGAGAAAAAAGCAAGCATAGATAAATTTTACTACTGCCCGCATCATCCCACGGAAGGAACAGGAATCTACCTGCAGAATTGTAACTGCCGTAAACCGTCACCGGGCATGTTACTGCAGGCTGCACATGATTTAGATATAGAGTTGGGGAGCTCTTACATGGTAGGAGACAGATACCGCGATGTGGAAACAGCGAAAAAAGTGGGAGTTAAAGGGATTTTAGTAAAGACAGGATATGGCCGGGAAGTGTTGCAAGATGTTGATCCTGATGTGGCGACAGCCGGGAACAAGCCTGATTTCGTCGCGGAAGATATTCTGGAAGCGGTAAAGTGGATAATGAAAGACAGAATCAAGTGAATATACTAATCGTAAAACTGAGTGCAATTGGCGATGTAATTCATACACTGCCTTCACTGGCAGCATTGCGCAAACTTTATCCAGATGCGTGCATAACCTGGGTAGTCGAAGAAGCGGCTGCGGAATTAGTCAATAATCACCCTTACCTGAATGAGGTTATTATTTCCCAACGTAAAAGCTGGGCTAAGGATTTGCAAAATTGCCAAATACGCCGCCCACTACGGGAAATCAGGTCTTTCCTGAAAGAACTGCGAAAACGCCCTTATGATCTGGTCATTGATTTCCACGGCTTGCTGAAAAGTTCCGTTATTGTTTTTTTAAGCCGAGGGAAACGAAAACTAGGCTATGATTCGCTTCAGGAATTAAGCGGCTTATTTCTTAATGAAAAAATCCCCGAAGATATGAATAAACACGCGGTCGATCGCTACTTGGATTTTCCTCGTTATCTGGGCGCGAAGATAGATAATGTTGAATTTATTCTACCTCAAAACAACGATGCCGAAGCAGAAGTTCAGCTCTTAATGGGTAAATACAAGCTGGATGATAAAAAATTTATCGCCATTAATCCTATCGCTTATTGGGAGACCAAACTCTGGGATGATGGAAATTTTGCCAGGCTGGCTGATTTGATTAAAGAAAATTTGAAGATGAATGTTGTTTTTACGGGAAGTGAAAAAGAATCTATCGAGAAAATAACTTCCGGAATGGTGACTTACGGAATAAATTTCGGCGGGCAGACATCTCTTTCTGAACTTGCCTATCTTTACAAAAAAGCGCGATTTGTAATTACAACTGATTCCGGACCAATGCATCTGGCTGCCGCTGTGGGAACTCCCGTCATTGCTCTGTTTGGGCCTACTGATCCGGCGCGGACAGGACCTTACGGTGAAGGTCACACTATAGTCCGGACGCAGCTCCCATGCAGCCCTTGCTTTTTAAAAAAATGCGCGACAAGAAAATGTATGAAAGAAATCTTGCCCGAACAAGTATTCGCAGTAGTAGAAAATAAATTAACAAAGGGGTGACATATGTCTTTAAACAAACAGCTCCTGGAAATTTTAGCCTGCCCTCAATGTCATGGAAAGGTTCGTTTAGATGAAAATTTAGGCGGCTTAATTTGCGATCAGTGCAAATTACTTTACGAAATCAAAAATGATATTCCGATAATGCTTGTGGAAGAGGCAAGAAAACTTACGTGATGCATAAACACTTCAACCGGAATTGCTCGATCACAAAGAAATAAAACAGGCCGCATAGTACCTTTTAAAAGACATGGCCTCCCTGAAAAAATGTACTGCCAAATAACTCCATATTATCAATAAAATAATCAACTGGGACCTGTGACGAGAAGGAGGGGATCGGCTCATTAGCGCTAACTTAAGTTGCAGCGTCATTCCGGTGAAAACCGGTCTAGTGTCGTGTCAATCAAGAAATGTCATTTCGACCGCAGGGAGAAATCTAAGATTTCTCAGTCGTGAAGACTCCTTCGAAATGACAGAGTATCGTTGACATGACACTAGTAATTTCAATGTGTAATGGATACCGTCTCTCGTGCCCTTCAGGGTATTCGACGGTATGACGACTTTGGGGCTTTTTATGAATTCATAAGGCCTTAAGTTAGCGCCTATAGTGGATCAGCTTCCCCCTTTTTTAAAGGGGGATTAGAAAATAACCCTTGCGATGTGATATGAAACGCTATATCTTTATTGAAGGTTTCCAATAGGAGACGTATTCATGAACTACGAAAACAGGATCAAAGAGATCGGCGGGTTGAAAAAGGAGATCGACAAACATCGTCCTCTCTCACAAAAGGCGCTTGAGCAATTGAAGGGCTATTACCGGGTTGGGCTGACTTACTCCAGCAACGCGCTTGAAGGCAATTCGCTCACCGAGACCGAAACAAAGGTCGTGATCGAGGACGGCATCACCATAGGCGGGAAGCCGCTCAAGGACCATTATGAGGCGATGGGCCACAGCGAAGCATTCTCCCTCCTTTACAAACTCGCCAAGAAAAAAACGATCACAAAAAAGGACATCCTCGGTCTGCATCATTTGTTTTATTACAGGATTGATGAAACCCGGGCCGGAAAATACCGGAAAGAGAAGGTCATTATCACGGGATCGAGCTTCGTTCCGCCGCATCCTTCCGAGATTATGGGCCTGATGAAGAAATTCATCGCAGCTATTCCAAAATACCGGAAGAAGTGTCATCCGGTCGAATTTGCGGCACTGCTGCATAAAGAACTCGTTACGATCCACCCTTTCACGGATGGAAACGGTAGGACGGCCAGGCTTCTCATGAATCTCGCGCTTTTGCAAACGGGCTATGCCATTACCATTATCCCGCCTGTGGTGCGGAGCGAATACATCAGCGCCCTCAAGAAAGCCCAGACTGGCGCGAAGGATAGCCAGCCCTTTATCAATTTCATTTCCAGCATGGTTTATGAATCCATGAAGGACTACAAGCGCCTCTTAAATGCCCTGTAGAGACCGTTTATTTTTCTGATACCATCCCCAAAACGAGAACCCCCCGGGCAGTACTGTTCTAAGTGGTGCTTCACCGATTCAGGCGCCTTGCTTCCGTGAAGACCTGCGCAGCAGAGAAGATTTCAACATCGCCGCGATCGTAGGCGGCAACTCTTTTCTCGATCTCGCGCCACCATGCGGTTTGGATCGCATGCAACGAATCATCCTTCAGTGATTCAAAAAGCGCCTCGGCAAGGCGAGCCCGTTCGTCCGCGGGCAACTGCTTGGCCTGCTGTTCAATATCTGCAAGAGAAAGCAACATTTCATTACCTCCGAAACATCCCCTTTACATCAACCCAAATAAAGGGGGACTTGAAAGGTAAAAATCCTTAAGTCAATGACATTGCAATCAGGACTATGCGTTCCTCCTCCATCGTCGTGATGATAACGAGTTGCCTTCATTCCTCAAGCCGTCATCATCGAAAAAACCGAAATCGAAAAAAGCCAGAAAGTCGATCTTCAGGACAACAAAAAAAGCGGAACTTCCTGACGAAGCTCCGCATAGGGAACGTGGAAATTAAAATTGAAGCGAACGAGGAAGGAAAGGTAAAGCGAGAGAATGACGATGAAAACGTAGCAAAAAAAAAGAAAGAGAAACCGCTAGTGTAGCGTTTCAATGAAACATTGTCATANNCGCTTCGAAATGACATATTGTATAGATATTATTAAGACACTACACTAGAGGTACGCACTATGGGTCAGATCATGAAGCATTCGATTTGTCATCATTCAGCGGCCCGCCTCATCCGGAAATTCTCCACGAGATCGGCCCTTTTCAGTGCGTAACCCCTTCACTGCGCAACACTTTGAACAGGGTCAAAAACAGGATTTTTATGTCAAACATCAAGGAGCGGTGCTTCAGATAATGGATATCGAACTCGACCTTGACGGGGATCGGCAGATCGTCCCGGCCATTGATCTGCGCCCATCCCGTAATTCCTGGAATTAATCGGTGAACACCTTTCGCTGTCCGCAAGGCAATCAGATCCTCTTGATTGAACAACGCGGGCCGGGGACCCACAAAACTCATATCCCCCTTCAAAACGCTCCATAATTGGGGCAATTCATCCAGGCTCGATTTTCTCAGAAAGTGACCTATCGGCGTCAGATAAACATCGGGCTCTTTCAATAAGTGCGTCGCAACAGCAGGCGTATCGATACGCATCGTCCTGAATTTCGGCATCTTGAAAATCTTGTTGCCCATCCCCACCCGATCAGACCAGTAAAGCACCGGACCAAGCGAGGTAAGCTTGACCAGCAGGGCCACCAGCAGCATAGGAAGGCCAAACAAAAAGAGCGCCGCCAATACCACCGTACAATCAAAGATACGTTTCACAAGACACCATTGTTAACTCAAAACTTAAAACCTAATCACCTTTTTCCTATGATGCTATGCGCAGGAGGTTCTTCTTGATGCTCTTCCCTTTTTGATTGACCTGAACCGCGTTGATCTCGACCCCCAAGCCGAGAGAACGGCAATAAGAAACAAGTGTCGATATTTTCATGTCTTTCCTCGCTTCGATCTTTGAAACACTCGATTGCCGGTATCCCGGGATTTCAGATTGGGAATGCCCCGCATGTTTTCGCAGCTCCGCCAGCCCAAGATTCAACATGATTTTATTTGCTTCTTGCTCAGCGCGGCGAATGCTGTCTTTCGACATGCTCTTTTCAGCTTCCTCGAAAAAATCGGTATATTTTTCTGCTTTCATTTCCTTGCCCCCAGATTCTGAAGATAATGATCATACAACGTGTCCGCGATAGGAATCATACGCGTGTAGAATCGCTTATCTCCTGTTTTATTCCCGCCGATCAACAAAACGGCCTGTCGGAATGGGTCAAACGCGAAAAAGATTCTGAAAGGCCTGCCTTTGCTTTGCACTCTCAACTCGAGAGCTTTGCATAACTGCATAAAACCAACAATATT
>PLNU01000157.1 GCA_003142835.1 Syntrophaceae bacterium
CAAATAACAGCGCAAAAATCCGTGGGTCAAGCTCTGATTGAAGCAATCAAAATAAACGAGCCGCTGACCTTCTGTAATGAACCAGTCCCCTTGAGTGAAGCAGATATCAAAGAGAGGCTGGAAAGAGAAATGCTTTTATCTCTGGATAACAGCGATGATGTGATTTTGTGGCTCAAACGCGCCAACCGTTATTTCCCTCATATTGAGAAAGTCCTGAAAGACAAGTCTCTGCCCGATGATTTAAAATACATCGCTATTGCCGAAAGCGGGCTAAAGCCTCATGCAGCATCAAATAAAGGAGCTGTCGGTTATTGGCAATTTATCGAAAGCACCGGTATCAAATACGGCATGGAAATCAGTAACGATATAGACGAACGCCGCAATCTTATTTCTTCTACGGAAGCGGCGGCAAATTATCTCAAAGATCTTTATGCTCTTTTCGGATCATGGACACTGGCCGCGACTGCCTATAACATGGGAGAAGAAGGCCTGAAAACCGAACTTTTAATGCAAAAGGCAAATAACTACTATCAACTTTATTTAAACCAGGAAACTCAGAGGTATATTTTCAGAATCTTAGCAGCAAAGATCATCATGTCCAATCCGGAAAAATATGGTTATGATCTCGCCAGGGAAGATCTTTATCATGCGGTACAATTTGATCGTGTGGAAATAACCGTAAGAGAAGCTGTTCCGCTTTATATCATTGCTCAAGCGGCAAAAACATACTTTAAGGTAATCAAAGATCTTAATCCTCAGTTTAAAAGCTATTATTTACCGGCGGGCAAATATACACTGATGCTTCCCAGAGGCGCAGCCATGGGTTTTTCAGAACGTTTCCAGAATATTATATCACAATGGCTTGCCGAGAAAAAAGAACGTGTTTATATAGTTAAAAAAGGTGATAATTTATCTACTGTTGCCGCTCGCTTCAATGTTTCGGTAAAAGCAATAATGATCTGGAACGGAATGACCAATGGCAAAAAAATTGCGCCGGGAGACAAGCTGTTTATCTTCTCCGGTAATTTTCAGCAGTCAAACACTGATGATATGGAATTAGGAATTTGATAATATTAATAGGTTAAGTTATTGTTCGTTTGGGTAAAATCATGATAAATTACAATAAAAAACAAAGTACCGCCCTTATTTTTATTTTAATCCTGGTCAGCATTTTTTTTATATTCTCCTGCACAGGATTAAAGTCACTCACTTCGATTGAAGAACCTGCCTGGAAAAATAATCTACCCTTAGAAAAGTCATATGAGAAAATTATTATACAAAAATTTGAAGTTGATCAGGCTTTGGAAAAAAATTATCCTGGAGTGACTATCACCTGTGAAAGCACAGCCATGAACGAACTTTTAAAAGTAAGCTCTATTTCCAAAATCGAAAAGGCTCGCGCCAGTTCCGTACGACAAATGGGAGCTCTTATCGTAAAAACACGCGTTACTGTTCTGAGGCTTGCTGGCCGCAACGCAGGCAATCAAACCGCGGGCTCCGAAATGGCAGTCAATGTAAGATTAATCGATTCTGCTACCGGAAAAATTCTTCGTGAAAAGGATTTATCTACCATCACCCGCACCCATACCTCTTCTTCCAACAGTGGCAGTTCTGATCAAATGTTACCTTACGACTTGGGTAAGATTATCGCCCAATACGTTGCCGCGGCTCTTGGCGGTAATTAGAACTGCGCGGCAAAGTATTTATATTTAATAGAATCCACAGTATTTGCAATTTCATTCTTATTTAAATGCCATAATTCTTGACAAATGTTTTTTTCTGTTTTAATTACTATTGAATGAATAGTAATTAATCTTAATTTGCGGCTGACGTATATGTTGTGGACATAATCGAAGCCCTGGATTGGAGGGGATTACATGGAACTTACTGATAAAATAAAAAAATTAAAGAAAGAAAAAAACGCTGTAATTCTTGCCCACAATTACCAGCTTCCGGAAATTCATGATATAGCCGATTTTGTCGGCGACTCTCTGGGCTTAAGTATGTCAGCGGCAAAGACTGATGCTGAGATTATTATTTTCTGCGGCGTCCACTTCATGGCGGAAACGGCAAAGATATTGTCACCACAAAAAACTGTCTTACTTCCGGATAAAAATGCAGGATGCCCCATGGCCGATATGATTAATGCCGATGACTTAAAATCTCTCCAGGATGCGCATCCAAAAGCCGTAACCTTATGCTATGTAAATACATCAGCCGCGGTAAAGGCCCAATGCGATTATTGCTGTACTTCAGCCAACGCGCTGAAAATGGCGCAAAACATTTTAAAGAACAATGAGGAAATTATTTTTATTCCCGATAAATATCTGGCGCAATACGTCGCCGATCAGGTCGGGCGCAAGTTTATTACTTGGGAAGGCTATTGCCCGACGCATGCCAAAATCTTACCGGAGAATATTATGCAAGCCAAAAAGCTGCATCCGCGAGCCAAGGTTCTGGTTCATCCTGAATGCAAACCACAATTAACTGAACTTGCTGATGTTGTTGCTTCTACAGAGAAAATGTGCGCTTATGTTCAAAATGCTCCGGATACGGAATTCATTATAGCCACGGAAATCGGTATAATCTACAGGATGAAGAAAGAAAATCCGGGGAAAAGTTTTTACCCGGCATCAGACATGGCTACTTGCCCGAATATGAAACGCATTAATTTGGAGAAGGTTCTCTGGTCGCTGGAGGATTTAACATACGAAATCACAGTTCCACAGGATACCATGGACAAAGCAAGACTATCTATTGAGAGAATGTTGCAAGTTACATAATTTGTCATTGCGAGTTCACGACAGTGAACGTGGCAATCTAAATATATTCTGATACTTATGGGATTGCTTCGGTCGTTTTACTCCCTCGCAAAGACATTACGACACAGTCTCGATTGTCTGGCAGGCATATGGAGTTTAACCGTCGCGGCGGATTGCTCTTATTGTTTCTTCACTAAACTTGATCGGATTTGATTTCCATTATGAAAAAAGATTCTGTCGGCGTTGTAACGCCGCAATACTTTACCTTTGCTGAACCGCCCAATAACTTACAGCTCAAATCAGGCCGCAGCCTTGGTCCGATAACTCTGGCTTATGAGGCCTATGGTAAATTAAACGCGAAGAAATCAAATGCAATACTGGTTTGCCACGCTCTTTCAGGAGACGCCCATGCCGCGGGCTTCCTTGAGGGGGACACTGCCGCCGGCTGGTGGGATGATTTGATCGGCCCGGGAAAAGCTCTGGATACAAATCTTTATTATGTAATTTGCGCAAACGTAATCGGCGGATGTAAAGGAAGCACGGGGCCTTCTTCGACTAATCCCGAAACGGGAAAACCATACGCCCTGGATTTCCCGTTGATCACAATTGCGGATATGGTGGAGGCTCAGCGGCACTTAATTGACTTTTTTGGTATTGAAAAGCTCCTTTGTGTTATCGGCGGCTCCATGGGGGGAATGCAGGCACTGCAATGGGCATCAGCCTATCCGGAACGAATCATTGCCGCGATACCCATTGCCACGGCGCTAAAGCATTCACCGCAACAAATTGCCTTTGATGAAGTCATCAGGCAAACAATAATGGCTGATCCGGCCTGGCGCGGCGGCTACTATTATGAGCATGGTCAACCGGAAAAGGGGCTGGCCGTGGCACGGATGATCGGACATATCACTTTCATGAGTGATCAATCCATGGAAGAAAAATTTTCTCGGAAACTTAAAAATGATAATTTAAGTTTTCAATTCATTGACGACTTTGAAGTGGAAGGATATTTGCGTTATCGTGGCTATAATTTTGTCAAACGCTTCGACGCGAATTCTTATCTTTACATTACCAAAGCCATGGACTACTTTGATCTCTCCGGTGAAAAGTTCATGCCCACAGTTAAAAAAACGGCCGTCCGGTTTCTGGTAATTTCATTTAAATCAGACTGGCTTTATCCAACGCATCAGTCGCAGGATATTGTCCGCCTTTTAAAAAGAAAGCACGCCTATACGACTTATTTTGATTTAATCTCGACTTATGGGCATGATGCTTTTTTAGTTGAAATTGAAGACGAAACAAGATTAATAAAAAATTTTCTGGCGAATGTTAGTCCGAATTGACAAAGCTAATCGCTGATAAAAAGCAGAAAGAATAATAATTTTAAATATGAAATCAGACCATCAAATTATTGCGAATATCATCGATGAAGGAGCGCATGTTTTGGATTTAGGCTGCGGTAATGGCGAGTTGCTTGCCTTTTTGATGCAGAAGAAAAATGCTCTCGTGCAAGGCATCGAACTCGACGAGAATCAGATGCATGAATGCGTTGAGCGCGGACTGACAGTGCTCCAGGGAGATATCGAAAGCGGATTGGTTGATTATCCGGATAAATCTTTTGACTTCGTGATTCTCAACCAGATTATGCAACAAATAAAAAAGGCTGACTTTGTCATTCAGGAATCTCTGAGAGTTGGAAAACGCGTAATAGTCGGCTTCCCCAATTTTGCCCACATCAAGGCCCGTTTCACTCTTGTATTTCGCGGGAAGACGCCGATAAATGAGGCCCTGCCCTACTACTGGTTTGAAACGCCGAACATTCGCTTTTTGACTATCAGTGATTTTATTGATTACTGCGGCAAAAAAGAAATTAAAATCGAGCAGGAATATTTTTTGGGAAAATCAAGCCCGGTTCATTTTATGCCCAACTTATTTGCCCAGACTGCCCTCTTCGTCATTACGCGCAAATAACCGCCAACAACTGATTTAATAAGGAACCTATATGAAGAAAACAATTATCGCTTCGGATAAACTACCGGTTTTCGGGCCTTACTCTGCGGCTGTGGAAGCAGGCGGCTTTATTTTTATATCCGGACAAATAGCGCTTGATCCAAAAACCGGTGAGGTCATTACCGATATTCAATCAGCTACTCGACAGGTTCTTACCAACATGCAAACCCTTCTGGAAGAAGCCGGTTTAAAATTGACCAACATTGTCAAGACAACCATCTATTTAAAAAACATTAATGACTTTGCTGCCGTCAATGAAATTTATGCCGGTTTTTTCCCTTAGGAACCTCCAGCGCGTTCCACCATTGAAGTGAGCTCTTTACCCAAAGGCGTACCGATTGAAATTGAAGCTATTGCCGTGAGAAATTAGTATAGCTGATAATTATGCAAACATTTCTCCCCTACCCTGATTTCAAAAAATCATTGCAAGCCCTTGATTATCGCAGGCTGGGCAAACAGAGAGTGGAAGCATATCAAATCATCCGTGCCATAAAGTACGGTAGCGGCTGGCAACACCACCCGGCAGTAACGATGTGGCGCGGACACATCAACGCCTTAAAACTTTATTACAATCTTTCTCTTGATGAATGGGTCGGACGCGGCTATAGAAACAACATGCTGAAAATGCCCATCAGAGGTAAAATTGCCTATCCTCAATGGGTTTGGCCGGAAAAACTTTCATGCAGCTCATCGTTCCAATTTGCTGCGCAAAGACCTGATTTTCTATGGTCAATACAACTGGTCTGAACCGCCGGACTTACCTTACTTGTGGGGTTAAGATAGATGTTCAATGATCAATATAATATCCCGATTCGGTCTTTGTAGAGACGTTACATGCAACGTCTCTACAAATTGCGCTGACGTACGGTCTCACCTCTTTGACCTGATAACCTGAAGGGCACACGAGGTTACGCGAGGCGATAGTCCGGCAGGGGACCCCGGCGCATGCTGGGCATGCCGGGGTAAGCGTTCCTATAGGGGCGTGGAAATTCTGCTGTGTTATGCAAATCGACCGGAAATTGCCCATGAATATTTTAACGTTTAATTGCCGTAGTAATAGAATTTAAGGAGGTCTTCATGAAAGCATTTATCGACCCGCCAAAAAATATCCCTTTTTACCTGAAAATCGGTATTTGGATTTCCAAAATGATCGCTGGCCGCGATCTTTTACCCGGAAAACTTCTAGCCTGGTATCCCAAAGCGGCCATCGGCTCCGGCATACTGGAAGCTTTTGTCGCTCATCGCGATTCGACCCTGAATGAACGGATGCTCAAATTAGTCCGGCTTCGTGCTTCTTTTACCGTTAATTGCCCATTTTGTATTGACATGAATTTCCATGAATATGCCAAATTCGGAATCACTGCTGATGAGTTGGCAGCACTGCAAGGCCACAGTGGAATTGAAGCGTCAACAACATTTTCACCACGGGAGAAAATAGCCATGGAATATTCCCGTTTGATTTCCTGCTCACCCCTTGCCTTCCCCCGGTCATTTATTGATATTTTGAAGGCAAATTTTACGGAAAGGGAGATTGTAATTTTAGCCAGCACCGCCGCGCAGGTCAATTACTGGGCACGGCTTCTTCAGGCCTTGGGCGTACCACCTGCCGGATTCTCAGACTATTGCGAACTCCAATTAAATAAGCCACAATGATAGCCGGGTACAGCAATAATTTTACTTCATACCGTCAACATATCGACAGAATATTTCTTTCAATATGAACTTTAACAATATATAATAATTACATTAATCGTGGCTCATAGCTGATTATAACGAATTGAGATACTTTCATTATAAAGTTCATGAAAGGTTAAAAGACTATGGCAGTTAAACCCAAACCATCTGTTAAATCTAAGACATCAAGTAAACATAAAGCAGCAGTCAAACCGAACAAAAAGATCAGTTCCAGACAGAGCGATTTTTCCCATTTGGCAGAAGACATTATATCCAATATAAGTGTTGGAATATATATCGTGCAAAATGGGAAATTTGTCTATGTGAGTCCACTATTTCAAAAGCTAAGCGGCTATTCGCATGCAGATTTATTAGGCACAAATCCCCTTGATCATGTTCATCCCGAGGATAGAGAAACGATCAGGCAAAAGGCCATTAAAAGCCTAAAAGAGAAAAGTAGCAGCTATGAATACAGGTTCGTCATGAAGAAAGGTGAGATAATATGGGTCATGGAGATGGTCACTTCCATCACCTATAAAGGAAAGCGGGCCGCTCTGGGCAGCTTTATGGATATTACCGAACGCAAGCACATGGAGGATGAACTGCGCCGGAGTGAAGAAAAATACCGGACTATCCTGGAAAATATCGAAGATGGATACTCAGAACTTGACCTTCGCGGCAACTTTATTTTTTTCAATGAAGCGTTATACAGGATTCAGGGATACCCCAAAGAAGAATTAATAAAAAAGAACTATCGCGATCTAATGGATGAAGAAAATGCCAAGAAGATATTTGCAATATATAACAAGGTATTCACCACAGGTGAATCCGAAAAAGAAGTTCCCTATGAAATTATTACCAAAAGCGGAGATAGAAGACATTTAGAAACTTCTATAACTCCCATGAAAGATGCTTCCGGCCGAATATTCGCGTTTCGGGGTATTGTACGGGATAGAACCGAGCGCAGACAGGCAGAAGAAACGTTACGCCAGAGCGAGGAGAAATATCGCAATATTCTGGAGAGCATCCAGGAGGGCTATTTTGAACTNNGAATTGGTCGGGATGAACTTCCGGCAGCATACAGATGAAGAAAACGCTAAAAAATTGTATCAGCCCTACCGCGAACTTTACCTCACAGGCAAACCTATTAAGGCATTAGAAGTTAAAGCTATCAGAAAAGATGGGACTAAAGTAATTTACGAAACGTCGATATCTCTCATCAGGGATTCAGAAGGTAAACCAATCGGATTTCGGGGTGTTTCTCGGGACATAACCGAGCGTAAGCAAGCAGAGGAGACGATAAGCCATTCGGAGGAAAGATACAGAACTATCATTGAGCAAATGGAGGATGGCTATTTTGAGATTGATTTTAACGGTAAGTTCACCTTTGTTAATGATGCAGAGTGCAATAATCTCGGATATAAGAGAGAAGAATTGATCGGTATGAATCACCGACTGTACGCCGATAAAAAAAACAGTAAAGCATTGATTATTCTCTTTATCGAAGTCTACAAGACAGGAATACCGATTAAGGCATATGCCTTGGAACTTACCAAAAAAGACGGGACTAAATCTTATAATGAAATATCCGTATCTCTTATAAGAAATTCCAAAGGTGAACCGATTGGATTTCGGGGTATTGCCCGCAACGTCACTGAACGCAAGCTAATGGAAGAATCTCTACGGCAGTCCGAGGAGAG
>PLNU01000163.1:0-2777 GCA_003142835.1 Syntrophaceae bacterium
CTTTGAAAGGAATAACTATTTAATGCTATCATTCTTTTATAGAAATAGCATATCGAATCACTATGGACCAGAAAAATAATTCGGAAAATTCAAAAGTAGCCAAAGCAGCCGGGATCGTGGGCGCAGCGACGATGGTCAGCCGGGTTTTCGGTTTGTTGCGCGATACGGTCATTGCCGCGATCTTCGGTGCCAACTGGATGACCGACGCGTTCTGGGTGGCTTTTCGCATTCCCAATATGCTCAGACGGCTTCTGGGTGAAGGCTCACTCACCGTTTCCTTTGTTCCGGTTTTTACCGAGTACCTGCAAAAGAAAACAAGAGATCAAACCCTCGAACTGGCATCCAACGCTTTTACNNCTGATTGTCGGACTCATCGCGCCCGGCTTTATTTCAAACCCCGAGCAATTCGCGCTGGCTGTTTTTTTAAATCGCCTGATGTTTCCGTATATCTTTTTTATCGCGCTGGTGGCTTTATGCATGGGTATTTTAAATTCCTTCCGGCATTTTACCGCGCCAGCCTTATCTCCGGTGATGTTAAATATCGCCATGATCGCGGCTGCGCTGACTTTGCGCTCCTTCTTTGCCGAACCTATCACAGCGCTGGCCTTGGGCGTCCTAGCGGGTGGTGCACTGCAGTTGGCCATGCAGTGGCCGTTTTTGTTGAAATATGGCGTTAAATTAAAATTTCGATTCAACTTGCGGCATCCGGGTATCAAACAAATCGGCCTATTAATGCTTCCGGCTATTTTCGGTGCGGGAGTGACTACAATCAATGTTTTTGTTGGAACTATCCTGGCCTCCCTGCTGCCGGGCGGCAGTGTTACGTATCTTTTTTATGCCGACCGAATCATGGAACTGCCGCTAGGCATCTTTGCCATTGCCATCGGAACGGCGGCGCTGCCGAGCTTTTCCCAGCACGTTGCCGCGGATAATATGGACGAGTTAAAATCCAGCATTTCTTTTTCTCTGCGGCTCATGCTTTTTGTAACGATTCCCGCGATGGTGGCATTAATGGCGCTGAACTTACCGATTATCTCCGTTCTATTTCAGCGAGGAGCTTTTGATGCTCAGGCCACAGTTTTAACTGCTCAGGCACTGTTCTGTTATGCCCTGGGCTTATGGGCTTTTTCTCTCATCCGCATTATTGTTGCCGTCTTTTATTCATTGCAGGATGCTAAATGGCCGATGAAGGCGGCAATTATCACGTTAATTGTCAATTTAGTCGCCAGCATTGCCCTGATGTTTCCCTTAAAGCATAGCGGCCTGGCGCTGGCCAATTCACTGGCCGCTATAGTCAACGTAATAATTTTGGGCATAGTTTTGAAGAAAAAGATTGGACCTTTTCTTGATCGTAATTTTTATTTTTCAACGTTAAAAATAATCACTTCTTCTATCGTCATGTGGGGTGCGATAATGCTGATCAATGTTTTCATACCCTGGGATTCCGGTTCTCCTTTTAGATCAAGACTAATCTACCTTTTGGCAACTATAGCGGCTGGCGCGGCAACTTTTTTTATTTGTTCATACATACTGAAAAGTCCGGAGATACACGGCATTATCAGGCTATTGAAAAAAAGATTTAATCGGTAATGGCGCTGGTCTTGTGTACAAACTAAAATTATTCCTGGACCCGTGTCAAATATAAATTCCAGAACCTTTCATTTGCAACAAAACCTTTTTCATCAAGAGACATTTCAGGCTTGAGTCTTTTTACAAAATACATCGTCACGGCACCTTTGTTCTTTGCGAAGATCTCACCACGGGCCTCGGTTTCAAAAAATTCCTTCACAATTTCGTATGTTGAATTCGAGATATTCACGCGGCCTCTTTCACCAGACGATTCCATGCGACTGGCAAGGTTTACCGAGTCACCCCAGACATCATAAACAAATTTTTTCTCACCGACAACACCCGCCATTAATGGCCCGGTATTTACCCCTATCCGGAGTTCAAATATTGGTTTACCCATTTTAACTTTTTCATCATTAACATGGTTCATCTGGTCCTGTATTTCGATTGCTGCCAACACAGATTCAATCGCATGATTGTTGCTTGCTATAGGGACACCGCCAACAAACATATATGAATCGCCAATGGTTTTTAATTTTTCCAGCGAATACTTGTCCATTATATGGTCGAAAATTGAAAACAATTCATCAAGTTCAGCAACAAGTTCTTCCGGTGTCAATGTTTCGCTAATCTTGGTGAAGCCGACAAAATCGGTAAATACAATTGTGGCGCTGTTATAATAAACCGGTTTGACGAAACCGTTTTCTTTTAATTCTTTAGCGACCGAAACCGGAAGTATATTTAAAAGCAGTTTATCGATCTTGATCTTGTCCAGCTTAAGTTCCTCTCTCTGTTCAAGAATTTTGCGCGAATTTTGCCAGTTGTAAAAACGCATGCGATCCATCAATATGACAAAAATTGATGTCACAAGAAAAGCTGATATCAGGTCATTAAGACTGTATATTTCACGAACCGAATTAAAAGACATCCCCCTGATAAAGCCTACTATCATAAATGTTGACAGCGAACAAAAAAGTATGGACAAAGAAGCCCGACGTCTGAGAGGAATCACTGCGGTCATTGTAGTGACAAATAAATATCCGCCAATATAAACAGAGTCACCTTTAGTCAAAGCTGTTATAATCCCTGTTGCAATGTTAAAATATGCGCCGCTTATAGTAAGCATCAGTAAACTGCGATGTATAAATTTTCTTGTCAAATGCAGGACAAATACCGTAAAACCGATGAGAGAAAGACCAATTCTTAAT